>NZ_JBHTCA010000029.1:0-44213 GCF_042665215.1 Hydrogenophaga atypica
CGCGGCCCAGGCGGGCAACGCGGCGGCGGCGGCACCGGCGGCCAGGCGGGCATCGGCCGCGCCGGCGGCGGGCGCCTGGGTGGCGGGCGCGCCGGTGACGGGGTTGTGGCGCGTGAAGACCGCGCCCGAGGCGGCGTGCGCGCCCTGCCCCGCGATCAGCATCTGTAGGGTGTTCATGCCGTGTCGCTCCTCACAGGCCGTGCATGTCGCACAGCAGCTTCGCGTGCATGCCGCCATCGGCGGGGATGTTGGCGCCGCGTACCCAGGCCGAGGCGTCGGACAGCAGGAAGGCCACCACCGGCGCGATGTCGCCGGGCCGGCCGGGGCGGTCCATCACCCGCATGTCTTCCTCGGCGCGGGCGCCCAGGGTCTGGATGAAGTCGCCCAGGATGGGCGTGTCCACCGGGCCGGGGCTGACCGCGTTCATGCGTATGCCACGCGCGCGCCAGGCCCAGCGCTGCTGGTGGGTCCAGGCGATCAGGGCCTCCTTGGCGAAGAAGTAGCTGCGCGCGCCCGCGATGCCGTGCCGTTCGCAGAAGGCCTCGACGCCGTCGAAGTCCAGCGACTCGCTGGCGCGCAGGGCCGGCACCGCCTGCGGCCAGCCCATGCCGGCCAGCGAGGCCAGGTTGACGATGGACGCGCCATCGGCCAGCTTGGGCACCAGCTGCAGGGTGAGCTGCCTGAGGCCCAGCAGGTTGACCTTGAGCACCTGGGCCGCCGGCCGCGTGGGTGGCACGCCGGCGATGTTGGCCAGGCCGTGGGCGCCGCCGGGCAGCTCGGCCACCAGGCGCCGGATGTCGGCGGGGTCGGACAGGTCGGCCTGGACGAAGCGGCCCGGGGCGGCGGCGGGCTGCACGCGGTCGACCGCGATGACCTCGGCGCCCTGCCCTGCCAGCAGTTGGGCGGTGGCCGCGCCGATACCGGAGGCGGCACCGGTGACGATGATGGTTTTGTTCTGGAACACGGGGTCTCTCTCGGTGGAATGTGAGCGGGCCTCAGACGGCGTCGGCCAGGGCCTCGGCGCGGCTGCGGTAACCCTCGGGGTGGAAGCGGCCGTTGGCCTCGCGGAAGGCGTAGGCGTAGTCAGGCCACACCAGGGTGAGGCGGCGGCTGCGCTCGTCCACGTACC
This sequence comes from Hydrogenophaga atypica, assembly GCF_042665215.1. Classification (NCBI taxonomy): domain Bacteria; kingdom Pseudomonadati; phylum Pseudomonadota; class Betaproteobacteria; order Burkholderiales; family Comamonadaceae; genus Hydrogenophaga; species Hydrogenophaga atypica. Next base: position 1,130 of record NZ_JBHTCA010000029.1, read on the forward strand.
AGCTCTTGCAACCGCCGGCCAGCCAGACCGTGCCCTGGGCACGTGTGTCCAGCGCGTCCATGTAGTCGGCCTCGGCCTGGGCATCGGCCTCCAGCACGGCCAGGCCGTTCTGCCCGGCGTGGTCCAGCGCGCCCAGGATGTAGTCCACCTGGGCCTCGATGATGTAGACCACCGAGTTGTGGCCCAGGCCGGTGTTGGGGCCGTTGATGATGAAGAGGTTGGGATAGCCGTGCACGGCGATGGAGTCGTAAGCCTGCATGCCCCGGCTCCAGTGATCGTCGAGGTTGACGCCGTCGCGGCCGTGGATGAGTTTCGCGAAGGGCGGGCGGGTGGCCTCGAAGCCGGTGGCGCAGACCAGCACGTCCAGCTCGAAGCGTTCGCCGCGCGCGCTGATGGCCACGCTGCCCTCGACGCGGGCCAGGGCCGAGGCCTCCAGCCGCACGTTCTCGCGCGTCAGCGCGGGGAAGTAGTCGTTGGAGATCAGCACCCGCTTGCAGCCGATCTCGTAGTCGGGCGTGAGCGCCTGGCGCAGGGTGGCGTCGCTGACCTGGGTGCCCAGGTGGCCCAGCGCCAGCGCCTTGGCCTCCGACACGAAACGCGGCAGGTTGCGGCGCTGGGCGAAGTTGTATTCACCGGTCCAGAACAGCTCCGAGCGCAGGCGCTCCATCACCGAGGGGTCGCGGGCGAACAGGCGCTTCTCGGCCTCGGTGTAGCAGCGGTTGGCGCGCGGGATGATGTAGGGCGCGCTGCGCTGGAACACCACCAGCTCGCTGGCCAGCTTCGCCATCTCGGGCACCACCTGGATGGCCGACGCGCCCGAGCCCACCACGCCGATGCGCTTGCCCTGGAGTTCAACGCCATGGTTCCAGCGCGCCGAGTGGAAGATCTCGCCCTGGAAATCGGCCAGGCCCGGGATGTCGGGCAGGTGCTCGTCGGCCAGGTGGCCCGGGCAGGCGATCAGCACCCGGCAGGTGATGAGGCCGCGCGAGGTGTCCACCCGCCATTGGCCCTCGTCCTCGTCCCAGCGCGCGTCCAGCATGGTGGTGCCCAGGCGTATGTGGGGCAGCAGGCCTTCCTCGCGGGCGCAGTCGCGCAGGTACTGCTGGATCTCGCCGCCGGGCGAAAACACCTGCGACCAGTTCGGGTTGGGCCGGAAGGAGAAGGAGTACAGGTGCGAGGGCACGTCGCAGGCGACGCCGGGGTAGTGGTTGTCGCGCCAGGTGCCACCCACGTCGTCGGCGCGCTCGATGATGAGAAAACCGTGTTGGCCGCGCCGCTTGAGCCGGATGCCCAGGCCGAGGCCGCCAAAGCCCGCGCCCACGATGAGAAGGTCGGTGTGGGTCGTGGCCGACCCCTGCTGTGTGGTGCTCATGTTGTGGTCCGTTGGGAAAGGTTCAGGGGCGGGCGGCGGGCAGGATGCTGCCGGCCGGGTGGGCGGCGGGGTCGCGCAGGAAGTGGTCGATCACGCTGAGCAGCTCGGCCGGGCGTTCGAACACCACCGCGTGGCCCGAGTCGATCTCGGTGTAGCGGGCGTCCTCGATGGCGCCAAACAGCTGCTGGCTGTGGCCACGCGGCACCATCTGGTCCTGGCTACAGCCCACCACCAGGGTGGTGGCGCGTATGCGCGGCACCAGCGCGCTGATGTCGATGCGGCTGTTGAGGTCCATCTGCTGGTCCACAAAACCGTCCAACGCGATCCGGTTGGCCATGTCGGTCAGCTCTTGCGGCGTGCGTGCGGCCACGAAACCGGAGCTGAAGGCGCAGAACAGCATGTAGTGGCGGATGGCCTCCGAGCCGGTGCGGCGCAGCTGGCGCCAGATGCCGTTGCGCCACTGCTGGTGGCCATCGGTCTTGATCCAGCCGGCCACCAGCAGCAGCTGGCGCACCTCGTCCGGCCGTTCGGCGGCCACGGCGGCGGCCACCACGGCGCCCAGCGAATAGCCCATGAGGGCCACCGGCCGGCCACCGCCCACCACGTCGATCACCGCGCCCACCTGGCGCACCAGCTGCGCCAGCGTCAGCTCGCCGCCCTCGGCCGGTGGCCGCAGGTCGATGGACACCACGCGCTGGCGGAAGGACAACATGGGAAAGAGGTAGCCGTAGTGGCTGTCGGTGCTGCCGGTGCTGCCGTGCACCATCACCAGCACGGGGGCGCCGGCCTGGCCGTCGCCGGCGCTGAAGTAAGGCACCTCGGTGCCATCGACGGACACGCTGGCCGCGTGCCGGTTGAAAAGATTTGTCGTCATGTCAGTAGGTGGCTCGGCCACCGGAGAGGTCAAACACGGCGCCGGTGGAGAAGCTCACCGACGGGCTCACGAGAAAGGCGACCATCTCGGCCACCTCGTCGGGCCGCCCGGCGCGGCCCATGGGAATGCGGCCCAGCAGCTCGGCCTTGACCTGGGGGTCGAACCAGTCGCTGGACAACATGCCCGATTCGATCAGTGCGGGCGCGATGGCATTGACCACCACACCTTGTTTCGCCAACTCCTTGCCCAGGGTCTTGGTCATGGCGATGACGCCGGCCTTGGCCGCCGCGTAGGCGCCACTGAAAGGATGGCCCTCCATGCCGGCGGCCGAAGCCACGTTGAGGATGCGGCCGTAGCCCGCCCGCACCAAATGCGGCACCACCGCGCGGCACATCAGGAACTGGCTGGTGAGGTTGAGGTCCAGGTCGCGCCGCCAGGTGGCCAGGTCAACCTCCCACAGCGGCAGCATGGCGCTGCCCATGCCGGCGTTGTTGACCAGGATGTCCAGGCGGCCAAAACGCGCCAGTGCCAGGGCCAGCGCCTGCGGGCCCAGCGCGGGGTCGCAGACGTCGCCGACCAGCGCCACGCCGTCCTGGCCACGCGTGGCCAACTCGGCCACCACCTGCTGCGCACCGGCCTCGTCGCGGTCCAGCACCAGCACGCGCGCACCCTGGGCCGCCAGCTTGAGGCAGACCGCCCGGCCGATGCCGCCGCCGGCCCCGGTGACGATGGCCACCTGGCCCGCCAGGGGCGTGTGTGTGTTTGTCTCCATGTTTGCCCTGAAAGTCCGATTAATGGACTGATTTTCAAATCAGAAGACGGAATGAAATCGCCTACTTCTTCTGTGTCAGGACATAATCTTAAGTGTTGATGGTCATCACCACCCACAAATGAAGTCCATTCAACGGACTCACACCCACCACCAGAGACACACCATGGACGAGACCCCCAAGACGCAGGTGATCGAACGCGTGGCCCAGGTGCTCACCGCCATCTCGCGGCAGGGCGCGGCCGGCGCGCGGCTCAAAGACATCGCGCTGGACACCGGCATCGCCCGCCCCACGGTGCACCGCATGCTGGGCGAGCTGGCCGTGGTGGGCTTCGTCGCCCAGCGCGAGGACAAACGCTACGCCCTGGGCCCGGCGCTATTCTCGCTGGGGCTGTCGGCGCCCAACCCGATACGCGACCTGAACGCCATCCGCCAGATCGCGCAGGGCCTGGCCGATCACTGCGGCGACGTGGTCTACGTCGCGCTGCGCAAGTTCGACGGCGTTCACTACCTGCTGCGGGTGGAGGGCAACTACCCCATACGCACCCATGTGGTGTCGGTCAACGACAGCAAGCCCTTCACCGCCAGCTACTCGGGCCTGGCGCTGCTGGCCTCGCTGGACGAAGGCGAGCAGCGCATCGCCATCAACCGGCTGGCGCTGGACGCGCCGCGCGACTGGGTCGAAAAACACCGCCGCCAGCTGGAGCGGCAGATCCGCGAACGCATCGCCGAGGTCCACACCCTGGGCTACTGCGCCGGCAAGAACATCGTCATGCCGGGCATCGCCGGCATGGCCGCCCCCATCCCCTCGGCCACCCGTAAGCCCTACATGACGGTATCGATCTCGGCGGTCGAGGAACGGCTCACCGCCGAACGCGTCAAGCAACTCGCGCCCCGCCTGCTCAAGGCCGCACAGGACATCGCCCACTTCATCGACTGAACCCCATGCCTACACCGCCCACCACCCCTTCTCCATCCACCCCGCGCCCCGTCGCCATCGTCACCGGCGGCCTGCGTGGCATCGGCCTGGCCACCGCCCGCCAACTGGCCCGCGACGGCTTCGACCTCGCGGTGATCGACCTCGCGCCACCCGGCCCCGACTGCGAGGCCGTGCTGGCGTCGCTGGCCGAACACGGTGGCCGGGCCCGCTACCACCCGCTGGACATCGCCGACCTGGCGCGCCACGACGACACCCTGGCCCAGATCGAGCACGACCTGGGCCCGCTGTGCTGCCTGGTCAACAACGCCGGCATCGCCGCGCGCCCGCTGACCGACCTGCTGGAACTGGCGCCGGCCGCCTTCGACCGCTCGCTGGACGTGAACCTGCGCGGCAGCTTCTTCCTCACCCAGGCCTTTGCGCGGCGGCTGCTGGCCATGCCCGTCGACCCGGCCCTATGCCGCTCCATCGTCTTCGTCACCTCCATCGCAGCCGAGATGGCCTCCACCGACCGCGCGCAGTACTGCGTGAGCAAGGCCGCCCTGTCCATGACGGCGCGCCTGTTCGCGGCCCGGCTCGCGCCCCACGGCGTGGCGGTGCACGAGGTGCGGCCCGGCTTCATCCAGACCGACATGACCGCCTCCGCCGGCAGCGCCACCATCGACCAGTGGATCGCCGAAGGCCGCGTGCCTATGCCCCGCTGGGGCAAGCCCGAGGACGTGGGCCTGGCCATCAGCACCCTGGCCAGCGGCCGCATGCCCTACATCACCGGCCAGCCCTTTTGGATAGCCGGTGGGCTCAATATCGCGCGTGCAACCTAGTATTTCAGTAAGACTGCTGATCCGGCATCATTGAACTTAAGGCAATGCTGAAAAAGTCCCCGCTGGACTGGGCGTCTGGGTAAATTACGGGGTCATGAAGCAGCAGACCCTTGCCATGGCAGCCGACGCACAGTCGGGCTTTGAACAGCATCGCAAACCCACGCGGCGCGACGAATTTCTCAAGACCATGGATGCGCTGGTGCCGTGGGTTGCGCTGTGCGATGAAATCGCACCGCACTACCCCAAGGCAGGCAATGGGCGTCCACCCATCGGTCTGGAGCGCATGTTGCGTATCCATTTCATCCAGCACTGGTTCAACCTCGCCGACTTGGCCTGCGAGGAAGCCCTGTACGACAGTGCCAGCCTGCGCCGCTTCGTTGGCATCGACCTGGGTTGCGAGCCCGTGCCCGACGCCACCACCATGCTCAGGTTCCGCCGCCTGCTCAACGACAACAAGTTGGGCGAAGCCCTGTTCGCACGCGTGGGTATGGAACTGCAGGCGCGCGGCATCAAAGTCAACACCGGCACCATCGTTGACGCCACCATCATCGGCGCGCCCAGCTCCACCAAGAACGCCGACAAGGCCAGAGACCCCGAGATGCACCAGACCAGCAAGGGGCAGCAGTGGTGTGTGTCACGAACACAGGCGGCAGACCTGTGGTGCTGTACTGAAGATGGGAGTAGGCCTCCCGAAGTCGGCTTGCAGGAGCAGGCTTCAAACCACCCGGTGCTGCTGCGTTCAAAAGGCGCGGTGGTGAGCGACCGGGCGAAAGTCATCCCAATAGGGGTGGCAGGTGTGTATTGAGAAGATGAGCGAAAGCAAACCGTCCGACGACGCATCGTTATGCCTAAAGCGCTGTCAAAACTGAGGTGGACCATTGGCTTCAGGATGAATCGGGGCGATACCTGTTTACGGACCCGATGGCAGCCGGTGTAAAGGCGGCATGATCTCAATACAGGCTTTGGTACGGAACGTGAGAACCTCTCTCCAGATGTGAAGGGAAATGACAAATGGCAAACACCATGAGGAAGAATACCGATGCTGGGGCGAGGGGCGGAGCTTCCCGTAGTAGCGATGAAGCCTTTGTAATGGAGGTGGAGCGAAGGGGAGGCGTTATCCTGCCGACGAATGTTGCCAACCTCCGGGGATGAGCGGCGTGAAATCGGCGAAACCTTACGGCATAGCGAAGCGCACGGTATGGGAGGCATACCAGCAAGTCAAGGCCAACCGAGGTGCTGCCGGGGTCGACGATAAGACCATCGCTGACTTCGAGCAGGACCTGTCAAAGAATCTGTACAAGTTGTGGAACCGGATGTCGTCGGGGTCGTACTTCCCGCCGCCGGTCAAGCAGGTGGAGATTCCAAAGGCGTCGGGGGGCACGCGCAAGCTGGGAGTGCCCACGGTCTCTGACCGTGTTGCGCAAACCGTCGTCAAGCTTCTCATCGAGCCAGAGCTGGACCCGATCTTCCATCCGGACTCTTATGGGTACCGGCCGGGTCGGTCGGCGAAGCAAGCCGTGGCGATCACTCGTGAACGCTGCTGGCGGTATGACTGGGTGGTGGAGTTTGATATCCAGGCGGCCTTCGATCACATCGATCACGGTCTGCTGAGGCTCTGTTGCATAAACGGAGCCCCTGCGAGGATTCGGCGGGCAGCCCAAAATGACTTGAACCCCATCATGGGCCTGACCCGTCGCTTAATGGCCCGGTGGTCCTGCTCAACAATGTTGTTCAGGTACTTTGACTGGCGCAGTTCAATGGCCAGTCCGCTGTCCGCCATCAACCCTCTGACAGCAGCGGTGTTCGCCCCGCTCTTATCGATGGTGATCTTCTCGGGTACATCGTGCAAGTTGATGGCCTGCTCGATAAAACGCCGCACCGCTGCCTCGTCACGCCGGGCAGTGAGTAGAAAGTCCACGGTCTGGCCCATCCGGTCAACGGCACGGTACAGATACTTCCATTGTCCCCCCACCAGGATGTAGGTCTCATCCATGCGCCAAGAGGTACCGACTGCGCGTTTTCGTCGGCGGAACACACCGGCCAAGACGGGCAGGATCTTCAGGGCCCAGCGATGGACAGTGGCATGGTCGACGCACACGCCACGCTCGGCCATCATTTCTTCCAGGTTTCGCAAGCTCAGCGGGTAGGACGCGTACCAGCGAACGCATACCAGCATGACCTCCAACGGAAAGTGCACCCGTTTGATTACGCGGCGCAGGGTCGAGTTTGCCAATTGGAAATGCAGTGGGGCCATGCCCCATTGTCTATGCGCGGCTTACCGCGACAGTACCGGGTGGGGTTCTCTTTGGTTTAAAAATTTGGTAGGATATGGGTCGTTTTAAACCCAACACCAAGGAGGCGTCATGATTGCAGATCGCATTCGTCAAGCACGATTGGCGGCAGGTCTGACCCTGGGTGCGTTGGGCGAACAGGTGGGTGTTTCTCACACCGCCATCCAAAAGTACGAGAAGGGTCTTCTGACGCCCTCGTCGTCTCAGCTTCTCAAGCTGGCCCGCGCCTGCGGCATCCGGACCGAGTACTTCTTTCGCACGCATTCGGTCGAGCTGCTGCAGCCCGAGTTCCGCAAGCTCTCGACCTTTGGCAAGACGGCGCAGGATGCGCTGAAGATCAAGGTCGTCGAGTTGGTGGAAAAGCGCGTGGAGTTGCTCGGTGCCTTTCCCGAGCTTCCGTTCCCGGCGTTTGCACCACCCGCGAACTTGCCTGAACACGTCGCCTCGCCGGATGAGATCGATGCGTTCTCGGATACGGTTCGCAACGCATGGCAGCTGGGGCTGAACCCGATTGCCGACCTCACCGACACCCTCGAAGGCCTTGGCTTGCTGGTCATCGTGGTCGATGAAGAAAACCCAGGCTTCTCTGGCTTGACGGCCAAGGCTCGAACCGATGATGGCCGGGAGTATCCGGTCGTGGCTGTTTCCAAGCGCTGGCCTGGTGATCGACAGCGGTTCACCCTGGCGCATGAGCTGGGGCATTTGCTGCTCGAAGGACGACTGGCTGACGGCATCGACGAAGAGAAGGCCTGCGACCGTTTCGCCGGTGCATTCCTGGCTCCGCGTGTCGCGGTGTTGCAGTTGCTTGGGGCACAACGTCATGCGCTGGAATGGCAAGAGCTGTACGTGCTCAAACACGAGTTCGGCCTATCGATGGCCGGATGGCTGCAGCGCGCAAAACAGTGTGGCGTGATCACCGAGGCTGCTCACCTTTCGATGGTGAAGCGGTTTTCGGCAAAGGGCTGGCGCAAGAACGAGCCGGGCGACCCGCTGCCGCAAGAGCAGCCACGACTGTTCGATCAGTTGGTGTACCGCGCCCTGGCCGAGCAGTACATCTCCGAGGGCAAGGCAGCGGAGCTGCTGGGCATCCCGATGATGCGCTTCCACAAAGAACGCCAGTTGGAGTCATCGGATGCGGTTGCTCATCAGTGATGCCAACATCTTGATCGACATGGAGGCAGGAGCGTTGATGGAAACGCTCTTTCTGCTTCCGATGCAGTTCGGCATCCCTGACCTGCTGTACTACGAAGAAATTGAGCCAGGCAGTCCAGGCCTTGAAGACCTGGGCTTGCAGATCATGGAGGTCAGCGGCGACTTCGTGGCGTATGCCCAGCAGTTGCCAGGCCAGCACAACCACCTGCTTCCGGCGAAAAACGGCCCCAAGCCCAGTCACAACGACTACTTGGCACTGGCGCTTGCGAAGCAGGAGGCCTGCACCCTGCTGACGGGCGACACCAACTTGCGGGTTGTCGCCAGCAAAGAGCAGGTCAGCGTCATGGGCACCATCGGATTGTTGTGCGCCATGATCGAAAACCAGTTGCTGACGGTCGACGACGCCTTCAAGGCACTCGACAGAATGAAGTTGGGCAAACGTCGGTTGCCCTGGCCAGACGCCGAAAAAATGCTGAACGCTTTGCGTTGACCAACCATTTATAAAGCTGCCGCTTTGCCCTGGAACTTTTCGTTGAACACGACTGCAGCGGGCATCAAAGATCAGAGACATCCTTGAACACAGCGCACGTTGCCGCCCGCCCCACCGTGAAGTGTAGTAATACTGTTACGAATACGACGTAAAAGTGTGACTCTGGACGGCATTGCCTCCAAAATCACGGGGCGGCTCCATATAAACCATTGATTTATATGGAGATCGTTGTACTAGGGCCTGTTAACACAAACCGCGAAGTCCATCCGCCACCAGGACAAAGCTGAGGAAGCCGAGAAACATGGCGTCGAGTTTCTCGAACCGAGAGAAGATTCGTCGATAGCCCTTCAAGCGCCGAAAGAGCCGCTCGACCTCATTGCGCCGCCGGTACATGGCTCGGTCGTATTCCCAGGGGTCAAGACGTGTCCGCGTTGGAGGAACGACGGGAATGAACCCCAAGTCCAGGGCCAATTGGCGTGTTTCGTTTCCTTCGTACGCACGGTCCATGAGCAGGTGGATTGGCCGACTCGTTGGCCCCAAGCTTTGCAGGAGACGGCGGCCCTCAGGGGCATCATGCGCCTGTCCGGGCGACAGGCAGAAAGTCACAGCCGTTCGAGCATCCGCGGCAACCAGATGAACCTTGGTGTTCCATCCGCCTCGGGACTTGCCGATGGATTGCGGGCCGTTTTTTTTAACGCACCGGTGCCGTCTGGGTGAACCTTGATGCTGGTGGAGTCGAGCGAAACGGCTTCGATGCGAATGCGCACCACCTGCTCGCGCTGGAGTTCCTGGAACATCTTGTCCAGTACACCAGCCCTCTCCCACCGGCGCATGCGGGTGTAGATGGTGTGCCAGTTGCCAAACCTTTTGGGCAGGCCACGCCATTTGCAACCGTGCTCGGCCACGTAGAGCATGGCATTGACCACCTGCAGGTTGGTCATGCTCACGTTACCGCGTTGGGTCGGTAGGCAGTGTTGGACACGCGCAAACTGTTCGGGTGTGATTTCCATGCCCGACAGTGTCGCCCATCAACCCCATTTAGGAAATTAGTGTTAACACGCCCTAATTCTGTGACTTCGTCGCAAAAGTGCCGTCCGGCACTGGACCGCGTCATCCACTCGACCTCCGACCCTCGGGTTGCCAGGGCACTTCAAAGCGTCCGCTGCTGCCCACAGCGAAGGCAAGTCAGGCCGTCACCGCCGTACCCAGCTCGAAACGCAGCGACGCTCCCAACGCTGCACTGGCACGGGCCAGCGTTGCCAGAGTAACGCTGGTGTCCTTCTCGTCGAGCAAGCGGTTCACGACCATGCGACTCGTATGCATGCGCGCGGCCATCTCGGTCTTGGTGACCTTTTGAGCCTTCATGGACTGTGCGATCTGCCAGGCGATCACACGCTTCACAGCAGCGGCCATGGCCTCTTCTCGCAAACCATCCTCGTCGAGAAGGTCATCAAAATCGCTGCCGATGTGCTTGTTCATCATGAGCTCCTACAGCTTCTTTAGGCGATTACGGGCTGTCTTCAATTCGTTGTCCGGCGTCTTCTGAGTCTTCTTCACAAAACCGTGCAGCAGCACCATCTGCCCGGCCTTCGCGGTAAACAGTACGCGCGCAATGCCGTCGGCAATATCGCAGCGCACCTCCCACAACCCCGGCTCCATCTTGCGCACCAGCGGCATGCCCAAGGGCCACCCGTATTGGACAGTCTTGATGTCGATGCCAATGGTCTTTCGATCTTCCACCGTCAACTCGCGCAACCAGTCCCGCACAGGTTCGGTGCCGGCCTCGGTGCGAAAAAAGACAACCGAGAGTATTGGCTCGTCCATGCGGCAATGGTATCAAAATAAATACACTTTTGTGCGAGCAGAGCTGGGGCCAATCACAATGCACAGCGAAATACCCCGAGTGTCTGCCCTGCTCAACCCGCCCTTCTGGCACAGGCCATCACCGCTCGAATGTGCTAGCGGCATCGCTCAGCAACAATGTGAAAACGCATCACCAGCAAATCAAGAATCGCCCGCCCGCGCATCAACTGTTGTTCGACTCCGAAGTGCGCAAGCCAGTGTACGACTGCGGTCGGTGGGTGCAGGCTGGGGACAATGAGCGACTGCGGGTGTGTCATGCCCTGCCACCGCATCGCCGCCATCATCCATGCCACGACGGCGGCGTCGCTGGCACAAGCGGTCACGGTGCCACTGGCTGGCTCAAAGCTGTGGCTGATGCGCAGAATCGCCGCTGTCGCACGAGAGCCGATGGAGCGGCGGGCGCGCCGCAGCAACGCCTTGATCAGCACCTCGCAATCAAACAGCAGGTCGCGCGTCGTGTGCTCAACTGGCGAACCATAGGGGGGCAACCTGCGCGCATCAGCACCCAGGATAAAACGGCCAGTCAAGATGCTGTGCCGACTTGGATAGCTTGGCGGACGTCGCCGTGGCCGCCTCAGCGGTGTGACCTCTGCCTGCACGTCCCACGACCATTCGATTGGTGGCACGAGGATGGGCAGAACCATGGTTTCACCTACCCACTTTGGGTGCTCTCGCGCACCGTCTGTCGCGAGGCCACATAGCCGGAATCACGAACGGCGCGCTCCCAGTGCCCCTCCGTCGGCTCAAAGCCCAGCGTGTCCCACAGGGGGCCGTTAAGCAGAACCGTCTCCACAGCACGCGTGAAGTAGTCCATTGGAACCTCAACAGCCCCTGGCAGCTGAGAGCGTGCATGGGCGTGGACAAATGCTGCCCACAAGCCATGGGCGTGTTGCGCCAGCCGCATGCCTGCGCCATAGGCTTGCGGGTAGAAAAACTCGGCAAAAGTCGCACCCCCATCCTCCGGGTAGCGGCTGATGTCGTAGCTGGCCAGGCAGGTCGCCGCGTCTTCGGCTCGCGCGATGCCGCGAAATTGGAGCTGCTCGATCATGAAACGAGCGACGATCTGCTCGTCACCGGAGAGCTGGTATTGGGCTTTCTGTGCCAGCAGCTGCGGCTGACCGACCAGGAACGTGATGAGGTGGATACCGTGGCGGGCCAACTGGTCGTGGACGTCGCGCAGCCATTCGAGTCCATGTTTTGAGAGACGCTGCGCCTCATCGCACATCAACACAACAATGTGACCCGCGTGCACCTGAGCCTGCTCGGTGATTCGGCACAGCAGCGCAAATCGTTTGTCGGAAATCGACTTCGGTAGTGGCTGGCGGACTCCCGCTGCTGACAGCAAACTGTTGAAAAAGGGGCCTTCGAAATCCGAACGGTGGTGCTCACACGAGAGACGCAAAACCACGATGTCCGGCCGGTGCTTGGCCAGGTGAAGGGTCAGATAGTCGATGGCCTGAGTCTTGCCGATCCGCGGCCTCGCATACACCAGTGCACCGGGGATCAGGACGCGGACGCAGTGCTCGACCAGATCGACGAAGGATTCGATGGCAGCCGTGGCAACCCGATAGTGGCGCCGCGCCAGCGGATGGGTCTGGAGTGAGAGGCTGCCACCGGTCTTGGCGGGCAGCACAGTTGTTCGCGCCCGTGCCGTGTCGGCAGGTGCAGGTGATGGGTTCGATGCCATGGTGGCTCCTACTCAGTACACCTGCCCGGGCTCGATCCGAAGTTTTCTGGGCTTCACGGGGCCGATGGGCAGTTGAGCGGCCAGTACTTCCGGCAGGCTATTGCCGATTGAGGTGGAATCCGAGACAGGATCATGGGTGCGGGTGTTTTTGATCTGACGCACGCGCTCGTGCTGCACACGTGCAACGTCATTGGCGGCCCGCTTGCGCTTGGTGGCCTCGCGTTTGCGCAGATGGAGAAACGCCTCGATCGGGTCCTCACCCATCGCGAAATTCAGCTCACGCTGACGCTTGGCCTTGTAAAAGGCCTGGCGCAACCATTGGGAATGGCGTTCGGTGCGCCAGGCACCGCTGGCCAGCAGCGGATCGAGAATTTCGCCATCTGCGGTCGTGGCCAGCACGGTGCGCAGGTCGGTCGGATCAACGTGGACACGCAGGTGCTCGCCAAGCAAGCTGGGCCGGCGAGTGAGTTGGTCGCTGGTGTAGCGCACGTGCAGGTAGCTGATGTGCGCCCGCTCGCCGCGAGCCAGGTTGCCGCGCACTCGGCACAGCACCGGGTCGTGCAGCAACTGCGGGTGCTTTCGCAATATAGGGTGCAGCCTTCGCAGTGAGATCGGCTCAGTACGAATACCCGCCAATTGCTGGTGCATTGCCTCCAATGGCGTGAGTCCACCCAATCCCGCGTGAGGCGTGCCGTGGTAGTTCCAGATCGTCATCGCGAGCAATTCCTCGAGCTCCTGGGCAGTGACGAGCAGCTGCAGGGAATCCTTCGGGTCACGAAGGCGTTTCACTGCCAGCTTGAGATTCGCTGGGTCAATGCCACCGGGCAGCCGTCGCGCCAGCGTGGTCGTCATGGTGCCGAAGAACCGCTCCACGAACGGCCTGTCGTCTGGCTGGTAGGCTGGACCGAAATCTGCCGTGCAGCCCAGGGTCTCGCAGACCACGTCCAAGCTGGTCGTTGCCAGGTGGGCCCGGGCGTTGTCGAGGCGGATCTGGCGCCAGCAGGCGTATGTCGTCTGCTCAAAGGTCTGCGTGACAAAACCACCAGTGGGCAGAAGCTGAAGCCCTGGCAGCGTGAGCTCTGGACGGTGCATCGGGAGCAGGGCCCGTTTCATGGTCTCGATGGCATCGAAGCGGTTGCACTCCCGAGACAAGCTCAAATGCCAACCAAGCACGCAGCGCGTCGCAACGTCGATGATCGCCAGCAGCCAGATCCGCTCCATCTCCACCACGTGCTCCCCACCCAGAGGGTCCCGTTCAAGCAGGACTTTGAGTCGCAAGTCGAGCTTGTGGGCATCAAACTCGACCGTGTCGTATGCACGCAAGGCGGCACGCTCGGTGTGCCGTAGTGCCGAACTGGGCTTGAAGCGAGCACCGGAGGCGCGGAGTGCCAGCGAGCAGTCGTCCTCCAGCCAGGCGAGCAAGAGGCGGCCGACCGAACGCACGGCACGGTCCTTCTGGTTGAACGGATAGTCCGTAGCGCCCAGTCCCAGCGCGCGGCACGTCGCATGGAACCGCGCGATTGCGCCCTTGACGTTGTAAAGACGGCTGCCATCACCGCTGGGCCTCAGTGTGACCCGGCGCTCTGTCAGTTCGTTGCGCAATTGCTGATACAGCCTCGGATAGCGCTGCAAGAGCTGGTCAAAGGCCCCGGCATTTCCGGCCTTCGTGTGGGTAAGCACTTGGGGTGCCGCGACGCGTCGGTAGGGTTCTACCCGTGCACGAGGCACCAGTGCCCGAAAACCCCACAGGCGACCGTCGTGATGAGGCTTCTGTCCACGGGAGACCATGCGCAAGACGGTCCCACGGTGAACGCCCAGGGTGGTCTCGATATCGGTCAACGCCCTGCCCTGCGCATACGCCTCCACTGCGCCACTTCGCAGCTGAAAGACCGCACGATCTGCTTCGGGCAATGCCTTGGCGTCGACCTGTGGCCAGTCGCCAAGGGACAAACGTACAGAGGGATGCAGGATCTCCGGCGTCACAGTCACACCCGCTTGAATTGTGTTGTTCCAGAAAGGGGAGAGGTGACAAGGTCAGGACTCACCACCCTCCCCTCCACCACCAGCGCATACAGCGCTGCCTCGACCTCGGTGGCATCTCGGTCCCTTAACTGCCAAAGGATCTCATCACGCGTTCGCCAGGTATCGGCGAAAACTACAATGGACTGGGCGAGCAACTTGTCTGGGAACCGACGCCAACTGGCCAGGTGAGGCATGATCTGCGACCAATTGGCGACCGGTATGCTCCATCCGCGAAGGGCCTCAGGGTCAATCAGGCGTAGCGCCAATTTGTGCACTCGCTCAGGCTCAGTGCCGTCGGTGTCTTCTCCGAAGGAATCCTCGGAAGGCGGGTGGTGGAGCAGCCAAAATTCCCCCAACGGGAGGTCGCGCGTCTGCACCCAAAAATCGACCATCCGCCCTCGCCGTCCAGGTAAAAAGGCTGGCCGCTCACAAAAGCACTGCACCTGCGGGTTCGCCTCCAACGCAAGCCAGAGCTTCCAAGCGTCATAGCCGCCCAAGCTCGCACGACGGCCCAGCTTCGGGCTGAAGACCTCAAGCCGCCGCCGACCAAACCCGCGGGCAAGCGGCAGTGGCCTCAAGTAGACATGCGATCGTCCATCAGTAGACCGTGGCGCGAACATAGTTGAATGATGCGCCGCAAGCTGCGTACACGCAAGAGTCCCAGTCTTACGTCACAGGTAGAGATCGGACCATTTTTACTACCAAAATTTTGGAAGTAATGTTCTGACGTCCGCGACCAACGTTAACCATCCTTCACTATGAAGAAGGCGTGAGTTGCTCGTTCCACTATTACTACTCTTCACGGATGGACAGTGGCATGGTCGACGCACACGCCACGCTCGGCCATCATTTCTTCCAGGTTTCTCAAGCTCAGCGGGTAGGCCGCGTACCAGCGAACGCACACCAGCATGACCTCCAACGGAAAGTGAAGCCGCTTGATCACCCGGCGCAAGATCGAGTTTGCAAGTTGAAGATGCAGTGGGGTCATGCCCGATTGTCCCCGACTGCCTTATTGCGACAGAACCTCTGTTTTTTACACCACAACCCCGCGGGGCTCGCTCCGCTGGGGGCGGGTTCCGCCCGAACCTTCGAGGAACCCGCCATGAACGTGCCCCTGAATACCGAACAGCGGCTGTAGGTCATCCCCTGCGGCGATGGCCACACATGCCTGGGCTTCGACAACGCGCGCGGTCATGCCGACCAGATCGCCGCCCACCTGGAGCGGCCCGAACTTGCCTTCGTTGCCGGCGACCACGGCTCGCTGGACGGCTACGCCAAGTACCTGGGCGCCATCGATGCCTGGGCTCGCTCGCCGCTGACGCGGCAGGCCTACTTCACCCCCGGCACCGACCCTAAGGCGGCCCAAGCGCTGGAGAGTTGCCGGCGCGATGGCCACAAGGTGCGGCTGGTGCTTGGCGACACCGTCACCGGCCAGTGCTGGCTGAATGAGCACGACGTGAGCGGCCGCATCGGCCGCTCGGCCGCCCCCTGAAGGTGCCGCCGCTCATTGAGCCTGGCGAAGACGGCGGCACAGCCATTCTGACGAACTGCCTGCTGCGGCTGGTCAATGTACCGGAGACCATGCAAGATCAATGCAAGCTATTTTTGCGAAAGAACCCTAGCCAACTGCGCTGGGATCCCTCTCGCCCCTCCAGTAAGGGAGCTCAAGCCGGTTCCCCGCGCCCGGCCCCCCCCGAGCCGTCCAGCGATCTCCGACGGCTCCTTAACCAGCATATACCCGCTTCGGCGAAGTGGCAGCGCACTGCTCATTCGCATACCGCGGAGGCAGCCGTAGCTATCGAAATTCGCCACTCGCCATCAGCTTTCCACGCGGGTGGCCTTGACTAGCTTGACAACCTCTGTGACACAAGGAATAATTGTCTCACTTATCGACATTCGTATCATTTTTCGAGATGATCAAATTCCAAATACACGAGACAAGGGATGAGATGACCAGTCCTCCACCAATTCTTGAAGCCCGGGGATTAGCGAAGGAGTTTCGCGGCTTTGCGGCAGTTGACGGATTGAACCTCCAAGTTCGCGAAGGCTCAGTCCACGCGCTGATTGGGCCCAATGGCGCGGGCAAGACCACAGTCTTTAACCTCCTCACGAAAGTGTTGAAGCCCACCCGGGGGCACATTTGCTTCCGCGGAAACGACATCACGGCAAAGAGTACGGCCGACATCGCTCGCTTGGGCGTGGTCAGGTCCTTCCAGATTTCTGCGGTCTTTCCCACCCTTACGGTGAAGGACAACCTCCGAGTGGCCCTGCAGCGGCCGAATGGCCTCTCTGGTCAATGGTGGAAATCTCTTAATGCCCTGGACAGACTCGACGAGCGCGCTTACTCGCTTGCCGAGGATGTGGACTTGGGCAAGTACATGAAGCACCGAGCAGGTGACCTTCCCTACGGCAGAAAGCGTGCACTGGAAATCGCGACGACGCTTGCGTTGGATCCTGTGATGCTCCTTCTTGATGAACCGCTGGCAGGCATGGGCCATGAGGACATCGAAGGCGTTACTCAACTGATTGACCGCGTAGCCAAGGGCAGAACCGTCCTGATGGTCGAGCACAACTTGAAAGTGGTCGCAAAGCTCTGCGACAAGATCACAGTCCTTGCACGCGGCCAGATTCTGGCCGAAGGGACCTACACGGAAGTAAGTAGCAACCGTGAAGTACGCCAAGCGTACATGGGTAGTGCCGCATGAGCAAAATCGTTCTGAAAGTTGAAGGCCTGCATGGCGGCTACGGCGATAGCGAAGTGCTGCACGGCGTGGACCTCGAAGTCCGCCGCGGCGAGACCCTCTCGATGCTCGGACTCAACGGCGCAGGAAAGACCACCACCTTGCGCGCAATAACTGGGCTCCTGAAGCGGCGAACGGGAAGCATCCGACTGAACGGCGCCGAACTCATCGGCAAGCCCATTCATTCGATAGCTCGCCAAGGTATCGGCTACGTGCCAGAAGAGCGGGGAATTTTTGCCGCTCTGACCGTGGAGGAAAACCTTCTCTTGCCTCCAGCCATTGCAGTTGGAGGTCTAGACATCAAGGAAATTTACCAGCTGTTTCCCAATCTGAAGGACCGCAGCCGGAGCGCTGGCACGAAGCTGTCGGGTGGGGAGCAGCAGATGCTGGCCATTGCCCGGGTGCTCCGCACTGGCGCCCAGTTTTTAATTCTTGATGAGCCGACCGAAGGTCTAGCACCGGTGATTATCGACCGCATCGGCGATGTACTGACCTACCTGAAGGAACGGGGCATGACCATCCTTCTCGTTGAGCAGAACTTTTCTTTCGCGCAACGCGTTGCAGACCGATTCGTCGTGATGGACCACGGCGTCATCGCAGACACGTTCCTTTCAAGCGAACTTGGTGACCGCAAAGCGGCTCTGCAGGCGCAACTGGGGGTTTGAAGAATGACCAATATTTTTGAAATGCCTCTACAGGCCGTTGCCGGCCAACTGCTCATCGGGCTTATCAACGGTTCCTTCTATGCACTCTTGAGCCTCGGTCTGGCCATCATCTTCGGCCTGCTGAAAGTGATTAACTTCGCGCACGGCTCTCTCTATATGCTTGGAGCTCTGTTCGCCTACCTCCTGCTGAACTGGCTGGGCATTGGCTTCTGGCCCGCACTCATCATCGCCCCGTGCCTTGTTGGAGCCTTCGCGCTACTGATTGAGCGTCTGCTGCTTCGGCACATCTACGGCCTAGACCACTTGTATGGTCTGCTACTCACCTTCGGGTTGGCCCTAGTGATTGAAGGCGGCCTGCGTGAGGTGTTCGGTTCTGCCGGCCTGCCATACGCAGTGCCAGCGGCTCTTACCGGGGTCTGGGACACAGGGTATGCCATTGTCCCGAAATTCCGCGGTTTCGTCGTCATTGCCTCACTGACCACGTGCATCGCCGTATGGCTCCTGATTGAACGAACGAAGCTGGGCTCCATCCTGCGCGCTTCGACCGACAACCCGCTGTTAGTCCAAGCATTCGGCATCAATGTGCCAGTGCTTCTCAGCGTGACATATATGCTGGGAGCGTCGCTGGCTGGTCTCGCTGGCGTTCTTGCCGCCCCCATCTACCAAGTTAGCCCGCTGATGGGCACCAACATCATCATCATCGTTTTCGCAGTCGTCGTTGCTGGGGGCATGGGCTCAATCGCCGGTTCTATCGTGACCGGCTACGGCTTGGGTGTTCTCGAAGCGCTGACCAAGTTGGTCTACTCGCCCGCTTCCAACATTGTCATCTTTGTGGTGATGGCCGTTGTGCTGCTTGTGCGACCCGCAGGTCTGTTTGGGCGTGAGGAGTAAACGCTATGAATACCAACAACCCTTCGTCCGCGCCCGGACTGCGCCTGGGAGTTGCCTTGGGCTTTGTCCTGCTTGCGCTGGCTCCCTTTGTCGTCTATCCACTGTTCCTCATCAAGATTATTTGCTTCGCGCTTTTCGCTGCAGCTTTCAATCTGTTGATTGGATACGCTGGCCTACTGTCCTTCGGACACGCTGCACTCTTCGGCGGCGGCTCATACCTCGCTGCCCATGCCCTGAAGCGCTGGGGAGTCTCGCCCGAGGTCGCGCTGCTGATTGGGACGCTCTTTGCCGCAGCACTAGGTCTCCTCATCGGTGCGTTGGCGGTGCGGCGCCAAGGCATCTACTTCGCCATGATTACGTTGGCGCTGTCGCAGATGGTGTACTTCCTGTTCCTCCAGGCACCGTTCACTGGCGGTGAGGACGGCATTCAGTCAGTTCCGCAAGGCAAGATGTTCGGACTCATCAACCTCGAGAACCAGCTGACGCTCTACTACACCGTTGCCGCCATCGCAACAGGCGCTTTGTTTCTCCTCTGGCGAATTATTCATTCGCCGTTTGGAAACATCCTGTGCGCGATTCGAGACAACGAAGCCAGGACGGTCTCCCTAGGCTACAGACCGACTCGATACAAGCTCGCAGTCTTTGTCATGTCGGCGGCACTTGCTGGGCTTGCCGGTAGTTTGAAGGCCTTGTCTTTCCAGCTGGCATCGCTGGTAGATGTCACGTGGCAAATGTCGGGCGAGGTCATCCTGATGACCCTGCTTGGAGGTCTCGGCACCTTCTTCGGTCCGCTCGTTGGAGCAGCACTCGTGGTGTGCATGCAGAGCTTCCTTTCCGCCACCATCATTCCCACACCAGTCATCATCGGCGTGACCTTCGTGGCATGTGTTCTTTCGTTCAGGAAAGGCGTGTTTGGCCAGATAAAGCATTGGCTGAAGCAACGCAAAAGGCAAGCGGGCGCGCCTCATTAAAAAAGCGGCCTGAGACATCGCAACGTCCCCACAACTAAGGAGAAATCATGCAACTGGGTAATCACATTCTTAAGAAATCCGCAGCGCTTACTGTAGCGGCGCTGCTTTCCGGGACAGCCGCAGCTCAGGTCTCCGGCAACGTCGTGAAGATCGGGCTTCTGATGGACATGTCGGGCGCCTATTCCGAGGTCGCCGGCATCGGAAGCGTCACTGCAGCGCGAATGGCGGTCGAGGACTTTGGCGGTAAGGTGCTGGGCAAACCAGTGCAGGTCATCTACAGCGACATGCAGAACAAAGTCGACTTGGCCACATCCACTGCCCGGCAATGGTTCGACGTCGATGGCGTCGACGTAATCATGGACGTGAACATGTCCTCTGCGGCACTCGCTGTGAGCGATATCGCCAAGCAGAAAAACAAAATTGTGGTAGTTAACATCTCTGGCTCACCGCGCCTCACAAACGAGGCGTGCAATGCAAATACCGTGCACTACGTGTACGACACCTATGCACTGGCTCGCTCCACTGCGAAGGCCGTTCTGAAAAACGGTGGCGACTCCTGGTACTTTGTCACTGTTGATTACACCTTCGGTCATGACTTCGAGCGCGACGCAATGGAAGCCGTCAAGGCGGGCGGCGGCAAGGTGGCTGGCTCGGTTCGCGTCCCTTTGAACGCATCCGACTACTCCTCAGCGGTTACCCAGGCGCTCGCATCCAAGTCCAAGGTAGTCGCGTTCTCCACGGCCGGAGCCGACACGGCGAATTCCATCAAGCAAGCCACCGAGTTCGGTATCGGCAAGAACGGTCAACGCATCGCCGGAATGTTGGTCTACATCAACGAGATTCACGCGCTTGGCCTACAAAACGCCCAAGGCATGCTTCTGACGTCTGGCTTCTACTGGGATCGCGACGAGGAGACCCGTGCGTTTTCTAGGCGCTACTTCGAGCGGATGAAGAAGATGCCCAACATGTCCCAAGCTGGGGTCTATTCAAGCACGCTGCACTACCTCAGATCCATTCAGGCCGCAGGCACCGATGCGACCCCGGAACTGATGAAGAAGATGAAGGAACTTCCCATCAACGACATGTTCGCCAAGAACGGTCGTATCCGCGAGGACGGCCGAATGATTCACGACCTCTACCTCTACCAGGTGAAGAGCCCCTCCGAATCCAAGTATGCGTGGGACTACTACAAGCTGGTTCAGACCATTCCCGGCGATGAAGCGTTTACCTCAGTGACCAACTCGCGCTGCCCGCTTCTCAAGAAGTAACTCACCGCTCTCGTTCAACATGACTCTTAATACAAACTACACGTTCGAGGCGATGGAGCCTCAGTACAACCTGCGTGCGCTCCGTCCGGATTACGAGGTCACCGTGACGCCCGATTGGACACGTCGCAGCGAAGCCTTCCGAGCGACTGCTAAGGGAAAGCTCGACCTGCCGTACGGCGAGGGCTCGCGTGAGCGCATCGACTTCTTTCCCGCAGCGGATGCAGACGCCCCTCTGTTGATTTACTTCCACGGTGGATACTGGCAGCGTGGCGACAAGTCCATGTACAGCTTTCTGGCCGAACCGTATGTCAAGAATGGCGTCGCTGTAGCTCTGGTGAACTATGACCTCTGCCCGAGCGTGCGGATTTCAAAAATCACACCCCAGACGCGCAAGGCGGTTGCTTGGCTTTACACCAACGCAGGCGAGCTCGGCTTTTCCTCCGAGCGCATTTTCGTCATGGGGCATTCAGCTGGCGGTCATATCACCGGAATGCTGCTTGGCACTGACTGGCCAGCGTTTCAAAGGGGACTGCCCGCAGATCTTATCAAGGGCGGTTTTCCCCTGTCACCGCTCAATGACCTGGAGCCTGTCCGCTTCTCATCCATCAACGACGGCGTCAAGATGGATGCCGCCGAGGCGAAGTCCGAAAGCCCGATGTATCACCCGCCCCTCACCAATGCGCCGCAACTCGTTGTGTGTGGTGCACGTGAAACCGATGAGTTCCATCGACAAGCGGACATGTATGTCGAGACCTTTTCGACGGTGGAACGTCCAATAGAACGCTACTCCGTTCCAGACAGCGACCACTTCGACGAGTTGAACGTGTTGGCCAACGAGAACAGCGTCTTCTTCCAGAAGACGTTGGAGCTCATCAAACGCACGCTGCTCGCAGCGCAGGAGAAGACTAACATTGCGACACTGAAGAACATTGTCAAGGCCTTCAACACCCACAACATCCCTGCCGTGACGGCCTTCTTTGCGGAAGACGGAGAGATGCTGAGCGCCAGCGGCAAAGAGCCGTGCGGCACCCGGCTCTCGGGTAAGGCCGCCATTGCAGATGCCCTGGCAAAGCGCTTTACCTCCACGCCTGACATCCAGTGGATTGATGGTACCGAGTGGGTCAGCGGCAACAACGGTCTCTCGCAATGGACCGTGACCTGGACCGATGGTGATGGAATCCGCACGTCCATTATGGGATGTGACATCTACAAGTTCAGAGATGGCCTGGTGGTCCGCAAGGACACCTTCTACAAGCAGCGGGTCAGCTAGGCGCCCATGCTTTGGACTGGCCACGCTCGAAAGGGTGTGGCCATTTTTTTACCTGCACTTCCGCTCACATTCTGCTCCGACCATGACCTCTGCTCACAACCCCCTAGCTCAAATGAACGACCGCAGCCTGCTGCGAACTCATGCACTGATCGACGGAAAGGATGTCGCGGGCGATTCGCGGTTCGACGTCACGGACCCTGCGACTGGCCTGAAGATTGCCGACGTGGCCAATGTCGGCGCCAAGGATGCGTTGGATGCGATTCAGGCTGCCGATGCTGCCTGGTCGGTATGGCGAGCGACGACAGCCAAACATCGCCATGGTGTCCTGCTCAAGTGGTTTCAGCTCCTCGTCTCGCATGCGGAAGACCTGGCGCGAATCATGACTGCTGAGCAAGGCAAACCGTTCGCTGAGGCGAAGGGTGAGGTTGCTTATGCGGCTAGCTTTGTTGAATGGTTTGCCGAGGAAGCCAAGCGCGTCAACGGAGAGTCACTGCCGGAGTTCGACAAGGACCGCCGCCTCTTGGTTCTCAAGCAGGCTATCGGTGTGTGCGCAGCCATCACGCCCTGGAACTTTCCTCTCGCGATGATTACGCGAAAGGTCGCCCCTGCGCTCGCGGCAGGGTGCTCCGTCGTCATCAAGCCTTCGGAACTCACGCCTCTCACAGCGCTTGCCGCGGCGGAGCTCGCAACCCGCGCCGGAGTGCCTGCAGGTGTTCTGAATGTTGTAACGGGGGACGGTGCGAACAGCATCGAGATTGGAAAGGTGCTGTGCGCGAGCGACGTGGTCCGACACATCAGCTTCACCGGGTCTACTGAGGTCGGCCGCATCTTGATGGCGCAAAGCGCACCGACCATCAAGAAGCTCAGCCTGGAGCTGGGTGGCAACGCGCCGTTTATCGTCTTTGACGACGCGGACATCGACTCAGCAGTCGAGGGCGCCATTGCAAGCAAGTTCCGTAATGCTGGGCAGACGTGCGTGTGTGCTAATCGAATCTACGTTCAAGATGCTGTCTACGACGAGTTCGTCCAGAAGTTCGCAGCGAAGGTGGCCGGTCTCAAGGTCGGCAATGGCTTCGATAAAGAGGTTGTGCAAGGCCCTCTCATTGAAGAGGCTGCCATCGCCAAGGTCATGGCCCATCTGGCAGATGCCGTGGAGAAGGGCGGTCGAGTCGTCGCCGGCGGCATACGGCTTGAGCGGAACTTCTTTGCGCCCACGGTCGTGGCTGACGCGACATCAAACATGGTGTGCGCGAAGGAGGAGACCTTTGGTCCCTTTGCTCCTGTTTTCCGCTTCATCCATGAGGAGGAGGCAGTTGAGGCTGCAAACAACACCGAGTTCGGGCTGGCGAGCTACTTCTACAGTCGGGACGTTGGGCGAATCTTCCGCGTGGGTGAATCGCTGGAGTACGGGATGGTGGGCATCAACACAGGCCTCATTGCGAGTGAGCACGTCCCGTTCGGTGGCGTGAAGCAGTCGGGGCTGGGTCGCGAAGGATCACACCATGGCATCGAGGACTACCTTGAAATCAAGTATCTCTGCCTCGGTGATATGCACACCCGGGCATCCCGCTAAAAGGCCAGGGGGCCATGGCGGCAGTCGAAGTGGCGACCGCCCCCGGGGCTTAGCTGACGGCCTTCCTTAGCGCGGTGCCGATAGCCTCTGTGATGGTCCTCATATGAGATACCAAGCCATCCTCAATGAGCTTTGCAATCCGAGGACTTGGGCCGACGACGCCTAGTGCGTAGTCGACATGCCCATCCGCGAGTTGGATTGGTAACGCTACCGCAGAAAGCGCATCATCAACTTCGCCAATGCATGTCGCGTATCCCTTTTCTCTCACCCGGGCATACTCCATCTTGATTGCCTCCGGGTCGGTCAAAGTCAACTTCGTCAGTTTTGGTAGTTTGGTGTCGAGCGCGCGGTCAATGACATCCGGCGCAGCGTGAGAAAGGATGGCTTTCGCACTTGCAGTGGCGTGAGGGTGCATGACCTTTCCAGGCAGTACAAAGCCCCGCCAAGGAGCGTTAGGGGAATCCATAGCCACGGTCTTCACGACTAATCCTTGCAGGCGAGCCAAGTAGCAAGTCTCGCCGGTCTTTTCTACAAGGTCCCGAAGATGCTGGTTGGAGAGCTTTTGTACGAAGTCTGAATCCATCGCGACGACCGCAAGACGGCGCGCCCTGGCCGCGAGGGTGTAGATGTGCCCGGTTTGCACCGTCACGAGCATGGATTTCTGAAGACCGACTAGTAGCCGGTGGACCGTCGGCTTAGGCAATGCAAGCATCGAAGCCAACTCGTTCAGTGTTGCACCTTCTGGTAGTCCTGCCAGAAGCTCCAGTATTCGAAAGTAGCGCTCTAGCGGCGGAAGTTTATCTTCTTCTTTCATGAGTGTTTCAGGAGAGTGTCAAAGTGGAGATCGACGGCAGCCTTTGCTGCCATCTAGCGAGGGCGTTCAGCGGAGGCCGACCTCACCACCTCAGCGCCTTATTTGTCTCGAATATCGAATATTTTATCGATATTCGAGATGAATCTTACTCGTGAAAATCTCCAGCTTGGCGCGAACCGCCTCGATGAGGCCGGTCTTCTGGGCGGTGATAAAGAGGCGCGGGCAGTCAGGCTCGAACCACCAATGGCGGTCATCGATGGCGATCCAGGGGTAGGCGGGCGTTCGGTGCTCGACCAGCCAGGCCTCGCACTCCGATTGGCGCTCGGCCTTGCTCAGTGGGTGCGGATACTGCGCGCGCGTGATCGGATTGAGAACTGGCGTGGCGCCAATGACGCGTGCCCTGATGTCGTCCGAGAAGGGGTCCCTTTGATTTCAGTGCAAAAAGTGACGCTTCGTTTGCCCAGCAACGGCATGGGCCCTGCGCGGTAAGTCGTTGATTCCACTGCAGTTGCTGTTCGGTCTGTCCGAGCGTATCTTTGGCTGCCTTTCGACTCTTGAGGAGCGGCGGCGATGCAGGGTTGGCAAACACCTTATCTGGGCCTGCGTGAGCTGCCGCGCGAGATCTCTGCCTTTGAGCTGCAGGCCTTCTTCAGCTTCAGCCCTGCCGAGCAAGAGCTGATCGAGCGGCGCCGGGGCGACCGCCACAAGCTGGGCCTGGCGCTGCACATCGGTTTCTTTCGCATGAGCGGGCGCCCATTGAACAGTGTTCGTGCCGTGCCAGTGGCCTTGCTGCGCCATCTGGGCCAACTGCTGGAGATCGAGACGCCGGATTTGGCCTCGCTGCGCGCGCTGTACACCCGGGGCCGCACCCTGTTCGACCACCAGCAGCAGGCTTGCGAGGTTCTGGGCTTTGCCTGGATGAGCGAACACCAACGCCGCGCGCTCGTGCGTGTGTTGCGCGACGAGGTGACGCACACCGCCGATCGCGAGCGACTGCTGCTTCGGGCCCGCCACTGGTTGTACGAGCACCGGCTGATCATCGTGCACGAGCGCGCCATTCGTACCCTGGTGGCCGCTGCACTCGCCGATCTCGAAACCACCACTGCTGCGTCCGTGCGAACCATGGTGCCGGCCGACACCCTGAAGCACTGGGCGTCGGCCATAACCACCGCCCGGCCAGATGGCCAGCACTGTCAGAGCTGGTTGTGGAGCGCGCCTGCCAAGCATTCCACGCGCCAGATCACGGAAGTGCTCGAGCGCATCACCTTTCTCAAAGGACTGGGCCTGGATCGCCACTTGGGCGAGCTCAATGACACCCTGGTGCGCCGCTACGCCCGGCGCATGGCCACACGTCCGCCCTCTGTCAGCGAGCGCATCAAGGAACCCGCTCGAACCGTCGAGTTGGCCTGCTTCCTGCGCTACTGCCTGCTCACGGCGACGGACCAATTCATCCTCATGTTCCAGCGCCGCGTCACGGACCTCTGGCGCCAATGCGCTGACGAGGTGGGTACCGCCGTCGACTGGTCACGGCAGTACCAACTGCTGTTGCAGGATTTGACGGACCTGGTCGAGGACGAATCTGCTTCGACCGAACTGCGTACCAGGCTGCGTGAGCTGGTTGCCACCAGGCGCGCGCAGAAGGCTCCGAGCCGAGCGTCGGGCATCCGTCGGCAACTGATCGCCACCATCGTCCCTGTGCGCTCGCTCATGGTTGCCGTCAGCCACCTGGCCTGGAGGTCCACGGGTGAACATCCGACGTTGCAAGCACTGGACACCTTGCGTACGCAGTACGTGACCGGCGACAAGATCCTGCCGGAGGACTTCACGGCGTCACGGCTGGGGGCGGCCTGGCGGCAGGACATCGCAGACACCGACCGCGAGAGAGCATTCCGGGCGTTGGAGGTGGCAACGCTGTTGGCCTTGCGCCGAGCCGTTCGCAACGGCTCGGTCTGGGTCGAGCATTCGCTGAGCTTCCGCGGTCGCGAACGGCTGTTCATTCCGGATGAGCGCTGGGAGACCGAGGCCCGGCGCCACTACGCCAGACTGCAGATGCCAGTCAAAGCGGGCAACTTCCTCGCACCGCTGCTGGAGCGTGTGCGCGCCGGCTTGGATGCCGTGGCTGCGGCCGTGCGCACCGGCACGCTGCGGGTGGATGATGAACTGCATCTGGCGCCACTGGTGGCCGACGACGAAGATCCCGAAGTCACCAAGTTGCGCCACCGTCTTGATCAACGCATAGGCGAGGTTCAACTGCCAGAAGTCATCCTGGCGGTGGATGCCCAGGTGCGCTTCAGCTGGGTGATGCTTGGCCGTGAGCCGCGTTCTGGCCAGGAACTGCTGATGGTCTACGCCGGCATCCTGGCCCACGGCACCAGTCTCACGGCGGCCGAGTGCGCGCGCATGATCCCTCAGCTGTCGGCCGCGAGCATCCGCCAGGCCATGCGCTGGGCCAGTGACGAGCGGCGCCTGACACTGGCCTGCCAGGCGGTGCTGCAGTACATGCAACGCCACGCCATTGCCGCCACCTGGGGCCGAGCCGACCTGGCCTCCTCGGACATGATGAGCTTGGAGACCAGCCGACGGGTATGGCAAGCGCGCCAGGATCCAAGACGGCAGACGGCCTCCATCGGCATCTACAGCCACGTGCGTGACCGCTGGGGCATCTTCCACGCTCAGCCCATCGTGCTCAACGAACGCCAGGCTGGTGCGGCCATCGAGGGTGTTGTGCGGCAAGAACGGGTCGAGACGACACAACTGGCAGTGGACACACACGGCTACACGGACTTCGCCATGACCCTGGCCCGGCTGTTGGGCTTCGATCTGTGTCCCAGGCTTAAGGAGCTCAAGCAGCGGCATCTGTTCGTGCCGCGCGGCATGAAGGTACCCGAGGAGATCGCTGCCGTCTGTGAGGCCGGCATCGACACCGCGTTGATTGAAGCCCACTGGGACAGTCTGATCCATTTGGCGGCTTCGGTGTCGAGCGGGCATGCCAGCGCGGTGAGCGCATTGGCCCGGTTCGGCTCGGCCGCAGAGGCGACCCGATTTACGATGCCGGCGTGCAGGTGGGCAAGCTGCTGCGCACGGCATTCCTGGCCGACTACTTCGTCAACGAGGCCTTCCGTCGCGAGTTGCGGCGGGTGCTCAACCGCGGCGAGGCAGTCAATGCACTGAAACGGGCGATCTATACCGGGCGCGTCGGCCCAGCGCAGGCCCGGCGCGCCGACGAGATGCAGGCGGTGGCAGATGCGTTGAGCTTGCTGGCCAACATCGTGATGTCCTGGAACACGGCGCAGATGCAGGCCGTGCTGGATCGATGGGCCAACCGGCGCCAGATCGTACCGCCAGAGCTCATCGGACGGGTAGCACCCACACGGTTGGAGGGCATCAACCTGCGCGGGGTCTTCCGATTCCCGGTGGATCGCTATGCAGCCCAGATCCTGCCGTCACAAGCGGTCGGCAAAACAAGCGCTGCCGCCTGAATTCAACCCCACAAACCGGGCTTTGCTGGCCGAATGAGGGAACAACAGAAAATCATTGCCTGACAATGACTTACCCTGGTCCGAAGAACGAGACCCGCGCCAATGCTCGCTCTCCGGGCGGCTGGGAACCGTCACTTTTTGCACTGAAATCAAAACAACCCCTTGATGGCCAACGCCGCGACCTTGCTCAGTTCTCCGCCCAATATCGAGAAGGTCGAACTGCTTGCAGCCAAACTGCCTGCATGACAACCCGGCCTTGACCCAATCAGGTCACGCTGCAGGATGGGGGGCACGCGGCCCTACGCAGCGTCCCCCCCTCGATTGCACTTGCCCAGGGAGCTACCTTCCACAGCGATTGGGGGGCAATATGGATCTGCTGCGGCCGGGATCTTGACCATCACGTGGTAGTGAGGGGCCATGAAGAGCGGCATGCGGATGCCACCGTGCTCTATGTGGCATTCGGCTACGTGCGAGGCATAGGGGTTGCTGCCGAGGCTGAAGTCCTCCAGGTGCTGCAAAACAGCAGCCATGGACGGGAAACCGTCCTCGTGGGCTTGGCTGCACAACCATGCAGTCAATACCAACGAGGGCACGCGCAGGCCATGCCGACTGGGGCGTCCTCTCGGGCGAGGACGCCTTCCAGTGGGCGACGATCCACGGCCCCCAATCCATTTGCTTTGTCAGCCTGGAATCTCAACCCGGGTGGGACTGGACGCTGCCGCTGCCAGACAAGGCGCGCCGACGCCAAGAACAACTGGAGACGACCGCCCGGCGGCTGCGCATCGCTGTCGACGTATGCCGTGGTCCGTGCCTGACTTTGAGCAGCATTGGCGAGTGGCACGTGGCTGAATCGATCTCACCGAGCAGCACGCGGGTGGACCAACACCGACTATTGGGGGTTGGACACGGCAAGCCGAGGTTCTGGCTGTTTGAGTACGGCGGCCAGTTCATTGCCCGAGTTGTCGATCTCAAGTTGCAGGTGCTGGCCAGCTCACCGCGCGAGGCCATCGAAGCACTTCGCCGAGGACTCACCCAGCACCAAAAAGTTTACCCACCGGCGGTCGCCCAACACGCTCCTGGATAGCCACTGGTCTTGATTTTCAGGTGAATTCGGCGTACCTTGTTCGTGTGAGTCGATGTCAACTGGACCAAGCATCAAATTTGGTTGCAAAGCAGCATCAACTTTAGTTGTGTGAGCGAACGTGAACGGCTTCGGCCGATTTTTTTGACGCGATATGGCTATAGATTATATTATTTATCTTTACCCAATAAATCAACGCCAAAACCCCACTTCACCGCCATCCTCGGATAAAGTCCAAGCCTGACAAGCACTTAGATCAGCTCCTCAGACCACCCCGCCGACCGCCCCGTGCCACCAGCCACCGTTTTCAGCTGCCCCGCTGCCCTGCGCGTGCCTTGGGACGCAGCGCCTGGTCGACCTGAGGAATGGCACCCGGCCCGACACTTCTTCGGTGTTGCTCGTGGCCATCGCGACCGCCTGGGGGACGTTGCTGAAATCTGCGCACACGTCCGCTTGACGGCTAGGCGCCCTGCCCTTGCCGGCTTGGAGCATTGACGGTGAGTCCATCAAAGGCCTACGTCCGCCGCCTGGGGCCCCACCACTTTGCCCACCTGCGGGCCGTGGCCGAAGGCATCCCCGTCCTGGAAAGCGCCCGGCGCTACCTCGGCATCGAGCATGGCCACCAGGCGCACAGTGCTCATGAGGAGACGATCGATGCGGTGCGCGCCATCGCGCGCCGGCGCGGCGAGTCGGCCTGGCGCCTCATCGGGCTGACCATCTCGACCAAGGCGCAAGGTGCTGCCCCCAGCCTGGACGCATTTGTGGCGCAGCGCGACCTGGACGGTTGGAGCGAGGCCGAGGTCCTGGCGATGTACCAGGAGGAATTTCCCACCGACCTGCGCGCGGATCGCCGAGTGAAACTGCGGCAGCGCCAGATCGATCTGATCCAGCGCCTGCAAGCGCAAGCGGCCGAGACGCCTTCCCCCACCGATTTGGTGAACGGCTGGTTTGATGAAGTGACCGCCAAGAAGCTGATCGGGGCAGGCATCGTGAACCTGGGCGATCTGCATGCGCGCATCCACGCTGGCGGTCGCTGGTACAGGGCGCTGGCGGGGATTGGCCAGACGAAGGCACGACGGATCGAAAGACACCTCAACGGGCTCTTGCCGGGCCTGCCAAGGCCCTCTTTGACGGTCTTCAGGCTGG
This sequence comes from Hydrogenophaga atypica, assembly GCF_042665215.1. NCBI lineage: Bacteria > Pseudomonadati > Pseudomonadota > Betaproteobacteria > Burkholderiales > Comamonadaceae > Hydrogenophaga > Hydrogenophaga atypica. The sequence goes on from NZ_JBHTCA010000029.1 coordinate 31,307, forward strand.
TGGAGAGGTCAAAAATCGACCTCTCAGAACGCGCCAGGAGCGATTTTTTCGAGGCCGGCAATACCAAGGTGGCCTCAGCCCCTGAAAACGCCTCTGAGGGCCTCTATTCGCGTCCTTTTTCTGAAAAAAGGGACTTACAGACCCAAAACCCGGGCTTGGCGCCCTCCCCCTCCCCTGCCCCGCTGCTCGATGCCCGATCGGATGCAGACGCGGTCGAGGCCTGGATCGTGGCGCGCTCGGGTTCTGACGCGACGGCGAAGTGTTTCAGGCGCGAAGCGCACCGGTTGATGCTGTGGCTGCAGCGTGAACGGGGTGGATTGGATTTCAAGCGCATGCGCGTTGAGGACTGCTCGGCCTATGCGGTGTTTTTGGGGGACATCCCAGCGCACTGGATCTCGCGACGCAAGGCCAGTCCGGGTGACATCGGGTGGGCGCCATTCCGAGGTCAACTCAGCGCGGCCAGCAAGCACCAGGCACTGACCGTGGTCAGTGCGTTGTTCAGCTGGTTGCACAGTGCGCGCTACATCCACGGATCGCCCTGGGCACTGATCAACGCCAAGGAAGCCAGTGGTCTGACACATGCCACCTCAGAAACCGGGTTGCTGGATTCCAAGGCCTTCAGCGAGGCCGCCATGCAAGAGGTTTTGCGCTTCGTCGAAGCCCAAGCGCCCTCCCCTGCCCGGGACCGGATTCGCTTCATTTTGCGGTTCATGGAAGCCGTCGGTTTGCGCTCGGCAGAATTGCTTTCGGCCACCCTGGGCGACATCCACAAGGAGCCCGAGGGGTGGTTCATGCACGTCACTGGCAAGGGCAACCGGCGCCGTGTGGTCGCCCTTCCAGGCCAGGCGTTTGCCGCGCTTCAGCGCTACTTAAGCGAGCGTGGGCTGGATGGTGTTGAGACCGCACCACCACACGCCCCCCTCCTCGCTAACGTGTCAGATGCGATGGAGCCCGTCACCTACCAGGCGCTGTACAAACACGTGAGGAGCTGGATTTCCAAGGCGATTGCACAGGCAGAGTTGCCTGCCAAAGAACGCCTGAAACTTAGCCGGGCGTCCACCCATTGGTTGCGGCACACGTTCGGCACACGGGGTGTTGCCAGGGGCGTTCCCATCGATGTGCTGCAGGCCCAGATGGGTCACAGCTCCAGTGCCATCACGACGGGCTTGTATGGGCGTGCGCCGCTGAGTCGGCGTGCGAGCGAACTGCAGAAGGCGTTCAACTAAACACACCGCTTACGCACCTCAACAGGAGACATGGAGGGGGAAGTTTGCAGTCAACGCCACCCCAGCTCCAATCAATAGCCTGGGGCGTGGAACGTTTCCACCCCTGCTCGGTGAGTCGCCTGAAAACATCGCTGGCCGGTAGCTTGGGTTTGAAATCTTGCGGCTCCTTCGACTTCGCGAGAACCCCTTTAGGAACGTGCGAAGCTGGATTCCCAAGGCAATTGCGCAGGCGGAGTTGCCTGCCAAAGAACGGCTGAAACTCAGCCGGGCATCCACTCATTGGCTGCGTCACACGTTCGGCACGCGAGGTGTTACCAGCGCCGTTCCCGTCGACGTGATGCAGGCTCAGATGGGGCACAGCTCCAGTGCCATCACGACGAGTTTGTACAGGCGTGCGCTGCTGGGTCGGCGCGCGGGCGAGCTGCAGAAGGCGTTCAACCAAGCAAATCTGCGCATTGTTCTGAGACTGCGCACAACCGCCTACGCCTCACATCCCAACACGCACTGGGCCACCAAGTCCAACGGGCGGCTTAGGCAAAAGTGTCTGCAATCAAACCCCATCAATCCATCGAAGTCTATCCAGACTAATGGGGTGATTGATACGCCCGGGAAGCTGGGTAGGCAACAGCGCCACGCTGGCATTTCGCCCTCATCAACCACAAATTTGCTCCCGCGAAACTTTTCACCATTGAGGCGCCGGATCGGGGTACAGGATCGACGACGCAACCAGCAATGACGTCTTATTGAACGCCCAGGTGTTGAACGGTTCAACACCCTTCGCGCACCTTGGCCACGATGAATCTACCCACTACCTCGGAACACCTCTTGGCCTCAGCATTCCGGCAATCAAGAGCTGAGCAGATATCAACAGACCTCGGCACCTAACTATCGCCAACTACTTACTGTCCGCACGAGGATCAACTTACTCTTTTTTTGGGGTGTTGAACCGTTCAACACCGCTACTCATTCGGTAGCGCTTACAAACGCCTGGACCATTTCTGCGAGCTTCTTCAAGTCCTTCGACTTCACCACATGAAGCTCAAACGCGACACTCGCATGCCCAGAAGCATCCAACTTGACTGTCGCTACGCGTTTACCGTTCGCACGCACATCGACTGACTTCGGGGGGGTGTTGAACCGTTCAACACCCTCCTCGGAGCCGCCGAGCAGGACCTCAAGAACTTTCGCAGCAGGGAGCGTTTTACCGCCTGCCTGTATTGACTGAGCACGCTTGAGCAATAGTTGTGGGTCTTTCTCGCATGCATCGGACAGCGGTTTGGACCAGCGAAACTGCAAATCCAAAGGAGACGGGAAGGCTCGGACAACTTCATCGGGCAAACGAGCCAATGCCAAAGCCTTGCTTACCTTCCCCGGGTCTTCGCCAATATCATTGGCAAGCATCCGCAGCGACGAGAACAAGCCAGCATCCAATGCCCGCCGATACATGAGGCCCTGTTCGTACGGGCGAAGGTCAGCGCGCTGCCGATTCTCACGCTCCATTTCGATGAACAACGCCCGCTCGGTCAGGGGTTCGATCTGAGCAGCAACCGGCAGGCCCAAGGCCAAACATGCACGGTGCCTCCGGTGCCCATAAACAATTTCGTACTCTTGTGGATCGGACGCGGCGATAGGACGAACCTTGATCGGCTGGACATTCCCACCAGCGGACTCAATCTCACGCTTCAACTGTTCAAACTCTTCTGATTCGAAGCTGCCCTCCAAACGATTGGCCCAGCGCGAAGGTTTCACGACCGCAGCGTCAAGTCGCTTAACTGGCAGAGAATCAGACCAGACCTTGAGCTCGTCTTTGAGGGCCTGGTTTTCCTTCTGAACCTCACTCTCCTTTGCCAAGTGGGTCAGCATGGCTCCGGGCCCTGTTTTTGCACGAACCAGCGTCACGTTCCGGTCCGTGTTTTGCATGGTGGCCACATCGATTGGTGCAAATGACTCAGGTTGGGTCTTGACAGCCAACAAAGCTCGATCACGGACAGACAGTTTCTTACTCATATGAAGCCTCCGATTCACTCACCCTTGCCAAGCATCTCGCGGTGCTTTTGAGCGTTGTATTCCCAAACGCCCATGATCTGCGCTTCGACATACTGAACCAACTGGTCATAAGCGTCCCGTGCTCTTTTTAGTGTTTTCGCTTGAGTACTGCCGGGGGAAAGGTCATAGACCGTTCCAAACTCCGCAGATGCCGTCGCAGCAATTGATGTCTTCGGAATCTCGACAGGTATTACCTTTGGACCGTACGCGCTGACAATCCACTCTCGGACAGCCGTACTGACCACGTCCTGGCGATCCACGCGAGACAAGACAACATCAACAAAGTGATACTTTTTCGTCTCACCTTTGTCGCCAAACAAGTTCCCACAGACATCGGTAAACAACGACCAGAACTGTGCACTTGATGCAAAGTCCAAAGCATTGGGAGGCAAGGGCATCAACACGCCGTCAGCGGCGATAAGGGCGTTGATCGTGATGTAGGAGAGGGAAGGGGGGGTGTCGATGATGATGACGTCGTACACGTCGCGCGCTTCATCAAGGCCACTGTCAAGAACTCGCCAAAACTGAAATCCATTCTCTGATTTTTGTCGAGATGGGAGCAAAAATTCTGCGTTGAACAAAAGAGGTGCGGCGGCTACCAAGTCGATGCCATCCCAATACGTAGGAGTGACTGCAGACATGATTGAATCAGTATCACCGGCGCAGAGGGGAAGGATCGTGTTTTCTTCTTCGACCTCAGTGTCCGGCAAGACGCCAAAGAGCGTCGTAAGACTTCCCTGCGGATCACAATCTACAACCAGTACCTTGTGACCACGCAAGCTGAGTCCTTGTGCGAGGGCCGCTGCGGATGTCGTCTTGCTGACTCCTCCTTTGAAGTTCGCCACTGTGATGGTGACGCCAGCGCCTGTAGATGCATCTCGGCGATTGTTGAGCAACTGTCGTGACCAAACGCGCGTTTCAGCCAGGCTCCACTCGCGGCGACTTGCACCCTCACGGTCGCCAGAAGGGAGATCGCCACGTTTTGCCAGGTAGTTGACCTTTTGCACATCAACCCCAATCAGTTCAGCGAGCTGAGCCGAGTTGAAGGTCGGCGGTATCTTCCGCGCTTGGGGTGCCAACATACTCGTCCGAACTTGCTGAACAACAGATGCTGATCTGCTGGCAACTTCGGTCAACGATGCAAGATCAATCGAGGGGAATAGTGGGTTCATGTCAGCCTACAAAACGCGGTTCATCAAAATACCGCGTATTAGGCCAGAAACGAAGAACGGATGAAAGCTGGCGGTGTTGCTTCCAGGAAGAAAACTTCTGACGAAGTGTTGAGGATTCCGAGGGGCCACGACACGGTTGGATGCTGTTTTTCGGTCAAAAACCCTTACCCTCTTGTCTCTACTAATCTTGAAGAAAAGTCTTGAATACCTTTAAGCCTGTGGACAACGTGATTTTTCACAATGGAAACAACAACTTAAAGATTTCTTGTGTCCGGGCTTCTATACGGCTCCGTCCGGGTTTTTATACCTTCTCGTCCAGCGTTGTATACACACCCGTCCAGCTTGTTATCGATGGTCAGCATCAGATGGCCGCTTCCACATCGTGAAATAACTACCAGACTGGTGACAGCGTGGCGAGCCATAGCAAGCAGAACCACGACTATTTGGGTCGCGCCATTGGCAACCTGTCCAGGTTTTTAGAGTCTGCTTGGCGCAGAAAAGGGGAAGACTGTCCAGCTTTTTATAGCAAGCGGAATGACCGAGACTTGCTGTCCAAGTTTGAGCTTATACTGGACACATGGAGCAGCCAGCAAAAATACTCAGAAAGCCAAACCAGACGCTGGTGATCGTGCCTCGGCTCGGCAAGCTCACTGCAGCCAGCCGTAAGCTGTACAACGTGGTTTTGCATACCAGTCAGCAACAATTGCTTCGACGCGCTGCTGACGAAAGCTCTGAGAAAGGCGGTTTGCCTGTCTTCGAATGCCGGCTGGATGAAATCGTCCGACCAGTCGAGCGAGGCTCATCCAATCTGTTTTCGCTCGCGAAAAAGTATCTGACGGAGTTGGAGGCCGTGAAAGTTGACTGGGAGGCCCCTGATCAAAGCCAGGGCGTTGCATGGGAGATCATGCGGCTGATCGTTCTGCCGAAGATCGAAAGGCGGGGGCAACACTTGTGGCTGAAGTGGGCGCTACCAGAACGGATCACGGAAGCGCTACACGATCCGCAGTTTTTCACGTCGATAGACTTGGAACGGCTTTGCGACTTGAAGAGCTATGCAGCTGTGGCACTTTACGAAATTTGTGCCCGGTACAAAACGAACCCTCGAGGGGTCACTAGCTCGAATCCTCCGGAGTGGTGGGTAGAGGCTCTGTCACCTTCTAGTGCACCCATTGACAAGGTGACCGGGCAGCGAAAGCTTCGCGAATGGCGGAAGTTCAAAGCTGAGCATGTCTTGAAAGCCATTGCAGAAATCAACGAAAAAACCGACCTGCAGATCGACCTTAAAGAGCAAAAGCGAGGTCTTGCCGTCTCCGCAGTGCAGATGGCTGTACAAATGAAGGCCAGCATGCGGACGCAGAAGCTCGCGACACAGGTGAGCGTGGAGACTGCGGCACAGGCAGTCCGCCTTGGAGTGCCTCTACATGACGTTGTTGGTGCTGTCGCGGCTGGAACGTCGGAGACCGTGGTCAAGGTAGCTATGGATCGTGCCGAGGCAAGGGCAGGGCGTACAGACCTTGCTGAGCTCGAAAACCCCAGGGCCTATTTCAGGAAGGTGCTGAATGAAACAAGGCAAATGGTCTCTGGGGAGTCCACCCGAAGTTCGGTACCGGATGTGATTCCATCTGAGAGATCAGAATCTGTGGCCGAGGCCCATCTCTCTGACGAGGCGATACGCATCCGCACTGCAAAGGAAGCTGTTCTGGAGCTTTCTCCTGAGCAGCAACAACAGCTTGCGAGGGAAGCACTGAAGATGCTGACGGCCCGAGGTACAGCCACGCCTTCGATAACGAAACGACTCGCAGAAGGGAAATGGCAAGCGGGACCTGCTATGCAAGCAATGGTCGACGCCTATTTGGCGACTCAGGTGTGATGCAGCAGCTGACTGCGTCGTCGTGATGCGCATGTTGGCGAGTTCCTCTGATGGACTCAGCCTCCGGATTGACCGAGCGACCGGGCTGACTTCAACAACCCACCCAGGACCTTGTCTGCCACGCGCTCGGAAAAACCGACTGGCAGCTCTGCTTGCACCTGCGCGACCACTTCGGGCGTTCGTGCGATTAATTCTTCGAGCAGGGTTTCAGCGCTTTCTCCGAAACCGACCTTTTTTGCTGTGCTGTTGAAATGCCGGCGTTTTATGTGGTGGATGTGGCTCAGGTACTGCGCGTTTAGGGAGATGGACGTGTTTGCAGCGACGTGACAAGGAATCGCGGATGACACGTCAAGTGATTCCTTAGAAAGATGGTAGATATCGTAGCTGAACTACGATTCGTCGATCTAATCGAAACTGACACAAATTTGGAATAAGTGTTTTAATCGTAGTATGACTGCGACTGGACAGAGCAAGCTAAAGGCACTCTATACCCGTTTGCCACCGGGAACGCCGCTGACCTCGGAAGACTTGGCGGGCTTGGGTATCTCTGCAGACTTGGCAGTGCACTACGTGCGCGCAGGCTGGCTCATGCGCTTGACGCGAGGGGTTTTTTGCCGTCCCAACGATACCCTGGCCTTGCATCCGAGCCTGACGCTGCTGCAGCGTCGGCTTGCGGGCCTGCACGTTGGTGGCAAGTCGGCACTGGATTGGTATGGCGTGCGCCAGTACGTGGCACAGCAGCCGGTGTTGCACCTGTACGGCTGGGTGGCAGGGCAGCTGCCTGATTGGTTCACCGATCGTTTTCCGGCTGAGTACCACCGCAAGCGGTTGTTCGATGAACAGCCTGGCGCGTTGCTGCATGTAGATCCGTTTGAGAAACGAAATGGCGCGCCACAGGTATCAGCGCCAGAGCGCGCGCTGCTGGAACTGCTGAGCGACGTGGGGGTGCGCCAGCCGCTCCAGGAAGCCCGTGAACTTGTGGAGAACGCCTACAACTTGCGCGTCGATGTGCTGCGCGAACTGCTTCAGCGTTGCACGAGCGTCAAGACCGTGCGGCTGTGTCTGCAACTCGGCCGAGAGGCATCGCTACCTTGGGCCGCTAAGCTCGATTCGGCTATGTTGCCAACGGGCAGCGACCGGCCTTGGGTGTCACGATCAGCCGATGGCCTGTTGGTGCTTAAACCATGAACAAGACTTATCTTGATACCGCGCGCTTGCTGACGCAGGTGGCCCCGCTGGTTTTCGTGGACGACACGTTCGCGTTGAAGGGCGGAACAGCGATCAACCTCTTCGTTCGCGACATGCCGCGCCTGTCGGTGGACCTCGATCTGGTCTTTCCTGACCACACGCTGCCACGTGACGAGGCGCTGGTGCACATCAACGAGGCCGTCCGGCGGGCAGCCGAGCGCCTGAATAAGGTTGGATTTCAGACCCATGCGCCAGCGGCTGCAGAAGGGGAGACCAAGCTGTTGGTGCGCCGTGGTTCAGTGCAAGTCAAGATCGAGGTGAACTTCGTGATGCGGGGCACAGTGCGGCCGGTGCGCCAGGCATCTCTCACATCAACCGCCCGTGATGTGCTCATGGCTGACTTGGAGATCCCGGTGGTGTCGCTGGAGGACATGTACGGTGGCAAGCTGGTGGCGGCGTTGGACAGGCAGCACCCGCGCGACCTGTTTGACGTGATGCAGCTTTTCGAGCACGAGGGCATCACGCCCGGAATTCGTCGAGCTTTCGTGGTCTACCTGGCTTGCAGCAATCGGCCGCTGCATGAAGTCTTGTTCCCGCCGCTGCGGGACATCCGGCATGACTACAAGTTCAACTTCCTGGGAATGACGACCGAGCCAGTGCCATTGGACGCATTGCTCGCAGCTCGTGAGCGGTTGGTGCGCGAGATCCCGCTGGGATTGGACGAGGAGGAGCGGCGTTTTTTACTATCACTGGTCGCTGGCACACCCGAGTGGGAGCTCCTGGGCATCGACCACGTCGAACAGCTGCCGGGCGTGCGATGGAAGTTGCAGAACCTGGCGCAATTGCGAAAAAGCAATCTGAAGAAATTTGCCGAACAATCTGATCTGCTGGCCGAGAGGTTGACCGCAGGCGGTCTCAACGACGGTGCGACACCACCCAGGCAGCAGGAGTGAGCAAGGATGCCGAGGGAGCGCACGACAGACGCATTGCACAGTGCGAAGTGGCAGTGTCCGCCACCACCGATTCCGTGAGATTGCGATGCTTGCGAGCCGCCTTGAGCAGCTGACCGAGCTGCAATGCAGTCAGCAGTGTCTGGGGAGGGGAGGGTGTGACCATGAGAATCTGAATTTCAGCTAAAACAACAATAGCTGTTTTTCAGATGAATTGGAGCGATCGATGGGCCGGCTGCGGGGCAGGGCAACAGGCCCCCTCAGCCCATGGGTTGTTCATTCCTGAGTGGGCGTCGATGTTCGCAGCTGGTCCGCAAGATCAGGCTGACTTCAAGATGCTGGGTTTGAGCGCAAATCGTTCCTCAGGACAGCATACGTAAATATAGATATTTACTTTTGGTCGGCTATCGATACAATCTATATTTATGCCCAAAACCGCACGTGCGCTGCAGCAACTGCCGCCCGCCACCCAGGCCGCCATTGAAAAGCTCGGCGCCGACCTGGCCGTGGCGCGCCTGCGCCGCAAGGAATCACTCAAGACCTGGGCGCAGCGCATGGGGGTATCGATCCCCACGTTGCAGCGCCTGGAAGCAGGGGACCCTGGCGTAGGCATCGGCATCGTGGCCACCGCACTCTGGCTCATTCAACGCGATGGCGAACTGGGCATGCTCGCAGCCCCGGAGCACGATCGGGGTGCCATTGAAATGGATGTGCGCGAGGCCGTGGCATTGGGCAAAGCCCGGGCCCAGGCGGCTGCCGTTGCTCGTTTGAGCGCGGAACGAGGCAAGGCCTGAAATGCGTCTTGACGAGCTCTACCTTTGGTACTTGGCAGATCCGAGCCAGCCGCGGTACGTGGGGGCACTGCATCTGGTCTCCGCCGGTAAAGGCGTATCGCTGCGCTATGCCCCCGAGTGGCTGGCGTCGGGCTTTGCACTCAGCGAAGACTTGCCCCTGATCGACACCGAGTTCATGCCCCCGGGTCGCCTGATGGCAGAGACGCAGCGCGCCGTGGGCGCGGTAGACGATGCAAGGCCGGACCGTTGGGGAGAAAAGGTCATCCGTTTCGTGGACAAGCCCAAGCGTTTGTCCTTGATGGAGTACCTGTACTACGCCGGCGACGAGCGCTTCGGTGCTCTCGGAGTTTCCACCTCGCCAGAAACCTACTTGCCGCGCGCAGGTGGTCCATTGCCTCGCCTGGAAGACGCCCAGCATTTGAGTGAGGTGGTCGGCAAGATCGAAGCGTCCCAACCACTGTCGGAGATCGAGGCCCGGATCATTGCTGGTGGCGGCAGTCCCTTGGGCGGGGCCAAGCCCAAGGCGCTCATCAACATCAACGGCGAGCCTTGGGTCATCAAGTTTTTCAACAACGAACCGGTGGATACACCCCTGGTCGAACACGCCACGATGACCTTGGCTGGCCAGGCAGGCATCACGGTTGCCCAGACACAGATCATCCCGCTCGCGGGGTTCAACGCGGTGGCGATTCGACGGTTCGACCGTGAGCGAGGGCTGCGGATTCACAGCATCTCTGCGGGCACCGCGATCAGGGCTGGCACGCCCACCGGGCTTGAGCCTCAGATGGGCTATCCCGAACTGGCCCGGATTCTGCGCCGGGTTGGCGTGGCCCAGGGCAATGTGAACCAGCGCGACGCAAGGGAGTTGTTCCGGCGCATGGTGTTCAACATCCTGATGGACAACACCGATGACCACGAAAAGAACCACGCCTTGCTGGTGGTCAACCCCCATGGCAACGGTCGACTGAAACTTGCCCGGGCCTACGACGTGTTGCCAAGCAACTCGGGGCAGGGCTACCAGGAGTTCAACTGTGGTGCACAGGGCCACGACGCCACTTTGGACAATGCCATGTCCGAATGCGAGGCCTTCGGCCTCTCGCCCGCAGAGGCCGCCGAGGAGGTGGTTCGAGTCATTGCGGTGGTGAACACCTGGCAGGCACACTTTGCGAAAGTGGGCGTGTCTGCCGTGGACATCGAGCACCTGGCCACCTTCATTGATGGCGACGAGTTGCTGAGACAACGCAGCGATTTCGATCCAAACCGATATTTGGTCGCCAAGCCCAGAGGAGGGAAGGGCGGGCGGCGCAGTCCGTTTCGACCCTGACTTTGTCGACGCGGGTCGGTAGCGCTAGGTTCCAAAAAAGAAGCCTGGCACAGGGCCAGGCTTGCAATCCGCATGATGCGGACCGGCTCAGGGAGGTGAAGCCGGGGGCGCAAAACGCCCACTGAGGAATGTACTTGAATTGTCAAATGTTGAACAAGCGCAGCAGACACATGATTCATGTGATGCCGAGCCAGGTGGCGCACATCTGACAATCGGCCGCCAGATCACGAAGTTGGCGATTACTTCTGCTGTGAACACACATCCTGGCGATGCATGGGCGTGCAGCCAACCCACGGGTCCGATTCCACAACCCGGCCCCGGACGGGACCGATTGTGGAAATGCACTGGCGTTTACAGCGCAGCGTCCTTGAGCTTCTTGAAAAAGCGCGCCTTCAACTTGACGCTGGCCGGCTTGGCCTTGAACACGCGTTCTTCCTTGGTGAACGGATCGATGCCCTTGCGCGCTTTTTTGGCCGGCACTTGCTGAACGGCAACACGGACCATGCCGGGAAGGGTGAAGGCACCCGCGCCTTTTTTGTGGACCGACGCCAGCACCGTATTCTCAAGCGCGGCCATGACAGCGCGCACCGACTTGACATCCACACCCGAGGTGGCCGCCAGGTGTGCGGCCAGCGTGGTCTTGTTGAAGGCTTCCTTGATGGGTTTGAGTGCGGCCGCTGGTTTGGCGGGCGCAGCTTTTGCCGCGGCCTTTGCTGAGGTAGTCGCTGCAGCTTTGGCGGCCGGCTTGGCCACAGGTTTGGTGGACTTGGGTGCGGCCTTTGCGGGCGCCAATTTTTTTGCAGTTGCCATTGGAGTTTGAATTGTGATGTTGTGGTGAAGGTCAGGACCGCCTGATCGAGACCGGCCTCATTCTAGGTGCGCGCCTTGTGAGACTGGATCTTCGAGGTGGTGCCCCAATCCTCTCAGCAGGCTCTTGGCATCTTGAAGGCCCAGCGCCTTGCAGATCTCAGCGGGCTCAACACCTGCGCGCCACCGTCTGACGATCACCGTGTTGCGGATCACGCCTGGACCCACATGACCAAGGCAGGGCGCCCCAACCGACACACACGCAGCTTCGACCTGGTGGTAGACCAATGCAAACAGCGTTTGTTTACTTAAGCGGTCATGTTTGGTGGAGCGGAACAGATACGTGCTTGGTTTGCCGAGCGAATCGCGGCAGTTCAGCCAGTGCTGCAAGGCGGGCCCAGCCTCACAAGCGGTGGAAACCTCCCGGCGTTGCGCACGCCGCGGGCCATCGACTTTGAGAAGAAACTGGCCTGGCGCTTGAGTGTTCTTTCGGACGTGCTTGAGCTGGAGCGAGCACAGCTCGCCCGAGGTCAGGCCACATTCCAGCAGAAGGTGAACGATGGCCGCATCCCGGGCATCGACAGGGGAGGGCGCAGAGGATGGGAGTAGTTGCAAGGCCTCGAATACCCCAGGCGGCAAAACCTGGCCGCCGCGTTCACGCTCCGTGGGGCGCTGTGCGACCAGGTTGCCCTTGAAGGGGTGCTCGACCAAGAGGCCGCGCTGCACGGCATGCGAATAGATGCGGGTCAGGACCTCGGCGTAGCGCAGACGGGTGACGGGCGAGATCTTGCGGCTGCGGGACAGCCCCTGGCGTTTGGAAGCAGGGGAGGGCCCGTAGGTCAAAAAAGCCAGGGCATCTTCCTGGCTGATGTTCAGGTAGTCGAGCGCTTGGTTCGTCCGTGAGCGCGACGGGCTGGCGGTGGTGAGCCAGTCGATCCACTTTTTCCAAATGAACGCGTAGGGCAGGGCGGCCCCGCGTGAGAGTGGATCGTAGTAAGCGTTCTCGCGTTCGGTCAGCCAATCATCAAGCAGCTGGGTGGGGGTCATGGTCAACAAAAATGGAAACGTTGGGGCAGACCAATTGCCAAGGCCAGGTCTCAGTTTTTGCGTTTCAATGATCGACATTGAATCATAAAACAAGACTTACCACTTAATAGTTGGCACAGTACATGCACGTCTTTTTTGGGAGCTCGGTGCCTGCCAACAGCGTTGGTCAGTGTTCTATTCAAGCAAATGTGGTAAGTCTTGTTTTTATTGACTTGGAATGAAACCGATCGCGGCACTCTGCCAAAGTAGTGGTGCGGGAGCTCTGCTGGGAGGAAGGATGCTGTGATCCGGACCAGCGCGTTTTGGACTGACTCGGCTCTGCATCTCAGACTCCATGTGTCTAGGCTTGCGCATAGAGGGGTCTCCTCGTTTTCAGTGCAATAAGTGACGGTACGAAAAGCTAGCACTGGCGCGGAGGTGGTGTTGGTAGATCGTTGATTTCATTGACTTTCCTGTTCACTTTCAAATCTGCGATTCGTGGCG
>NZ_JBHTCA010000030.1:0-43752 GCF_042665215.1 Hydrogenophaga atypica
GCTCCTGGTGGCACTTCCACGGGCCAAGACCGTCGATGACTACGAGGCCTTGCTGCCCTGGAGCATCGCTGCGCTCAAGACCTGAACGGAAGGACTGCGCAAGGGGTGCGGTCTATTGACCGCTTACCGATGAACCGTGTTGGGAGACAGGCAAAAATGTCTGGTGGACGTTCAGCCGCGCCGACGGTGCGCCCTGGGGTCTGGCCGGCCTGTGGAACACCTGGGTGAACAAGGCCACGGGCGAGATGCACGAGAGCTACACCATGCTGACGGTGAACGCCGACGATCATCCCATCATGAGCCGCATGCACAAGCCCGACACAAAGCTACTAGCGGATCAGCAGGACAAGCGCAGCGTGGTGGCCATTGAGCTGGAAGACGTGGAACAGTGGCTGGCCGGCACTGTGGAGCAGGCACGCGAGCTGTTTCATCCGCCGCGCGTGGAACTGTTGGCCGTCACTCCCTGAGCTGGCCCTTGGCGACGATCTGGGCAAGTTGGCGGGCACCAGCCTGTTTACAAAAGCTAAATTCCGGGCCGCGTCGGGCGAGTGATGCCGGGCTGGCTCGCATCACCAAAGGCCAATGCCCACAGTTTTGGGTATGGCTGTAATCGTTATTCCTTCACCGTCCACTGAACATCAGGGCGAAAAGCCTTGTCGATGACTGGTGCGCAGATGTAGCGATAGCGGTATTTGGCTTCGTAAAGCTTACGCAATTCCTCACAGTGGGAAAGTGCCCACTCACCCTTAGGATCGTTGTAGTTCACAAGGTTAACAATGCTGTTTCCTTCCTGGACACTCTCGCGGTAAAGAGTGATCGGCTGGCTCTTTGACGGCTGGCCAAAAGCCGTGATCGCCAGGGGCATGGAAAGAAGCGCAACGATCAAAGGTCGAGCACGCACGGCCATTGTGAGGACTCCTGTGAAAGTTGTCGTAGGTGTACCGGACCTTACATCATGTCCGGGAGTGGCACGTTTCGTGAAACGTCAGTCCCCGCCCTGTCCCGGTGCTGTCCCATGAGACACGGGAAGCGACCGGCGAAAACCAAATGGTTTCCAGATGGTTTCGATTTGGAAACCGTCTGGGTCTTCAGGTGGGCAGCGTATCGGGTGGTCAATTTCCTGGCAGTCGACAGCCCTTGCCCTCGGGTGCCGCCCTGGTGGCAGAGCAAGGCATTAACACGTTATCTAATTGCTTCTGACGGTGTGACCAAGGTCTTACCGTTATACAAAATAGTGCTGGTCAAAAAGCCTCGGTCAATCAACACCACAGATGCGCCGACCTTAAGTACGGTGCATTTTCCAGCCATCATCAGTTGCGTAAGCGAGTTGCCGTCTGTGATGGCACTCAGGTACTCCTTTGATACACAGGCGGGGAGGGCTTGTCGCACCTGCTCTGCTGCTGCCGTTCCAACAGCGGCAAGCAAGCCAACTGACAATGAGACATGAGCTAGTTTTTTCACTTAACAACCTTGATTAGAGAGCCAACGATGGCATGGGGATTGAACGATTTGGGATAGCGTGGGAGCGTAAAGCAAGATGTCAGCGTGAGCCCATAGTTTGCCTGGGCCTCCCCAGAATATGGGATCATGGGTGAGGGCTACGCCGCCCGGAACTGGATCACCTCGGCGCCCACGCGCAGCTTGTCCAGACAGTCGGCCATGCGTCACCGGAGCAGGCGATAGGCGATTTCAACCAGCCACTTCATGGGCACGGGGATTTGGACTGGCTCTGGCGGTTCAGCGCGTTGATGCCGCCTCGGCGCGTGTAGGGTGGCAATGGTGCGTTGGTCGTTCACCTCGATGGTGGTTTTCATCGACTCTGGCAACAGCCCCAGCGGCTCGCGGTCGTAGTCGAACAGTCGGGGCTTGTGGTCGGTGGCCATGTGAGGCTCGGTGAAGCGGGTGCCGTTATTCGGGCGCTGCCTGAGCGATTCGAGGCGATGCCGGTGGGTAGTTGCGCCAAGCCCCCGGCGTGTTCATCAGCACTTCCTCGGGCGACTCGGGCACGTTGCGAATCTCCATCGAGCCCGGCACCTGTTGAGGGTCACGGTCGGGCCAGTAGTGCGTCGCCTCATCCGGTCGGTATTTGCCCTTCATCACGTACCGGCCACGGCCATCCTCGCGCTTGAGGGACCAACTCCAAAATTCTGTCGGCTTCATCGGCATCTCCTTTGCCGGCAGTCTGAGGCCCGGCCGTATCAAAAGGTGATCCGCTCGATTTCGGCTGCATTCAAGAGCATGTCGGTGTGCTCGTCACAGACATCGAAGTCGTCCGATAACGCCGCCCGAAGCTGAGCTACGAAGGCGCCGCAGTCTCGCGCGAGGGTGGCCAGCGAGTCGCCAGCCGGCCAGGGATGGTCGTCGTACACATGCCGCTCCCAGCGCTTGATGATGGAATTACCGGCTTCGATCAGCGTGCCGGGTAGCGGCAGCATGTTCAGGTCAATCGGGTAGTCGAAGCGCTCAAACGTTTCTGAGTTGCCAGACCAGACGCAGACGCCCACAAGGTTGTCGAAGAAGAATCGGAGTTTGTACTTGGCCATGGCGTTGCCTCCATGTTGGAGCTTTGGGAGCACACCGGGCCCAGCGCGTCAACCGCCCGAGCGGTTCCCCTTTTCCCAGGGGCCAAAGCGGTCGCCAGTGTAGTCCGGATGGCAACGGCTGTTCAACGTCCGTTCAACGGTTGCTCAACGTTCGCTGAACCCTTGCGGCGCAGGGACTTCACCGTGAGCGAGCGCGTGGAAATCGGCAAGGCGCTGGAGGGGGAGTTGTCCAAGCGGGTGGGTGTGAACTAGCACAAGAAGGGTCCGGAAAATTTTCCGGACCCACCAAAAGGCGACACCCGCGACCTCGCCGCCAAAGCTGCCGGCTTCGGCAACGGCAAGACCTACGAGCAGACCAAGGCTGTGCACGCGCGCGAAACCCCTGCGGCACAATCCCGCCCAGCCAAGGAGGCCATCGAGTGGCCGACAAAGTGTTGCAGGCATCGCCCCGCTTGGTGCCGGCGATGGCATCAGCGTGCGAAGATCGCTTGCATGGATAGCCATTCAGACCTGATTGACCACGCGGCAGATTTGATTGCTCAGTCACACGCGTTGGTGGTCGCGTGCGGTGCTGGCATGGGCGTTGACTCCGGGTTGCCCGATTTCAGGGGCACAGAAGGTTTCTGGCGTGCCTACCCAGCCCTCGGGCGCGAAGGGATCGAGTTTTACCGGATAGCGAACCCTCAGGCCTTTCACGTCAATCCGGCACGTGCGTGGGGCTTTTACGGCCACCGCTTGAACCTCTACCGTCAGACCAAGCCCCATGAAGGCTTTTCGCTGCTCAGTGGTTGGGCTGAAAAGACATTGGACGGCGGGTGTGTTTTCACCAGCAACGTGGACGGTCACTTTCAACTGGCTGCGCCCGACCTGAAGCCCATCGAGGAGTGCCACGGTTCAATCCACCACCTACAGTGCTTGGCAGGCTGCAGCCCCCAAATCTGGCCGGCTGACGAGTTTTCACCTGTGGTTGACGAGGTCAACTGTCTGCTGCTGAACGAGCCACCACGTTGCCCGAAATGCGGGGCGCTGGCTCGGCCAAACGTGATGATGTTTGGCGACTTTGATTGGCAAGAGGAACGCCAACAGAACCAGAGCAAAGCCCTTGAGCAATGGTTGTCGCGGGCTTCCCGTCCCGTGGTCGTGGAGATCGGTGCTGGAACAGCCATTCCATCGGTGAGGCACTTCACCCACCGAGTGCTGCACGAACTCGATGGCCGTCTGGTCCGCATCAATCCGCGCGAGTGGACTGTGCCAACACCAAGGGATGTAGGCATTCCAATGGGTGCGCTACAGACACTGCAAGCTATCGACAGAGCATTGGCAGAAAGGTGGTGACGAAACTGTCATGGTTGTTTGGCTGCCTATCTTCGGAAATTCCGAATCTGCAGGTCATCTTTTCACCGTGAACAGATTGGGCCCACACACCCGAATCGGGCAGTTGCGCCGACAGCCCCAACCGTCGCGTGCAACGGCAAGACCTACGCGGTGTAGGTTTTGATAGGTGGATGCACTAAGTGCGCCCCCCCAAGGCCACCCCTTAGCTGGCACCGCCGGCACTTGTTTGCAGGCTAACAAACCGCTGTCGTGGTGTCGGCCCAGGACTGGGCTACCGCACAGACTGTTGGCCACCCTAATGGTGCAACGTTGCACGATTTCAGCACAGCAGAAAAGCGGGCGGCTGAATCGGGCGCACAATACTTACCGCTCCGGTATCGCTTCGGGCGTTGGACGGCAGGACACTGTTTGCAATGGTGTCGAAATCCGTCGTACCGGGGTACTTTCTCATGCTGGTCATCGCCAGCGTCTTGCGCCAGCACCAGCGCAGACCATTCTGTCCACTTCGTGAAACCGCTAACCGTGCAGCACGCGTGCCGACGCGTTATTGGCGCGTGAACGACTCGTGACGGTCCGTGCACGAAGCGTGACCCTGGCAAAAGAAGCCTGGCGCGCGGCCGGGTGTGGTGGGTGGCCCAGATACTCAAATTTCCCGGAGCCGCACAGGTTGACCGGTTGGAAACGGGTGTTTGAAGCTGTCTGGACCGGCCTAGATTTGGCCAAGTTGCCTACAGATTGCCTACAAGCAACAGGCAAAAGAAAAGCGGGTTAGTGGTTACTTACCATCTAACCCGCTTGGATGTTGGTGCCGGAGAGAGGAGTCGAACCCCCGACCTTCTCATTACGAATGAGCTGCTCTACCAACTGAGCTACACCGGCGTAGCCCGAGATTCTAGCAAATCCTGGGCGGGGGTTTCAGGCCGGCGAGGAGGGATCGAGGTGGTATCGGGTGACGCGCTCGACTTCGTTCTTCGAGCCCAGGATCACGCTCACGCGCTCGTGCAGCTTGGTGGGCTGGATGTCGAGGATGCGCTCGCGGCCGTTGGTGGCGGCGCCACCGGCCTGTTCCACCAGCCAGCCCATGGGGTTGGCCTCGTACATCAGGCGCAGCTTGCCTGGCTTCTCGGGTTCACGCTTGTCCCAGGGGTACATGAAGATGCCGCCGCGGGTGAGGATGCGGTGCACGTCGGCCACCATGGAGGCGATCCAGCGCATGTTGAAGTCTTTGCCGCGTGGGCCTTCCTTGCCGGCCAGGCATTCGTCCACGTAGCGCTTGACCGGGGCATCCCAGTGGCGCATGTTGCTCATGTTGATGGCGAATTCCTTGGTGTCGGCGGGAATCTGCACGTTTTCCTGCACCAGCACGAAGGAGCCCTGTTCCCGGTCGAGCGTGAACATGGCCACGCCGTCACCCACGGTCAACACCAGGGTGGTTTGTGGGCCATAGACGCAGTAGCCGGCGGCCACCTGTTGCTTGCCCGCCTGCAGGAAGTCGCCTTCGTCCACACCCCGGTCACCTTCGGGCATTTTGAGCACGCTGAAGATGGTGCCGATGCTGACGTTGACGTCGATGTTGGAGGAGCCGTCCAGGGGATCGAACAGCAGCAGGTATTCGCCTTGCGGGTAGCGGTTGGGCACCACGTAGATGCCTTCCATTTCCTCGCTGGCCATGGCCGCCAGGTGGCCGCCCCATTCGTTGGCTTCGATCAGCACCTCGTTGGCGATGATGTCCAGCTTCTTCTGCACTTCGCCCTGCACGTTTTCGCTGCTGGCCGTGCCCAGCACGTCGCCTAAAGCGCCTTTGTTGACGGAGTGGCTGATGTGTTTGCAGGCGCGGGCCACCACTTCCAACAGCAGGCGCAGCTGGGGCGGGATGCGCCCGTCCACGCGCTGTTGTTCAACGAGGTAGCGGGAGAGGGAGATGCGTTTCATGGCGTGTCAATCTTTCAGGGCGTGGGTCACGACTTCGCGCACGTCGTTGCTCAGGTCGGGCTTGGCGGCCACGCGGGCAATGGCTTCACGGGCGGCGCTGCGGTAGGGCTCGGCCAGCTTTTTCCAGCGGTCCAGCGCGCGTGCCAGGCGGGCGGCCACCTGGGGGTTGAAGCCGTCGATATCCATCACGCGTTCGCTCCAGAACACGTAGCCACCGGCATCGGCGCGGTGGAAGGCGGCCGGGTTGGCCTGGCAGAAGGTGGTGAGCACACTGCGCGCGCGGTTGGGGTTGCGCGGCTGAAAGTCAGGGTGCTGCATCAACTGGCGCACGGTGGGCAGGATGTTGCCTCCACGGTCGGGCGCGCCGGCCTGCAGGGCAAACCATTTGTCAAGTGCCAGTGCCTCGTCTTTGAACAGCGCGTGGAAGCGCTGCAGCGCGGGCTTGGCCAGTTCACTGCCGCTGACCACCAGGGCCGACAAGGCATTGAAGCGGTCGGTCATGTTGCCAGCGTCCTTGAAGCGCTGGTAGGCCTTGCCCGGCCACACGGTGTTACCGCTGTCGGCGGCAGCCAGGCACAGGTGCGTGAGCGCCAACCCCGCCAGGGCGCGGCGGCCGGCGCTGGTGCTGTCGGGCGAGTAAGCGCCGTTGCCCTCAAAGGCCTCGAAGGCCCAGGCCCAGTCGTCGAACAACTGGCGCGCCATCTGGGCGCGCATGGCTTCGCGCACGGCGTGCACGCGCTGCGGGTCCACCTCGGCCAGTTGCTCGGCGATGTAGGTTTCGGCCGGCAGGGTCAGCACCAGGTCCTTGAAGGCGGCATCCAGATCGGGGTGACGCAGCACCGCGCGCATGGCGGTGATGAAGGCCGGATTCAGTGGCTCGGTGGGCACCGGGCCGGGCTCGTTGATGGCCTTGAGCGCGCGGCGCAGGGCCAGGCGTTGTGCGGCTTCCCAGCGGTTGAAAGCGTCGGTGTCGTGGGCCAGCAGCACCAGCAACTCGGCGTCGGTGTAGTCACATTCCAGCACCACCGGGGCGCTAAAAGCCCGCAGCAGCGAGGGCACGGGTTCGGCGTCGACGTTGATGAAGGTGAGCGTTTCGCTGGCCTGCGTCAGCACAAAGTTGCGCGTGCCGGCCTCGGCGTTGCTCCAGTGGGCCAGTTGCAGCGGCAGCTCGCGGCCTTCGTGACTGAGCAGCCCCAGGTTGACCGGAATCACAAAGGGTTCTTTGTGGTCTTGGCCAGGCGTGGTCGGGCAGCTTTGCGACAGGGTCAGCGTGTAGGTGCGCTCGGCGGCGTTGTAGGCGCCTTCGGCCTTCACGCGGGGCGTGCCGGCCTGGCTGTACCAGCGCTTGAACTGCGGCAGGTGGTTCGCGAGTTCGCTGCCGGGGTTGGCGTCGGCGATGGCTTGCGCGAAGTCGTCGCAGGTCACGGCCTGGCCATCAAAGCGCTCGAAGTACAGCTTCATGCCACGCGCAAAGCCATCACGGCCGACCAGCGTCTGCATCATGCGGACGACTTCGGCGCCCTTTTCGTAGATGGTGACGGTGTAGAAGTTGTTGATCTCGGCGTAGCTGTCGGGCCGCACCGGGTGGGCCATGGGGCCGGCATCTTCGGGGAACTGGGCGGTGCGCAGCACGCGCACGTCCTCGATGCGTTTGACCGCCCGCGCCGACGGGCTGGGGCACAGGTCCATGCTGAATTCCTGGTCGCGGAAGACCGTCAGGCCTTCTTTGAGGCTCAGCTGGAACCAGTCGCGGCAGGTGATGCGGTTGCCGGTCCAGTTGTGGAAATACTCGTGACCCACCACGCTTTCGATGTTGGCGTAGTCGGTGTCGGTGGCCGTGGCGGGGTTGGCCAACACGTACTTGGTGTTGAAGATGTTCAGGCCCTTGTTCTCCATCGCGCCCATGTTGAAGTCGCTGGTGGCGACGATCATGAAGCGCTCCAGATCCAGCGGCAGGCCGAAGCGGGCTTCGTCCCACACGACAGAGGCCATCAGCGAGTTCATCGCGTGTTCGGTTTTGTCCAGGTCGCCAGGGCGCACGTAGACCTGCAACAGGTGCTCAGCGCCATTGCGTGCGATCACTTTTTGTTCTCGGTGCACGAGCTTGCCGGCCACCAGGGCGAAGAGGTAGCAGGGCTTCTTGTGCGGGTCCACCCACTTGGCGAAGTGGCGGCCATCTTCCAAATCGCCGCTGTCCACCAGGTTGCCGTTGCTCAGCAGCACCGGGTAGAGCGTTTTCTCGGCCTTGAGGGTGACGGTGTAGGCCGACATCACATCGGGCCGGTCCAGGAAGTAGGTGATGCGGCGAAAGCCCTCGGCCTCGCACTGCGTGAAGAAGGTGCCCTGGCTCACGTACAGGCCCATGAGCTGGGTGTTCTTGGCCGGATTGCAGGTCGTGAAGATTTCCAGGTCGAAGGGCTCGGTGCCCCCGTCGTCCAAGCCCGGCAGGTTCTCCAGCACCAGCTGGCCGCCGTCCATTTTGAACGAGCAGCCACCGCCGTTGACCATGACCCGCGCGAGGTTCAGGTCCTCGCCGTCCAGGCGCAGCGGCTGCGTCGGCACGTCCGGGTTGCGGCGCAGGCGCATTCGGTTGAGCACGCGGGTCTTGGCCGGGTCGAGGTCGAAGCTCAGGTCGACGCTGTCGATCCAGAACGCCGGGGCGGCGTAGTCTTCACGGCGCACCACGGTGGTGGGGCCTTCACGCAGAGAAGTCATGTTCAGACGCCTTGTTTCAGTGATGCTTCGATGAAGGGGTCGAGGTCGCCGTCCAGCACCTTTTGTGTGGCGGAGATTTCGACGTTGGTGCGCAGGTCCTTGATGCGGCTGTTGTCCAGCACGTAGGAGCGGATCTGGTGGCCCCAGCCGACGTCGGTCTTGGTGTCTTCCAGCTTCTGCTGCTCTTCCATGCGCTTGCGCATTTCAAAGTCGTACAGGCGTGAGCGCAGGCGCTGCCAGGCGACGTCGCGGTTGCTGTGCTGGCTGCGGCCATCTTGGCACTGCACCACGATGCCGGTGGGGATGTGCGTCAGGCGCACGGCCGAGTCGGTTTTGTTGATGTGCTGACCACCGGCACCGCTGGCGCGGAAGGTGTCGGTGCGCACGTCGGCCGGGTTGATGTTGATCTCGATGGAGTCGTCGATCTCGGGGTAGACGAACAGCGAGGCGAACGAGGTGTGGCGCCCGCCCGAGCTGTCAAAAGGCGACTTGCGCACCAAGCGGTGCACGCCGGTCTCGGTGCGCAGCAGGCCAAAGGCGTACTCGCCTTCCACTTTGATGGTGGCGCTCTTGATGCCGGCGGTGTCACCCGGGGTTTCTTCTTCCACCGTGGCCTTGAAGCCCTTGCGTTCGGCGTAGCGCAGGTATTGGCGAAGCAGCATGCTGGCCCAGTCGCAGGCCTCGGTGCCGCCGGCGCCAGCCTGGATGTCGACAAAACAGTTCAACGGGTCGGCCGGGTTGTTGAACATGCGACGGAATTCGAGCTTTTCCACCTCGGCCTGCAGCTTGGCGCCTTCGGCCTCGATGGTGGCCACACCGGCCTCGTCGTCCTCAGCGGCGGACATCTCGAACAGCTCCGAGTTGTCGGCCAGTTCGCTGGTGAGTTGGTCCAGCACCAGCACCACACCTTCCAGTGAGCGTTTTTCCTTGCCCAGTTCCTGGGCGCGCTTGGGGTTGTCCCAGACGGTGGGGTCTTCCAGCGCGGCGTTGACTTCGTTGAGTTTCAGGGCCTTGGCATCGTAGTCAAAGATACCTCCGTAGCTCGACCACACGCGCGGTGAGGTCGGCCAGTTGGTTCTTGAGGCTGTTCAGGCGTTCGGCTTCCATGGGGCATCTTTCGAGAAGAGATTCGGGGCGGCCAGGGCAGAGGCGCTGGCGAAACCCCTCATTTTCTCACGCGGCGCTGCCCACGGTCATTGCGCCAGAAAATCCTCTATGAGCGCGGCCAACGCCTGGGGCTGGTCGTGGTGCAACATGTGGCCGGCGTCTGCCACCTCGGCGATGCGCACCTGGGGCACAGCCTGCAGCCGTTGGTGGTACTCGTCCAGGGTGTAGCGGCCCTTCCACCAGACGTCGAAGTGTTTGTCGGTGGACTCCACCGCCAGCACCGGTGCGCTGATGCGCTGGAAGATGGCTTGCACCTCGTCCACCCGGTACAGCTGAGCGTTCACGATCTTGTGCGCAGCGTCACCCAGCACCGCCCAGCGCCCATCGGCCTGCGGCGCGGCCCAATGCCGGGCCAGCCATTCGGCCTTGTCGGCGCTCAGGCGTGGGTTGGTTTTCATGAGCCGCGCCGCCACACCCGAGGCACTGTCGTAGGTGGTCAAGGCCAGGTCGCCGCGCGGCAGGCTTTTGAGCTGGTCCATCCACTGCGCGTAGCGGCCGGGTGCCTGCGCGGGCCGTGTGGCCGGCATGCCAAAGCCTTCCAGGTTGATCAGCCGGCGGATGCGTTCGGGCCGCACACCTGCGTACATCATGGCCACGTTGCCGCCCATGCTGTGGCCCAGCAGGTCGATGGGTTGGTCGCCCGCCAGGTGGTCCACGATGTGGTCCAGGTCGGCCAGGTAGTCGGGAAACCAGTAATTGTCGGTGGGTGGGCCTTCCGTCAGGCCGTAGCCGCGCCAGTCGGGGGCGATGATCCAGCGCTCGGCTTGCAGCGCATCCACCACAAACTGGAACGAGGCCGACACGTCCATCCAGCCATGCACCAGCACCAGTGGCGGCACACCGGCTTGGGGTGTGCCCCAGTGGCGCAGGTGGTAGCGCATGTGCCTGAAGGGCACAAACTCGGAGCGGGAAGGGCGTTGGGCTTGGTACATTTTCACGATCTTACGGAGACACACCATGCCCCGCAGTCCAGGCCGAGACAAACCTGCCGATCACTACGCCCACCTTCACGCGAACTTCCGTTGGCAGGTGCCCGCGCAGTTCAACATGGCCGAGGTGTGCTGCCGCCGCTGGGCCGCCACACCCGCCTTGGGTCGCGAGACCGCGCTCATTGCCGAGGGCCCCAACGCCCCGGCCCGACACCACAGCCGCGCCGAGCTGGCCGAGGCCGCCAACCGCCTGTCCAACCTGTTGCGTGGGCTGGGGGTGCAACGCGGCGACCGCGTGGCCATTGTGTTGCCCCAGCGGTTCGAGACGGCCGTTGCCTACATGGCGGTGTTGCAGCTGGGTGCGGTGGGCATGCCCTTGTCGCAGCTCTTTGGCCCCGAAGCGCTGGCCTTCCGCTTGCAGGACAGCGAGGCCGTGGTCGCCATCTGTGATGAGGCGACGCTGGCCAACGTGCTGTCGGTGCGCGCCGAATGCCCGGCCTTGCGGCAGGTGCTGGGTGTGGGTGCGGCCGGTGCTTCGGCCGACATCGATTGGGGCACGGCCCTGGCCAAGGTGCAAAGCCGCTTTGAATTGGTGCCCACCCTGGCCGACGACCCGGCCGTGCTCATCTACACCAGCGGCACGACCGGCAACCCCAAGGGGGCCTTGATCCCTCATCGCGCGTTGATTGGCAACCTGACGGGTTTTGTCTGCAGCCAGAACTGGTTTGGTTTCGATCCGTGGGATGCGAGCGTGAAGTCGGACGCCGTGTTCTGGTCGCCCGCCGATTGGGCCTGGACGGGCGGCCTGATGGACGCCTTGTTGCCCAGCCTCTATTTCGGCCGGCCCATCGTCGGTTACAACGGCCGCTTCACCCCGGAGGTGGCCTTCGAACTGATGCAGCGCCACGGCGTGACGCACAGCTTTTTGTTCCCGACCGCGCTCAAGGCCATGATGAAGGCCGTGCCCAAGCCTCGGGGCCGCTATCGACTGAAGTTGCAGGCCCTGATGAGTGCAGGCGAAGCCGTGGGCGACGCGGTGTTTGCCTACTGCCGCGAGCAACTGGGCGTGACGGTCAACGAGATGTTTGGCCAGACCGAGATCAACTACATCGTGGGCAATTGCAGCCGCCTGTGGCCGGCCAAACCCGGCAGCATGGGCAAGGGCTACCCGGGCCACCGCGTGGCGGTGATCGACGACGACGGCAACGAATGCCCGGTGGGTGTGCCGGGCGATGTGGCGGTGCATCGCCTGGATGCACACGGCCAGCCCGATCCCATCTTCTTTTTGGGCTACTGGAAAAACGAAGTCGCCACGCGCGGCAAATACACGGGTGATCCGGCCAGCAGTTGGTGCCGCACGGGTGACATGGCCACCCGCGACGCCGACGGCTACCTTTGGTACCAAGGCCGTGCCGACGACGTGTTCAAGTCGTCCGGCTACCGCATCGGGCCGAGCGAGATCGAAAACTGTCTGGTCAAACACCCTGCCGTGGCGAACGCGGCGGTGGTGCCCAAACCCGATGCGGAGCGGGGCGCCTTGGTGAAGGCTTATGTGGTGCTGGCGGCGGGCTTTGATGGCTCTCCATCTCTGGTGGTCGAGCTGCAAAAACATGTGAAGGGGCAACTGGCGCCCTACGAATACCCCAAGGAAATCGAGTTCATCGACGCCTTGCCCATGACCACCACGGGCAAGGTGCAGCGGCGGGTGTTGCGGTTGAGGGAGGAGGAATTGGCTTTGAAGTCGTCTCGTTCATAGACCTCGCGGGCTCGCGGGTGCGGGGTACGCTGCTCCGCGACTGTCCTCCGCCCCGCTGCGCGGGGCTCCCCCTTTATGTCGCTGCGCAGCGTACCCCGCACCCGCGAGCCGAAGTGCGGTTTGCATGCAAGCGTTCGCGTGCCTACAGGTGGGCGGTGACCGGGTGTCCGGCGCAGCGGCATAAAGGAGGAGGCCGAAGGCCGGGGGACAGCCGCGGAGCCGGATACCCGGTCGCCGCACACCGCCTCCGCCAAAAGGAAGCCTCAAGCCACAGGCCGCCGCGACCGCGACTGATCCCGCGCCACCTCGATGAATTCCAGCACCTCCGCCCGGGGTTGCGAACCGCGCCGCCACACCAGGCCCACGTCCACCGTGGGCACCGCATCGCGCAGGGTGCGCACCTCCACGTGTTCGGCGTCCAGCGTCCAGGGGCGGTACAAAAAGTCGGGCAGCACCGCCAGCCCTGCGCCCACACCCACCAGCGAACGCACCGCCTCCAGCGACGAGGTTTTCAGCACCGCCCTTGTCTTGAGCTGGTGGCGCGCCCACACGTTGCGCATCAGCACCTCGATGCGGTCGGCCTGCAGCACGATCTGGTCGTGCTCCGCGCATTCGGCCAGGCTCACCTCGGGCTGCGCGGCCAGCGGGTGGTCGGCCGCCATCCACACGCGGTTGGGTGAGCGCGTCAGCGTTTCGGCCACCAGCGCCTGCGGCTCGCCCAGGGCGTTGCTCACCATGATGGCGATGTCCAGCTCGCCGTTGATGAGCAGGTGCTCCAGAAAGGGCGGCGCGTCTTCCACCACGTGCAGGTCCACCCCCGGGCAGGTGCGCTTGAAGCGGGCGAACAGCTCCGACAGGTAATAGCCCGCCACCAGGCTGGTCACGCCCACGGCCAGGGTGCCACCCAGCGGTTGGGCGGCCTGCTGCACACCGCGTGTGGCGTCGGCCACGGCGCCAATCACCCGCCGCGCCTTGACCAGAAACCGGTGGCCTTCGGGCGTCAGTCGCATGCCCTTGGGGCTGCGCTCGAACAGCTGCAGCCCCAGCGCATCCTCCAGCTCCAGCACGCTTTTGGTGATGGCCGACTGCGCGATGTTGAGCATGCGCGAGGCGGCCGCCACCGAGTCGGATTCGGCCACGGCCAAGAAGTAGCGGAACTGTTTGAGTGTGAGGTGGCGGTTCATCTTGGTGCGCAGGCGGTTTGACATGCCCTGTTGCAGTGCAAAAACGATATGGGTAAACCCTAACTATCTATTTTTTAGATAGCTTACCGCAGGAATATTGAATTTTGAAAGTCGCTTGACCTTTCCTAGGATGCGTGCACTGACAACACGCCGGGTGGCGGGTTGCGGCAGTGCCAACTTCCTCCGATCGAAAGGTGACCGACACATGAAACCTGCACAACAACCCCTGGTCCGCGCTGTTGCCGGCGTGGTGGCCACCGCGTTCACGCTGGGCACGTTCGCGCCGCTGGCCCAGGCGCAGACCGCGCTCAAACAAATCGGCAAAGGCGAAGGCCAGGTCGACATCGTGGCTTGGCCCGGTTACATCGAACGTGGCCAGACCGACAAGAACTTTGACTGGGTGACCGACTTTGAGAAGAAGACGGGCTGCAAGGTCAACGTCAAGACCGCCGGCACCTCCGACGAAATGGTGGCGCTGATGAACGAAGGTGGCTTCGATTTGGTCACCGCGTCGGGCGACGCCTCCATGCGCCTGATCGCCGGCAAGCGGGTGCAGCCGATCAACGTGGACCTGATTCCCAGCTACAAAAACATCGACCCGCGCCTGCAGAAAGCGCCCTGGCACTACGCCAACAACACCCACTACGGTGTGCCCTACCAGTGGGGCTGGAACGTGCTGATGTACAACACCACCGTCTTCAAGGACAAGCCGCCCACCAGCTGGAACGTGGTGTTCGAAGAGATGAACCTGCCCGACGGCAAGAGCAACAAGGGCCGCGTCCAGGCCTTTGACGGTCCGATCTACATCGCCGACGCCCCGCGCTCTACCTGATGAAGAAAAACCCGGCGCTGGGCATCAAAGACCCCTACGAGCTCAACGAAACGCAGTACAAGGCCGCGCTCGACTTGCTGCGCGGCCAGCGCAAGCTGGTGGGCAAGTACTGGCACGACGCCTTTGTGCAAATCGACGACTTCACCAACGAAGGGGTGGTGGCTTCGAGCAGCTGGCAGTTCATGGCCAACATCCTGAAGAGCAAGAACCGCCCGGTGGCCACCGTGGTGCCCGTGGAAGGCGCCACCGGCTGGGCCGACAGCACCATGATGCACGCCGAGGCCAAGAACCCCAATTGCGCCTACATGTGGATGGAGCATTCGCTCAACCCCAAGCTGCAGGGCGATTTGGCGGCCTGGTTCGGCTCGGTGCCTTCGGTGCCTGCCGCCTGCAAGGGCAACAAGCTGCTGGGTGACGACGGCTGCGCGCGCCAGGGCTACAACAGCTTCGAGCGCATCAGCTTCTGGAAGACGCCGACCACCAAGTGCAGCACGCAGAACAACGCCTGTGTGCCGTACCACAAGTGGGTGTCCGACTACATCGCCGTCCTGGGCGGCCGCTGATCCCATGACCGTCGCCGTCACCCTTGAAGCCGTTTCCTGCGTGTTCGGCAGTGGCGCACAAACCGTGCGCGCTGTGGAACACGTGGACCTCACCATCGAGGGCGGCGAGTTCTTCACCTTGCTCGGGCCCTCGGGCTCGGGCAAGACGACCTGCCTGCGCATGATCGGCGGCTTCACCCTGCCCACCTCGGGGCGCATCCTCATCGGTGGACAGGACGTGTCGCAGCTGCCGCCCTATGCGCGGCCGGTGAACACCGTGTTCCAGGATTACGCGCTGTTCCCGCACATGAACATCCGCGACAACGTGGCCTACGGCCTCATGGTCAAGGGTGTGGACAAGGCCCAGCGCCTGCGCCGTGCCGACGACATGCTGGAGCTGGTGCGCCTGGGCGGCGTGGGCGACCGCCGCCCGGCCCAACTGTCGGGCGGTCAGCGCCAGCGGGTGGCCCTGGCGCGCGCGCTCATCAACGAGCCGCAGGTGCTGTTGCTCGACGAGCCTTTGGGCGCGCTGGATTTGAAGCTGCGCGAGCAGATGCAGACCGAGTTGAAGGCCTTGCAGCGCAAGCTGGGCATCACCTTTTTGTTCATCACCCACGACCAGCACGAGGCGCTTTCGATGAGCGACCGCATTGGCGTGTTCAACAACGGCCGGCTGGAGCAGGTGGGCACGCCGCAGGCCATTTACAACGCACCGGCCACACGTTTTGTGGCCGACTTTGTGGGCGCCGCCAACGTGTTCCAGGGCGAGCGCGCGCGCCAACTCGCTGGCGTGGACAGCGTGATGCTGCGGCCCGAACGTATTCAACTGGGCGCCGCCCACAGCGCACGCCTCAGCGGCCCAGTGCTGGACGTGCAGTATTTCGGCGCCTTCTCGCGCTTGCGCATGGACTGGGCGGGTGAGCCGGTGGTGGTGGACCTCAACCCACTTCAACTCCCGGTTGTGCCTGAAGCTGGCGACACGGTGCACCTGCACTGGAGCCAGGACGCTGTGCATGCGCTGCAGGGGGCGGCCGCATGAACACCATGACCTTGCCGGTGCCGATGGCCAGCGCTGGCGGCCCGCTGCGCCGCCTGTCGGACCTGCTCTACACCCGCCGTGGCCTGGCCCTGGGGCTGCTGCTGGTGCCGCCGCTGCTGTGGTTTGGTGTGGTCTACCTGGGTTCGTTGTTTGCGCTGCTGGCCAACAGCTTTTTTGGACTGGACGAGTTCTCTGGTGTGGTGGACCGCACCCAGCTTACCCTCGTCAACTTCCGCGACATGCTGCAGCCCGCCAACGTGGACGTGGTGCTGCGCACCGTGGCCATGGCGCTGGCCGTCACCGTGGCCTGCACCGCCATCGCCTTTCCCATCGCTTACTACATGGCCCGGTATGCGCGTGGGTCACAAAAGGCGCTGCTCTACATCGCGGTCATGCTGCCCTTGTGGTCCAGCTACCTGGTGCGCCTGTACGCGTGGAAGCTGTTGCTGGCCAAGGAAGGCGCCATCAGCTGGGTGCTGGCCGAGCTGCACCTGAGCTGGCTGCTGGAGGCGCTGCTGGCCACGCCGGGCATTGGCGGCAACTCGCTGTCGTTCTCTCGCCTGGGCACCTTCATCGTCTTCGTCTACATGTGGTTGCCTTTCATGATCCTGCCCATCCAGGCGGCCATCGAACGCATCCCCGGCTCGCTGCTCGAAGCCTCAGGCGATCTCGGTGCCAAAGGCAGCACCACCTTCTGGAAAGTGATCTTTCCGCTCGCCATGCCAGGCATCGCCGCCGGTTCCATCTTCACCTTCTCGCTCACCCTGGGCGACTACATCATCCCGCAGGTCATCGGCGACTCCACCCTGTTCATCGGCCAGGTGGTCTACCGACAGCAGGGCGTGGCCGGCAACATCCCGTTTGCGGCGGCTTTCTCGCTGGTGCCCATTGTGGTGATCGGGGTCTACCTGTGGATTGCCAAGAAGCTGGGAGCATTCGATGCGCTCTGATCCCAACAAAGCCGGCTGGGGCCTCAAAGCCGCCACCTGGGCCGGCGTGCTGTTCCTGCACATTCCGCTGGCGCTCATCATCCTCTACGCCTTCAGCGCGGAGGACAAAAGCTACGTTTTCCCGCCACCAGGCCTGACCACGCAGTGGTTTGCCGCCGCCTGGGCGCGCGACGACGTGTGGGCCGCCATTGGCCTGTCCTTCCGCGTGGCGCTGATCGCCACCGGCATCGCCATGGTGCTGGGCACCCTGGCGGCGGCGGGGCTGGCGCGCACCCGCTTTTTTGGGCGCGATGCGGTGTCGCTGCTGCTCATCCTGCCCATCGCGCTGCCCGGCATCATCACCGGCATCGCGCTGCGCACGGCCTACCACACGATGGAGATCCCGTTCAGCTTCTGGACCATCGTCATCGGCCACGCCACCTTCTGTGTGGTGGTGGTCTACAACAACGCGGTGGCGCGGCTGCGGCGCACCTCGCCGTCGCTGATCGAGGCGTCCATGGACCTGGGCGCCGACACCTTCCAGACCATCCGCCACGTCATCCTGCCGCAGCTGGGTTCGGCCTTGCTGGCGGGCGGCCTGCTGGCCTTTGCGCTGAGCTTTGACGAGGTCATCGTCACCACCTTCACCGCCGGTCAGCAGACCACGCTGCCCATCTGGATGCTGCAGGAGCTGATCCGGCCGCGCCAGCGCCCGGTCACCAACGTGGTCGCGGTCGTGGTCATCGTGCTGACCTTCATCCCCATCCTGGCCGCGTACTACCTCACGCGGTCCGACGAACAACCCAGCAGCCGCTAAGGAGCATCACCATGGGCAAGACCCCCGATTTCCAGAACGCCATCCACACCGAGCTGTTCATCGACGGCCAGTTTGTGGCCGGTGAAGGCGAGGCCGAGCGTGTGCTCAACCCGGCCACCGGCGAAATCATCGCCAGCGTGCCCGAGGCCTCGTACGAGCAAATCCACCGCGCCGTGCTGGGCGCCAACCGCGCCTTTGAAAGCTGGAGCGACACCACGCCGGGCGAACGTTCGCGCCTGTTGCTCAAGATCGCCGACGCCATCGAGGCCCATGCCGAAGCCTTTGCGCGGCTCGAATCGCTCAACTGCGGCAAGCCCTATGTGCGGGCACTCGAAGACGAAATCCCGGCCATCGCCGACTGCTTTCGCTTTTTTGCCGGTGCCGCCCGCACCATGAACGGCCCGGTCGCGGGCGAGTACCTGGGCGGCCACACCAGCCTGATCCGGCGCGACCCTGTCGGCGTGATCGGATCGATTGCACCCTGGAACTACCCGTTGATGATGGCCGCCTGGAAGGCCGCGCCGGCCCTCGCCGCCGGCAACACCGTGGTGCTCAAGCCGAGCGAACAAACCCCGCTGACCGCACTGCTGCTGGCGCGTGTGGTGGCCGACATCCTGCCCAAAGGGGTGTTCAACGTGGTGTGCGGCCGGGGCCAAAGTGTGGGCCAGCCCCTGGTGGAGCACCCCATCGTGCGCATGGTCTCGCTCACCGGCGACGTGTCCACCGGCCGCAAGATTCTGCAGGCCGCCACCGGCACTTTGAAGCGCACCCATCTGGAGCTGGGTGGCAAGGCACCGGTCATCGTGTTTGACGACGCCGATGTGGATGCGGTGGTCGAAGGCGTGCGCACCTTCGGCTACTACAACGCCGGCCAGGATTGCACGGCCGCCTGCCGCATCTATGCGGGCGCCAAGGTCTACGACCGCCTGGTGGCCGACCTCAGCGCCGCCGTGAAAACCATCAAGCTCGGCACGCAGGACGAAGACGGTGTGGAGATGGGGCCGCTGATCACAGACCGCCAGCGCGACCGCGTGGCCAGTTTTGTGGAGCGTGCGCAGATGCTGGGTCACATGGAGGTGACGGCGGGCGGCAAGATGCGCCCAGGCAACGGCTTCTTCTACGAACCCACGGTGATTGCCGGCGCCCGCCAGGACGATGAAATTGTGCGCCGCGAGGTGTTTGGCCCGGTGGTGTCGGTCACGCGTTTCACCGACCCCGACGAAGCCATCACCTGGGCCAACGATTCCGACTACGGCCTGGCCTCTTCGGTGTGGACGCAGGACGTGGGCCGCGCCATGCGCGTGGCGCGCAAGCTGCAGTACGGCTGCACCTGGATCAACACCCACTTCATGCTCGTCAACGAAATGCCCCACGGCGGCCTCAAGTCCAGCGGCTACGGCAAGGACATGTCGATGTACGCGCTGGAAGACTACACCGTGGCCCGCCACGTCATGGTCAAGCTCTGAGCCGCGACCCGGCGCGGCCGTTCAGTAGCTGCGCCCACCCTTGTACGCAGCGGTGGTGCGCGCCTGCAGGCTGGCCACTTTGTTGATGGCGTCCATGCTGCGGCCCACCTGGGCGTGGGTGATGCACAGGCCGAGGGCGTCGGCCGCGTCCTTGCCGGGCAGGCCGGGCAGTTGCAGCAGGCGCTTGACCATTTCCTGCACCTGCTCCTTCGCGGCCTTGCCGTGGCCGGTGACGGCCTTTTTGAGCTGCAGGGCGGTGTACTCGCGCACCTCCAGGCCGTTGGCCACAAGGGCGGTGAGGCAGCAGCCGCGCGCCTGGCCCAGCATCAGCGTGGCCTGGGGGTTGACGTTGACGAAGACAATTTCGCACACGGCGATCTGGGGCTGGTAGCGCTGCACCACCTCGCCGATGCCGTCGAACAAAATTTTGAGGCGGTGCGGCAGCAACACACCGTCGCCTGGGCTGGTGCGTATGGTGCCGCTGGCCACGTAGTGCAGGGCGGCGCCTTCGCTGTCCACCACGCCAAAGCCGGTGCAGGTCAGGCCGGGATCGATGCCGAGGATTCTCATAGGTTGAAGTACCAGCGCACCGAGTGGAAGAACACCGGTGCGGCAAAACACAGGGCATCCAGCCGGTCGAGCAGCCCGCTGGCACCGGTGACCGAACGCCCGCCGCCCCAGTGGGTGACACCCCGGTCGCGTTTGATGGCCTTCATCACCAGGTGCCCCAGGGAGCCCGAGGCACAGGCAATGAGTGCCATGCCCAGCGCCTGGCCCGGCACAAACGGCGTGAAGCCCGCCAGCAGCGCACCCAGCAGGCCGCCAGCCGCCAGGCCCGCTGCCCAGCTGCGCCAGTGGAAACTGGCACTGATGTCGGGCGCCACAGGGGCCTGCAGGCGGCGCGCCACCAGGTGCTGCACCAACATGCAGGTTTGCACCACCAGCACCAGAAAAAACACCAGAAAGGCGTTGCGGCCGGCAAAACGCGGGAAGTTGAGCACCATCAGCGCCGGCACGTGGCTCAGGCCATACACACAGACCATGATGCCCCATTGCAACTTGGCGTTGCGCTCCAGAAACCGCTGTGGTTCGTTGCCCAGGGCGCTGACCACCGGCAGGGCCAGAAACACATACACCGGGATGAACACGGTGAACAGGTTGTAGTGCCCACGCCAGACCAGTAGGTATTGCAAAGGCAGCACGACGAAGAAGGCCAGCACCAGGCTGCGGTGGTCGCTGCGGCGCGTGGGCGAGAGGCTGATGAACTCGCGCAAGGCAAAAAACGACATCAGCCCGAACAACACCGTGGCCACTTCGGCACCGGCGGCCCAGCCCACCCAGAACACGGTGGCCATGATCCAGGACACGCGCAGCAGCTGGCGGTCGTCGCGCCGACGCTGGTGTTGGCTGTCGTCCAGCACATCGTGTTGCCGGCGCTCGCGCAGCGACAGCAGCAGCATGGCCACGCTGGCGATGGCCAGCAGCCCGAACAGAAACACGAATAGCAGGCCAATCTGTTCGTTGGTGCTGAGGTTGCGCAGGAAGCCGCTCATGCTCAGATGTCTCTCAGGGCCATGACGGCATCACGCGCGCGCGCGAGAAAGGCCGTGCGCGCCTCGCCGGGTTCGACGCAGATGGGCGCGCCAAACGTCACCGAACACAAGACCGGCACCGGCACCACCTCACCCTTGGGCATGACACGCTGGACGTTGTTGATCCAGGTGGGCACCAGCACCACATCGGGGAAACGTTGGGCCAGGTTGTACAGGCCCGACTTGAAGGCCTGCGGGTCTTCGTGGTGACCGCGTGTGCCTTCGGGAAACAGGATGATGGAGTCGCCCTGGATCAGGGCTTCGATCAGAGGTTCCAGCGGGTCGGTCGCCTCACCATCGGGCCCCACCTGCTTCTGGCGGTCCACGTAGATGGCGTTGAACACCTCGGTGGTGATCCAGCGTTTGAGGGGGCTGGTGGTCCAGTAGTCCTTGGCGGCAATCGGGCGGGTGATGCCACGCAGCTCCTTGGGCAGCGCGGCCCAGATCAGCACCAGGTCGGCGTGGCTCTGGTGGTTGGCAAAGTAGATGCGCTGTTCGGCCTTGGGCGGGCAGCCATACCAGCGCGCCTGGGCCCCGGTGAGCAGGCGGATGAAACCCAGCAGCAGCCAGCCAAACACGCGCGCCATCATGGCTGTGCGCTCATGGGGCTTGCACCGCGCCCATGCGGGCGGCGATGGTGGCGGTGCGCCCGGCCAGGTAGGGCGAGCCGGGGCGGCTTTCGAAAAATTTGGGGCTGGGCAACATCACCGCCAGGCGCGCCGATTCGGTGGCGCTGAGCGACTTGGCGGTCTTGCGAAAGTAGCGCTGGGCAGCGGCTTCGGCGCCAAACACCCCTTCGCCCCATTCCACGCTGTTGAGGTAAATCTCCAGAATGCGGCGCTTGTCCAGCAGCAGTTCCAGCGCCAGCGTGAGCACAAATTCCTGGCCCTTGCGCAGCAGGTGCCGTTCACCCGACAGCAGCAGGTTTTTGGCCAACTGCTGTGTGATGGTGGAACCGCCCACGACTTTGGGTGGCTTGACCTTGCTCGGGTCTTTGGCTTTGGCGGCGCGTTTTTCGGCCAGCTCGGCGCGTTTGGCGTTTTTTTCCCAGGCCGTCTCGATGGCGTCCCAGTCCACGCCCTTGTGGTTGGTGAAATCGGCGTCCTCAGACGCCATCACCGCGCGCTTGAGATGGGGCGAGATGTCTTCGTAGGGCACCCATTGCTGGCGCCACTTGGGCACGCCCTGCTGTGCCATCGCCAGCCGCCAGGCTTCTGAGCGCATGAAGGCGGTGCTTTGGGGATCAACCACCGCCATCAGCGCGATGCGCAGCACAAAAAACAGCTGCAGCGCCAGCAGCGCGGCCAGCAGCCAGCCCAGCCAATGCAGCACCGAGCGCATGTCAGTGCGCCAGCGCCGCGCGGCGCTCGGTCAGCACCTGCGCGGCCGGCGGCATCACGCCGCGCCAGATGTAGAAAGCCTCGGCCGCCTGCTCCACCAGCATGCCCAGGCCGTCGCGCACGGTGGCGCCCTGGGCGCGCGCCCAATCGGCAAAGGGTTGCGACTTGGGGCCGTACATCATGTCCACCACCAGGGTGCCGGGGCGTATGGCACTGGCCGGCAGCGGTGGCTCAGCGCCTTGCAGGCTGGCAGCGGTGGCGTTGATCACCACGTCGAAGTGGCCCAACACGTCCATCAGGCCGCTGGCGAGCAGGTGTGCGCCGTGGCGTTTGGCCCAGTCGGCGTGGCGGTCTGTCACCTCTTGTGCCCGCGCCACGGTGCGGTTGCTCAGCACCAGCTCGGCCGGCCCTTCGCTGAGCAGCGGCCCGAGCACACCGGCACCCGCGCCGCCCGCGCCCACCAGCAACACGCGTGCGCCGTGCAGCGCCACGCCGGCGTTGCGGGTGATGTCGCGCACCAGGCCAATGCCGTCGGTGTTGTCGCCGTGCACGCCGTCGGCCTCAAACCAGAAGGTGTTGCAGGCCTGCGCCAGTTCGGCCCGGGCGCTGCGGTGCTGCACCCAGTCAAAGGCGTCGAGCTTGAAGGGCACGGTCACGTTGCCGCCGCTGAGGCCACCGGCACGTGCGGCTTCAATGCCTGGGCGGAAGCCCCCCAGCGGCAGCTCAAGGCGCTCGTACGTCAGCCGCTGGCCGGTCAGCTCGGCAAAGCGGGTGTGGATGGCGGGGGATTGGCTGTGGGTCACCGGGTGACCCACGACGGCGTAGCGGTCCATGGGGATCAGTTGCTCATCTGCTGCGTCTGCAGCGTTTCGTCGCGTGTGAAGCGGAAGCGCGACACCACCACGATCTGGTCGGCGCGCTGGCGCATGGCGGCATTGAAGCCGCCGAAAGACAGGCTTTTGACGATGGCCTCGGCACGCGCATCGAGCGCCTTCTGGCGCGAGCTTTCCACCACCTCGGTGGCCAGCACGCGGCCGTCAAAGTTGACGGTGATGACCATGGTGAGCTCGCCATAGAGTTTGCGCCCACCCACTTCGGGAAACTGGGTGGTGCCGCGGTCTTCGATCTTGCGCCGCAGTTCATCGTAGTACACCGCGTACACCGCCTCGCGCGTGGCCGGGCTGATGTAGCGCTTTTTGGGTCGCGCGTTTTCTTCGTTGATGCGGCGCTCGATTTCGGCCAGCACCTTCACCAGCGCCAGGCGGCGTTGCTCGCGCTCCTGCTCGTCGGGTGTGCGCTGGTTGTCGGGTGTTTCGTTGACGCGGTAGCTGGCGAGTTGTTTGCGAATCTGGGCCAGCATGCGGTTCTGCTGCTCCTTCATCGCCTCGATGCGCTTTTCTTCCTCCTCCACCGGGTCGCCCAGTCGTGCCTGAGCAGATGGAGGCAGGGGCGAGGTGGCGCGGCCGCGTTCGGCCTCGCCGCCGCCGGTGAGGTTGGCTTGCGCGATGGCCTGCGCCTTGTCGGGTTTGTCCTCGCTGCGGGCGTTGACCAGCACCACCTCCAGCGGCGTGTCCTGGAACACGCGGTTGAAGGCCTCGGGGTTGACGAAACGCACCGTCAACAGCGCCGCGTGCACGGCCACCGACACGCCCAGGGCGATCTGGAGGGGGCTGAACGCGGCGGGGGTTTTCACGAGGCCGGATTATCCGTGTCGGCGGCGGGCGCCGGAGCAGAAGCTGGGGCGTCGGCCTCCATGTCGACAGCGATGGCGAGTGGGGCCGCCAGCTCGTCGTCGCCCTCGTCCTCGGCCAGTGCATCCACGGCGTCCACCGCCTGGTCCAGACGCTCGATGACGGTGCCGCCCACGTCCAGGGAAATCAGGTCCATCGCACCCAGGCGCACGCGCACGTGGGCACCACGCGGCAGGCCATCGGCACCCATCACCTGCAGCACCAGGGGCAGGGTGTCGGCGCGCACCAGACCGTCCTTCATCACGGTGGCGGTGAGTTCGGTGGTGCCGGTCTGCTGCAGGTGTTTCAGGGTCCAGTAGCGTTCCATGCCACCCTGGAACTGGTTGTAGGCGCTGTAGGCACCGTCGAACGCGCTGATGATGGAGAACAGGTCGGCGTCCTTGGGCTTGAAGGGCGCAGCCAGTGCGGCGGTTTTGCCGTGGCGGGCGCAGGCGATGATCTGCCACTGGTTCACCAGGTCGGTGTAGCGGCGCAGGGGCGAGGTGCTCCACGCGTAGCACTTGACACCGATGCCCGCGTGCGGCTGGGCCTTGGTGCCCATGCGCACCTTCACACCGGGCGCCAGGCTGTGCTGGCTGCGGTAGATGCCGGGCACGCCGCAGTCGGCCAGCCACTGGCCCCAGGTGCTGTTGGCCACGATCATGGCCTCGGCCACCATCAGGTCCAGCGGGGCGCCGCGTTTGCGGGTGCTGATCAGCACCGTTTCGTCGCCCATCGGTTCGTCCCCGGCTTTGTCGGCCAGCTTGAAGCTGTAGTCGGGGCGGTTGAAGGTTTCGGGTTTGCCGCGCACCAACTCGCGCTGTGCCTTGAGGTGCTGGGCCAGGCGCCACAAAAACGCCAGTTGGGGTTGCAGGGCGGTCAGCTCGGGCGCGGCGGCGGTGTTGGCAACGCCGGCCAGCCATTCGGGAGTGATCAGGTCGTCCAGCTTGTCGTGGCGCAGGTTGTGTGCGATGGGCACGCGCTCCAGCTTGGTTTCGCTGGCGGTGAAGGTCAGCGTGGCCTCGTCGATGGTGACATAAAGAGACACCGCCGGGCAGTCGCGCCCTTCGTCCAGCGTGTAGGCCTGCACCACCGCGTCGGGCAACATGGTGATCTTGTGGCCGGGCATGTAGACGGTGGACAGGCGCGCGCGGGCGACCTGGTCCAGCGGGCCGCCGGGCGCAATGGCCAGGCCGGGCGCCGCGATGTGTATGCCCAGCGTGACGGTGCCTGTCCCGAGGCCTTGCACCGACAGCGCGTCGTCGATTTCCGTGGTGTGCGAGTCGTCGATGGAGAAAGCCTGCACGGCGGCCACCGGCAGCTCGCCTTCCACCGGCGGCGCCTGCAGCGCGGGAAAGCCCGTGCCGCGTGGGAAAAAGTCGAACAGGAAACGCTGCCAGTGGAACTGGTAGGCGCTGCTGATGGCGCCCACTTTTTCCAGCAAGGCCAGCGGCGCCAGGTGGGTCTGGCGTGTGGCCTCGGCCACGGCCTTGTATTCGGGCGCGTTTTTGTCGGGTTTGAACAGGATTTTGAACAGCTGCTCGCGCACCGGGGCCGGGCATTGGCCGGCCGCCAATTCAGCCGCCCAGCCGTCGATCTGCGCCTGCACCAGCTTCTTCTTCTCAATCGCGGCCAGCGCCTGCTGCACGATTTCGGCCGATGCCTTCTTGAAGCGGCCCTTGCCGGCGCGGCGGAAGTAGTGCGGCACCTCGGACAACTTGAGCAGCGCAGCGACCTGTTGGTCCACCGTTGGCGGATCGCTGAAATACACGCCCGCCAGGTCGGCAAAGCCGAATTCGTCCTCGGGCGCGAATTCCCAGGCCAGGTCGGCCTCCATGCCATCGGCCAGCGCCTGCGCAGACGCCAGCAGCGCGGCCGGCGCCGGCTTCTCGAACTTGAGCAGCGTGTTGGCGGCCTTGACTTTGACGCGTTTGCCCGAGTCCAGCTCCACCTGCAGCGAGCTTTCGGCTTCAGACAACACACGGCCGGTCAGGAACTTGCCGGCTTCTTCGAACAATGCAAACAAAAGGGGCTTTCGGGGTCGGTCTGGGAAGGGTCTGAGTTTACCGGGCGGGGTGTTCAGGGCTCAAAAACCCCGCACCACCTCCAGCGCGTCCTCAATCCGCTCCACCGCGTGGATGGTCATGCCGCTGAGGGCCGCCATCAAGGCCTTGTCGGACGCCTTGGGCGCGTTGGCCTTGGGCACCACCGCCACCGAAAAGCCCAGCTTGGCGGCTTCCTTCAGGCGCTCCTGGCCGCGCGGGGCGGGGCGCACTTCGCCGGCCAAGCCCACTTCGCCAAAGGCAATGAAGCCTTTGGGCAGGGCTTTGCCGCGCAGGCTGCTGGTGATGGACAGCATCACGGCGAGGTCGGCTGCGGGTTCGGTGATGCGCACACCGCCCACGGCGTTGACGAACACGTCCTGGTCCATGCAGGCCACGCCGGCGTGGCGGTGCAACACCGCCAGCAGCATGGCCAGGCGGTCGCGGTCCAGGCCCACGCTCAGACGCCGGGGCGAGGGGCCGCCGGTGTCCACCAGGGCCTGGATTTCCACCAGCATGGGGCGGGTGCCTTCCAGCGTCACCATCACGCAGCTGCCGGGCACGGGCTCGGTGTGTTGGCTCAGAAAGATGGCGCTGGGGTTGCTCACGCCCTTGAGGCCTTTTTCGGTCATGGCGAAAA
Source organism: Hydrogenophaga atypica (assembly GCF_042665215.1). Classification (NCBI taxonomy): domain Bacteria; kingdom Pseudomonadati; phylum Pseudomonadota; class Betaproteobacteria; order Burkholderiales; family Comamonadaceae; genus Hydrogenophaga; species Hydrogenophaga atypica. Next base: position 26,531 of record NZ_JBHTCA010000030.1, read on the forward strand.
CGCCGATCTCATTGACCGCGCCAAAGCGGTTCTTGATGGCACGCACCAGGCGGAAGCTGCTGTGGGTGTCGCCTTCGAAGTAGAGCACCGTGTCCACCATGTGTTCCAGCACGCGCGGGCCAGCCAGGGCGCCTTCTTTGGTCACATGGCCCACCAGCACGATGGCGGTGCCACTGGCTTTTGCGGCGCGCGTGAGGTGGGCAGCGCATTCGCGCACCTGCGCCACCGAGCCGGGCGCCGAAGTGAGCTGGTCGGAGTAGACGGTCTGGATAGAGTCGATGACCGCAATCGCCGGCTGTTGTGCTTGCAGCGTGTGCAGGATTTTTTCGAGCTGGATTTCGGCCAGCACCTTGACCTGGCTCTGGTTCAGACCCAGCCGGCGCGAGCGCAGCGCCACCTGGGCGCCACTTTCTTCACCGGTGACGTAGAGCGTGCTCAGGCCGGCGCGTTGCAGCGCGTCCAGCGCCTGCAGCAGCAGGGTGGATTTGCCGATGCCCGGGTCGCCGCCGATGAGCACCACACCGCCTTCCACGATGCCGCCGCCCAGCACCCGGTCCAGTTCGTCCAGGCCGGTGGCACTGCGGTCCACGTCGCTGGCTTCGATCTCGGACAGCACCGCGATCTGCGCCGTGGGCGCGAGGGCGGCGAAACGGTTTTTGGCCGGGGCGGCCGGCTCGGCCACCGATTCCACCAGGGTGTTCCAGGCGTTGCAGTGCGGGCACTTGCCCAGCCAGCGCGGGCTGCTGCCGCCACATTCGTTGCAGGTGTAGAGGGTCTTGTCTTTGGCCATGGGGATGCCCGTTCAGGCGAGTTCCAGAAACTGCAGCACCTCACCCAGGTGATGGTCGAAGTCGCTCAGGGCGTGGTCGCCGCCAGTCAGCAGCTTGATGTGTGCGCCCACACATCCGCCCACCATCTCGCGCCAGTTCAGCACCTCGTCGCCCATAGCGATGAGCGCAAACGCATCGCGCAAGGGCAGGGCGATGGCGTTTTGCTGGGCTTGCAGTTCGGCCACAAAGCCAGGTTCAAAAAAGAAGCGCTCCTCGGGGTTTTGCCAGGTGGTCTGCTCGCCGATGTATTTGGCCAGGTCGCGCGCGGGCTGGATGGCGGGGTTGAGCAGCGCCACGCGGTAGCCCAGTTGGGCGTGCAGCCAGCGGGCATAAAACCCACCCAGCGAGGAGCCCACCACGGCCACCCGGTCGTGTGGCCAGTTGCGGATGCCGTCCATCACCAGCGCCATGGCCGCAGCGGGTGAGGGCGGCAGCTGAGGGCACCACCAGGTTGCGCCGGGGTGCTCCCGCGCCACACGTTCGGCCATCTGCCGCGCTTTGGCAGATTGAGGCGACGAACGGAAGCCGTGCAGGTAAAGCAGGTGGGTGGCGGTTGGGCGCGGTGTGGTGGCGGACATGGCACGAGGATAATTCACGCCCATGGCCGTTGTTTTTGATAGACCTTCCCTGTGGCAGCGTGTGCTGCCGGTGTTTCAGGGGTTCGATTTGCCCCTGGCGTTGGCGGTGTCCCTGCTCGCGGGCATGGGCCTGCTGGTGATGTATTCCGTGGGTTTTGACCACGGCAGCCGTTTTGCCGACCACGGCCGCAACATGCTGATCGCCGTGGGCGTGCTGTTTTTTGTGGCCCAGGTGCCACCGCAGCGGCTGATGGCGTTGGCCTTGCCCTTGTACCTGGGGGGCGTGCTGCTGCTGCTGGGGGTGGAGCTGTTCGGCATCACGCGCAAGGGCGCTACCCGGTGGCTGGACATCCAGGTCACGGTCATCCAGCCCAGCGAGCTGATGAAAATTGCCATGCCGCTGATGTTGGGCTGGTGGTTCCAGCGCCGCGAAGGGCAGTTGCGGCCGCTTGACTTTCTCGTGGCCGGCGCCTTGCTGCTCGTGCCGGTGGGGCTGATTATCAAACAACCCGACCTGGGCACCTCGCTGCTGGTGCTGGCCTCCGGGCTGTGGGTGATCTATTTTGCCGGTCTGAGCTGGAAACTCATCTTGCCGCCGGTGGTGCTGGGGGCGGTCGGCATCATCACGCTGGTGATCATGGGCGACGACTGGTGCCAGCCCGGCCTCGACTGGCAGGTGCTGCACGACTACCAGAAACAGCGCGTGTGCACCTTGCTTGACCCCACCAAAGACCCACTGGGCAAGGGTTTCCACATCATCCAGGGCATGATCGCCATTGGGTCCGGGGGGGTCTGGGGCAAGGGTTTCATGCAGGGCACACAAACCCACCTGGAGTTCATCCCGGAGCGCACCACCGACTTCATCTTCGCCGGCCTCTCCGAAGAGTTTGGCCTCGTCGGCGTCATCGGTCTGTTGCTGGCCTTTGTGTTTCTCATCTTTCGGGGCCTGGCCATTGCGATGGAGGCGCCCACCCTGTTCTCGCGTCTGGTGGGCGGCGCGGTCACGCTCAACTTCTTTGTTTACGCTTTTGTCAACATGGGCATGGTCAGCGGCATCCTGCCCGTGGTGGGCGTGCCGCTGCCCTTCATCAGCTACGGCGGCACGGCCATGGTCACGCTGGGCGCGGGTTTGGGCATCCTGATGTCGATTGCGCGTTCCAAGCGGTTGGTGCAAACATGAGTGCCGCGGTCCAGGTCGGCATCATTGGCGCGGGCAACATGGGTGGCGCCATGTTGGCCCGCCTGTGCGAGCGCGGCTGGCGCGTGGCCATGCACGACATCGACCCCGCGCGCTGCGACCAGGCCCGTCCCGTGGGGGCCGAGGTCTGCGCGGATGCCGCCGCCGTGGCGGCCCGCCTGGGCGATGGCGGTGTGCTCATCGTTGCCGTGGTGGACGCTGCGCAGACCGAGGCCGTGCTGTTTGGTGCCGCAGGTGCCGTGCCCGCGCTGCGCCCGGGCGGCACCGTGATGTTGTGCCCCACCATCGCGCCCGAGGTGGTGGCGCATTGCGCCGCCCGCCTGAACGAGCGCGGTGTGGCCACGCTGGACGCACCCATGTCAGGTGGTCCGGCGCGGGCGCGCGATGGCAGCATGAGCCTCATGTTGGCTGGCCCGCAGGCCGTGCTGGCGCAACATGCCGACTTGCTGGCCGATGTGTCCTCGCGCCGTTTTGTCGTCAGCGAACGCCCTGGCGACGGCGCCCGCACCAAGCTGGTCAACAACCTGTTGGCCGGCATCAACCTCGTGGGCGCTGCCGAGGCCCTGGCCCTGGCCGAGCGCATGGGGCTGGACCTGGGCACCACGCTGGATGTGATCGAACACAGCAGCGGCCAGAGCTGGATTGGCAGCGACCGCATGCGCCGCGCCATCGCGGGTGATCTGGCGCCCCGCGCCCACGTGACCCTGCTGGAAAAAGACACCGGTTTGGCCGTGGCCGCTGGTCGTGCGGTGGGGTTTGAAGGCCCGTTGGGTCAGCGCGTGGCTGCCGTGTTCCAGGCCGCCCATCAGGCGGGCATGGCGGAGCTGGACGATGCGGCCTTGTTGCAGTGGCTGCGCAACCCCAAACCTGCCGCTTGACCCCTGTGCTGTTGCCGTCTTGTCGGCCTTCCTACAATCACCCCATGATCGCCCGCGAACCCACCCTGGCACGCATTGCCACCGCCCAATCCCTTTTGCTCGACCCGTTTGGTCTGGACGAGTCCCATTTGCGCAAGGCGCTGGGCGAAATCATGAGCCACGGCGTGGACGATGCCGACCTCTATTTTCAGTACACCCGCTCTGAGGGCTGGAGCCTGGAAGAGGGCATCGTCAAGACTGGCAGCTTCAGCATCGACCAAGGGGTGGGCGTGCGTGCCGTGAGCGGGGAGAAGACCGCTTTTGCGTATTCCGACGACCTGTCCTGGGCCGCCTTGCAAGACGCCGCCCACACCGTGCGCACCATTTCTGCCCAAGGCCAGAACAAAAAGGCCAAAGTGGGCCCGCGCAAGGTGGCCAAGGCGCGCAGCCTGTACGCCCCCACCGACCCCATTGCCAGCCTGAACAGCACCGAAAAAGTGGCCCTGCTGGAAAAGGTGGAGAAGCTCGCCAAAGCCAAGGACCCGCGCATCGTGCAGGTGATGGCGGGCCTGGCCAGCGAATACGACGTGGTGCTGGTGGCGCGCGCCGACGGCACCCTGGCCGCCGATGTGCGCCCGCTGGTGCGCCTGTCGGTCACCGTGATCGCGGAACAGAACGGCCGCCGTGAAATGGGCTCCTCGGGCGGCGGTGGCCGTTTTGGTTTTGCCTACTTCGACGATGCCATGGCCCAGCGCTACGTGGACGAGGCCGTGGAATCGGCCCTGACCAACCTCGAATCACGTGCCGCGCCGGCCGGCGAAATGACCGTGGTGCTCGGCCCGGGTTGGCCCGGCGTGTTGCTGCACGAGGCGGTGGGCCACGGGCTGGAAGGTGACTTCAACCGCAAGGGCAGCAGCGCCTTCAGTGGCCGCATCGGCCAGCGCGTGGCGGCCAAGGGCGTGACCGTGTTGGACGACGGCACCATTCAGGATCGGCGCGGCTCGCTCAACGTGGACGACGAAGGCCACGCCACACAGAAAAACGTGTTGATTGAGGACGGCATCCTGCGCGGCTACATCCAGGACAGCCTGAATGCCCGCTTGATGGGTGTGGCGCCCACGGGCAACGGCCGGCGCGAAAGCTACGCCCACCTGCCCATGCCCCGCATGACCAACACCTACATGCTGGGTGGCGACCGCGATCCGAAAGAAATCATCGCCAGCATCAAGCGCGGCCTCTACGCCACCAACTTTGGTGGTGGCCAAGTGGACATCACCAGCGGCAAATTCGTGTTCTCTGCCAGCCAGGCCTACTGGGTGGAAAACGGCCAGATCCAATACCCGGTCAAGGGCGCCACGCTGATCGGCAACGGCCCCGAGGCCATGAAAAAAGTCAGCATGATCGGCAACGACCTGGCGCTGGACAGCGGTGTGGGCACCTGTGGCAAAGAAGGCCAGAGCGTGCCGGTGGGTGTGGGCCAGCCCACGCTGCGCATCGATGGGCTGACCGTTGGGGGCACCGCCTGACGTTTGCAACAGCTGTCAACGCTGTTGGGGCCGTGTTCACCTGATGGTGTCTCCGCACCTTGTGACGAGACTATTAAAAGACTATATTAAGACCTCCTCAGGTCCGAAGCATGGTCATGCGCTACTCATCACAAATCAAGCCCATCAGTTACCTCAAAGCCAACGCTGCCGAGGTTCTGACGCACCTCGCGGAGCAGCGTGAACCGATGGTCATCACCCAAAACGGTGAAGCCAAGGCTGTCCTGCAGGACGTCGCCTCGTTTGAAGAGACGCAAGAAACGCTGGCCTTGTTAAAAATGCTTGCGCTGGGAAATCAGGATGTAGCGGCTGGCAAGGTCAAGCCTGTGGCTGACGTCGTTATCCGCCTCCGCGCCAAGCGAACTTCAGCCTGATGGCAGGCGCATCTGCCACCTTTGAAGTCTTGCTCACCGAGGGTGCGGAGCAGGACTTGGAGGCCCTCCACGACCACATCTGCCAATTCGACTGTGTCGCCAACGCCAACGATGTGTTGGATGCGGTGATGGACATGGTGGATAGCCTGTCGAAATTCCCGGAACGCGGTAGCTATCCGAAGGAACTGGTCGGCCTTGGTATCAAAGAATACCGCCAAACCTTCTTCAAGCCTTACCGTGTGATCTACCGTGTCAGAGGCAGACAAGTCATCATTTACTTGATTGCGGACGGACGACGTGACATGCAAACCGTGCTCGCTCGCCGCCTGCTGGGCACTTGAGGTGACTCGCAGGGATCCGCCACAGTGCTTACAAACTCGGGAGGCCCGTCGGCACATGGCCCACTCCACAGGGCTTCCAAGCACGCGACCCCTACGGCCGCCAGAGCCGGCACCTGCCCGCCAGTGGCCAGCCACGCCGTGTGGGCCAACGCGAATACGTTCGGGACGTGCGGACCGCCTGATCGAAGTGCGCCAAGCAAGGCGGCAGGCATGGCAATCAGCGAAGACAAGCCGGTGATGATCGTGCCAGACATTGTGGGTTTCAGCCGAAGCTTGGCGGCGGCACGCGACTTTGCGGGCTGATCGTTGGTGGGGCGGCTTGATCGTTTCAGGTCCTGAGTCCATTCTTTTTTGATTTCAGCCACGCATGTGCGTCAGCCTGGCCAAGAGCAAAGGCTGAATCGACCGTCGCCCGATAGGTGCAGTCCCAGGTGGACACCGGGATTGGGCGGCTGGGTTGCCAATACCAGCGATGGTTTTGGAAAAAAATCGATGGTCTCTTCGGGTAATGCCGGGTCAGCAGCGTCAGTGAGTGCGTGTGGCGCGTTCCTGTCGGCAGTGGCGCGTTGTCCGTGTAACCACCGTCAAAGGCCGCATGGTGTCCCAGCAGTTGTGCTGGCATGATGGGTGGAGGTGCAGCGCTGGCTTTCAGCAGACGGTGTACATCTTCGATGGGCTGGCTGCCGTCAATCGGTAGAAATTCAAGGCGCAGCCCCAGCCAATGTGGCAAGCGTGGATGAAGTTTGTGTCGTACTTTGTTGTCTATGGCATAGGCCAGTGTTCCCATTCCGACACTCCCGGCCAGTCCCAGCAGGCGCGACGGTCTCGTGACCGCCACCAGTAACTTGGATGATTGCTCTGCCAAGCGCTGCAGGTTGTTTTGTGTGACGAATGCGGACAGCCAAGTCGGGTAGATGTGTTGGTGAGCAAACTCCATCCGAAGTGACAGCAGGCCGCGCCAACGAAAGTTGGCAGCGTTTCGTGCGTACAGCGCACGACAGGCATTGAGTGCTGTGGTTAAACCACCGGTTAGGGCTGCAGTCGCAATCGCGGCCCCTGCACTGGTGGCAATCAATTCACCAGGCAGTTCGTTGCCCTCGTCGAGCAGCGTGCTCAATATTCCAGCCTGCCACCAGCATCGATTGCCACCTCCGGCAAGCACCAAGGTGTCCGGCTCTCCTGGCCAGAATGGTATTTCCATCTTTTGCATTTTTCTCCCTATGCCCTACGGCAGATCACCTATTTTCTTTGTAATTCTGTCACGGCGATCTGTACGGCGATCTGTATGAACCGTTGTGCGATGGGCCCGTCCCCCACAGATTCGCCACGCGCGCGCTCTCTGTTGTGCGGGAGCGACGCGCTCCGCTGGTGGCCTACATGCGTTGTGCTACATTGGCATCCCATGAAAGCCGCCCGCTTTTACTTTGCTTACTTTTGGATCTCACGCGTCACCGACGGCAGAGAGGCACAAGCGTAAGCAAACGCGCAAGGCCAGCAAAATCTGAAAAACCGTCGGGACCCCCGGCGGTTTTTTTTTGCGCCACGTGCACCCACCACTGTTCCATCCGTTTTCAACCACCTGTTCGAGGAGTCAGCCATGAATGCCAAAGCCCACAGCCCCAGCCCCGAGTCCTGGTATGCGGCCGTCGAAAAAACCAGCGAAACCGACGACAAACGCATCAAGGACGTGACTGTGCTGCCTCCTCCCGAACACCTGATCCGCTTTTTCCCCATCCGTGGCACGGCCGTCGAGTCGCTGATCACCCAGACCCGCAAGTCCATTCACAACATCCTGCACGGCAAGGACGACCGCCTGCTGGTCGTGATCGGCCCGTGCTCCATCCACGACCCGGCCGCCGCGCTCGACTACGCACGCCGCCTCAAGCCGCTGCGTGACAAGTACGCCGATTCGCTGGAAATCGTGATGCGTGTCTACTTCGAAAAGCCACGCACCACGGTGGGCTGGAAGGGCCTGATCAACGACCCCTACCTGGATGAAAGTTTCCGCATCGATGAAGGCCTGCGCATCGCGCGCCAGTTGCTCATCGAGATCAACCGCCTGGGGCTGCCGGCGGGCAGCGAGTTCCTCGATGTCATCTCGCCGCAGTACATCGGCGACCTGATCGCCTGGGGTGCCATCGGCGCACGCACGACCGAGAGCCAGGTGCACCGCGAGCTGGCCTCGGGCCTGTCGGCGCCGATTGGCTTCAAGAACGGCACCGACGGCAACATCAAAATCGCGACCGACGCCATCCAGGCCGCCGCGCGTGGCCACCACTTCCTGTCGGTGCATAAAAACGGCCAGGTGGCCATCGTGCAGACCAATGGCAACAAGGATTGCCACGTGATTTTGCGTGGTGGCAAGGTACCCAACTACGACGCTGCCAGTGTGGCCGCCGCCTGCAAGGAACTGGACGCCGCCAAACTGCCGGCCACGCTGATGGTGGATTGCAGCCACGCCAACAGCAGCAAGCAGCACGAGAAGCAGATGGACGTGGCGCGCGACATCGGGGCACAAATCGCCGGTGGTTCGCGCAGCGTTTTTGGGGTGATGGTGGAAAGCCACATCAACCCCGGCGCGCAAAAATTCACGCCCGGCAAGGACGACGTGAGCAAGCTGGCCTACGGCCAAAGCATCACCGACGCCTGCATCGACTGGGGTCAGTCCGAGCAGTTGCTCGAAGGTCTGGCGCAGTCGGTGCTGGCGCGCCGCGCGCGTTGACAAACGACCACCCGCATGCCCGAGGGGGTATGCGGGCGGGTGGGCTTGGCGGCACAATGTGCAGGCAGTTCAACACGTCATCAGGAGTTTGCGGCCATGCGTTGCCAAGTCACCGTCAGTTGGGGCGAACACACCCAGTACACCTTCGATCTGGAAGAAGTGCAGCCCATGCCCCACGAACTGGCACGCCAGTGGCTGGACCAGCAGTTCACCGAAATGGAGTGCGAACCTTTGCGGCCCACAGGCAAGTTGCTGCTGGCCGACAAGGTGCTGGTGGTGGCCCAGGCCGCTGGCCAGAGCCGTTTTTCGCAAGAGGCCTACCGTCCGTGGGCCAACGCCTTTGCGCGCGCCGTGAGTGCGGTGTTGGCCAAGCCGGTGGTGCGCATCGACGTGCCGTCGCTGTCTGTCAGCTACTGAATACGGCCCCCACGCTCCGCCGCTGCGCGGGTCGCTGCCCCCCAAAGGGGACGGGGTCACCTTGGGGCGGCCCGGCGGTGACCCGATGGTCAGCGGAAGCGGGTCGCGAGCGCATCCAGCAAACGCTGGTGCACACCACCAAAGCCACCGTTGCTCATGCACAGCAACTGGTCGCCCGGCTGCGCCGCAGCCATCACCTGATCGACCAGCGTGGCGATGTCACCGGCCACCTGGGCACGCGTGCCCATAGGGGCCAGCGCCTCGGCTGCGTCCCAGCCCAGGCCGCCGCTGTGGCAAAACGCCAGGTCGGCCTGTTCCAGGCTCCAGGGCAACTGGCTTTTCATGGTGCCCAGCTTCATGGTGTTGCTGCGCGGCTCAAAAATGGCCAGGATGCGTGCCGCGCCCACCTGGCGGCGCAGGCCGTCCACCGTGGTGCGTATGGCCGTCGGGTGGTGGGCAAAGTCGTCGTAGACGGTGACGTTGGCCACCGTGCCACGCACTTCCATCCGGCGTTTGACGTTCTGGAACTGCCCCAAGGCCTCGGCGGCCAGCGCGGGCGCTACCCCCACGTGTTCGGCTGCCGCGATGGCGGCCAGGGCGTTGAGCTGGTTGTGCACGCCGCCCAAGGCCCAGCGCACACGCGCCACTTCGCGCCCTGCTTGCAGCACGGCAAAGTCATTCGGCTCGCCTTCGGCAGAAAAGTCGCTCACCGCCGCGCCGAAGCTGCGTTGCTCGCTCCAGCAGCCTTGGTGCAACACCCGCGCCAGGCTTTCTTCCAGCCCGTTCCACACCACACGGCCTTGTGAGGGCACGGTGCGCACCAGGTGGTGGAACTGGCGCTCGATGTCGGCCAGGCTGTCGAAGATGTCGGCGTGGTCGAATTCGAGGTTGTTGAGCACGGCGGTGCGGGGGCGGTAGTGCACGAACTTGCTGCGTTTGTCGAAAAACGCGGTGTCGTACTCGTCCGCCTCGATGACGAAGAGAGGCTGGCGGGTTGGCAGCGCGTTCTGCGCAGGTAAAGGAGGAGCCGGCGCAGCCGGCGGGGGACACGGAGCAGAGCGCGCTGCCAACCCGCCAGCCTCGCCTGCCCCCTCGCTTGTGTTGTTGACGGCACCGCCCAGGCGCGCCGATACACCAAAATTCAAAGGCACGCCGCCGACCAGGAAGCCCGGTTTCAATCCTGCGTATGCCAGCACCCAAGCCAACATCGACGTGGTGGTGGTTTTGCCGTGCGTTCCCGCCACCGCCAGCACATGCCGGCCTTGCAGGATGTGTTCGCTCATCCATTGAGGGCCGCTGGTGTAGGGTGCGCCGGCGTCGAGGATGGCTTCCATCAACGGGAATTTCGGTGATCCGTCGGGCAGGCGTGCCCGGCTGACCACGTTGCCGATGACAAACATGTCGGGCTTGAGCGCCATCTGGTCCGCGCCAAACCCCTCGATCAAATCAATGCCCAGCGCGCGCAACTGGTCGCTCATGGGCGGGTAGACGCCGGCGTCGCAGCCGGTCACGGTGTGGCCCGCCTCGCGGGCCAGGGCCGCCACGCCACCCATGAAGGTGCCGCAGATGCCGAGGATGTGGATGTGCATGGCCGTGATTATCGCGGGCCGTGGCAACCCGACTTCGGCTCAGTTGGGGAACATCTGCCGCAGCTTGAGCTTCCAGAATTTGCCGGTGGAGGTGCGTGGCACCGCGGCTATGAACTCGTAGCGCTCGGGCAGTTGCCACTTGGCAAAGTGGTTTTGCAGCAGGTGGGCGTTGAGCGCGGCCGCCTCTGCCGTGTGGCCGGGCTTGATGACCACACAGGCCAGCGGGCGTTCGCTCCATTTTTCGTCGGGAATGGCGATCACGGCGGCTTCTGCCACGGCGGGATGGCCCATGAGGGCATTCTCCAGATCGACGGAGCTGATCCATTCGCCGCCCGATTTGATGAGGTCTTTGGTGCGGTCGGTGATGCGCAGAAAACCCAGCGTGTCCACCGAGGCCACGTCGCCGGTGCGCAGCCAGCCATCGGGGGTGAACTTCTCTTCGCTCACCGGCACCTCGTGGTAGCCGCCGGTGATGAAAGGGCCGCGCACCTGGATTTCACCGACGGCCTGCCCGTTCCAGGGCGCGTCCTGGCCGTCATCGCCTCGGATGCGCAGGTCCACCAAGGGCACAGGCACGCCGGCCATGGCGGCACGCCGGTAGCGCTCGACCTGGGGCGCGTTTCGCAACTCGGCCTTGGGGTAAGACACCGCCGCCAGTGGCGATGTTTCGGTCATGCCCCAGCCTTGCAACAACCAGATGCCATGCGCGTCGAAGGCGCGGATGAGTGATTCAGGCACCGCCGCCCCGCCCACCAGTGAGCGCATGCCCTGGGGCAGTTTCCAGCGGCCGTGTTGAGGGTGGGCCGGGTCTTGTGCGGCACTGTAGGCCTGGATCATCCCCATCCAGATGGTGGGCACGCCCAGCGACAGGGTTGGCGGCTCCAGCGTCATCAGGTCCAGCAGATCTTCAGGGTGCAGATGGGGCCCGGGGAAAACCAGTTTGGCCCCCGTCAGGATGGCTCCGTAAGGCGTGCCCCAGCAGTTGGCGTGGAACATGGGGGTGACGGGCAGCAGCACGTCGGAGCCTTTGAGGCCCCAGAAATCGCCCATGCAGGCCACCAGCGTGTGCAGGAGGGTGGACCGGTGCGAATACACCACCCCTTTGGGCCGGCCGGTGGTGCCCGAGGTGTAGCACATGGCCACGGGGTCGGTCTCGAGGTGGGGCGCCGGTGCCCAGGCATCGGGGTCGGCGCTGCCCAGCCAGGCTTCGTAGTCGGTGAAGCCGGCGGGCACGCTGGTGCCTGAAAACGGGAACACGATCACGTGTTCGAAGGCGTGAAGGTGTTTGAATTGCCCGTACAAGGGCAACAACACGTCGTCCACGATGAGCACCCGGTCTTGCGCGTCGGCGGCGATCCAGCCGATTTCCTCGGGTGCCAGGCGCAGGTTCAGCGTGTGCATCACGCCACCGGCGGCGGGGATGCCGAAGTAGCACTCCAGGTGGGCGTGGTGGTTCCAGCACAGGGTTGCCACGCGTTCGCCTTTTTGCAGGCCCAGGCCGGCCAGCGCCGCCGCCAGCGCTCGGGTGCGCCGGTGCCATTCGGCGTAGCTGTGGCGCACCAGCGATTTGTCGGGCCGCCGCGAAACGATTTCCTGCGTGGGAAACAGTGCACCCGCCCGCTCCAGCACATGGTTGAGCGACAGGGGCACGTCCATCATGGTTGTCAACATCTTGCCTCCACTGTGGTTTTGGCCACTGTACGGAGCGCCCCGGCGTCGCGCAATGCACAATGTCGCGCAATGGACAGCAGCGTCAAACACGAGATCGCCGCCACCGCCGCCCGGCTGGTGGTGGAGGAGGGCCTGGAATACGGCCCGGCGAAGAAGCGCGCGGCCAAACAGCTGGGTATGCCGCAGCGAGGCGAACTCCCGGACAACCGGCTGCTTGAAGCGGCGGTGCGCGAATACCTCGACCTGTTTTGCGCTGACACACAACCCGGCGAGCTGCGCGCGCTGCGCGAACTGGCCCTGGTGTGGATGGAGCGCCTGGCCGAGTTCCGCCCTCACCTGGGCGGTGCGGTGTGGCACGGCACCGCAACGCGGCTGAGCGACATCTACCTTCAGCTGTTCTGTGACGATCCCAAATCGGCCGAACTGGCTTTGATTGACAAGCGGGTGGACTACGAGCCGCGCACCGTGACCGGCTTCAACGGCAAGCCGGTGGAGGCCCTGAGCTTCAACAGCCGCTGCGATGCGCTGGGTGAATACATCGGGGTGCACCTGCTGATCAACGATGCCGACGACCAACGCGGCGCCCTGCACCTGGACGATCAGGGGCGCAAACCACGGGGCGATGTGGCGGCCCTGCGGGCCATGCTGGTGGCCGAGGTGGGCGGTTGAACTTTTGCGCAATGGCGCGTTCCTTCAAGCATGAACAAACGATCTCTTCTGACCGGTGGCGTGGCCGCGCTGGCGGGCGCACTGGGTGCCGGCTGGGCGTGGTGGAAATTCCAACCGCACGCGCCAGCCGACGGCGCGGCCGAGCTGTGGTGGTCGCAGCAATTCGAAACCCCTGACGGAACGCCGTTGGCGGTGGCGCCGTGGCGTGGCAAACCTTTGCTGGTGAACTTCTGGGCCACCTGGTGCCCGCCCTGTGTGGAAGAGTTGCCGTTGCTCAACGCTTTCTACCGCGAGCAGCAGGCGCGCGGCTGGCAGGTGGTGGGTGTGGCCATCGACCAACCCAGCGCGGTGCGCCGGTTCACGCAGAAGCTGCCGCTGGCTTTTCCCGTCGCCATCGGTGGTTTGCAGGGCACCGAACTGAGCAAGGCCTTGGGCAACAGCAGTGGTGGCCTGCCGTTTTCGGTGGCCTTCAATTCGCGCGGTGGGGTGGCTGAACGCAAGCTGGGGCAGCTCAAGCCAGACGACTTGGCGCAGTGGGCGGGCGCCATCGCCTGATGCGCTGGCGGGGTCGTGGCCTCAGGCGCTCGACAGGCAGCGCTGCTCAAACTCCGCTGCGGGCAAGCCCGGTGCACTCAGAAAACCTTGGTACTGGTCGCAGCCCACCTGCGCCAGGAATCCCCGCTGCGCTTCGGTTTCCACGCCCTCGGCCACCACATCCAGCTTGAGCGCGTGTCCCATCTGCACCACCGCCGTCACGATGGCGCGGTCGCTGTCCTGTTCGTGTAACGACGCGATGAAGGAGCGGTCGATCTTGAGTTTGTGGATGGGAAACTGTTTGAGGTAGCCCAGGCTGGAGTAGCCGGTGCCAAAGTCGTCGATCGACAGCTTGACACCGAGTGCCGCCAAGGCCTGAAGCCGCTCCAGCGCCTCGTCGGCATCGTGCACGAGGATGGACTCGGTCAGTTCCAGCTCCAGCAGGTGGTGTGGCAGGCCGCTGTCCCGCAGGGCTTCGGCCACCGTGTCCACGTAGTGGGCTTGCTGGAACTGCAGGGCCGACACGTTGACAGACACCCTGATCGCTTTGCCGGCGTTGGCCCACAGCGCGGCTTGACGGACCGCTTCCTGCATCACCCACAAACCGAGGTGGACGATGAAACCCGATTCTTCGGCCACCGGGATGAACACCGCGGGCGACACCTGACCCAACTGCGGGTCGTGCCAGCGCAGCAGGGCTTCGCAGGCGCGCATTTCGCCGCTGACCGTGTCCACCTGGGGCTGGTAGTGCAGGGCAAAGCGGCGCTCGGCCAGTGCCTCTCGCATGGCGTGGTCCATCTTCACCCGCGCCAGCAGGTCCACGTTCATCTGCGGCTGGTAGAAGCGGAAGTTGCCTTTGCCACGTTCCTTCACCCTGTACATGGCGGTGTCGGCGTGTTTGATCAACTCGTCCAGCGTGCGGCCGTCTTCGGGCTGCATGGCGATGCCCATGCTGCAGCTGACGCTGAAGTTCATGCCATCCAGCTCGATGGGCCGAGACAGCGCGTCCAGGATGCGCTGGGCCGTCACCTCCGCCGCCCGCGCGTCGGCCTCGTGCAGGTGGATCACAAACTCGTCACCGCCCAGGCGGCTGAGGGTGTCGGTCTGGCGCAGGCAGCCTTTGAGGCGTTGCGCCACCTCGATCAGCACGCGGTCGCCGAACAGGTGACCCAGCGAGTCGTTGATCTGTTTGAAGCGGTCGAGATCGAGGAACAGGATGGCGAAACGGGTGCCTTCGCGTTGCGCCAGGTGCAGGGCGTGTTCCACCCGTTCGGTCAGCAGCAGGCGATTGGGCAGGCCGGTCAGCGGGTCGCTGTAGGCAAGTTGCTCGATGCGTTGTTGTGCCGCGAGTTTTTCGGTCAGGTCCTTGGCAAACACGACGATGTTGCGCGGGTTGCCGTGGTTGTCGCGCAGCATCACCCACGAGGCCAGGACGGCGAAGGCCGAACCGTCGGGGCGGCGGTGCCAAGCCTCGCCCTCCCAGAAGCCGTTGGCCATCAGCTTCTCATCGATCTGGGTGGTCAGCTCCGGGTCGTGTGGCGAAAAGAACAGGTCGCGCGAGGAGGTGCCCAGCAGGCTGTCGGTGGGGCACTCAAGCAGCCGGCCGGCTGAAGGGTTGACGACCAGGATCCGATAGGCCGGGTCGGTGACGAAGATGGCGTCCAGGCTGGACTCGAACACCTTGGCCGCCAGTTGCAACTGGTTTTCGGCCGCCAGGCGCTCGGTGATGTCGCGAAAGGAGTACACACGCCCGATGGGCCGGCCGCGGCCGTACTGGGGCAGCGTCACGCGCTCCAGCACACGCCCGGACCGCAGCACCAGCATGTCGTTGCCCTCCAGCAGGGGGGAGCGCGTGATCTGGCGCAGCCGCTGGCTGTAGTTCTCGCTGTCGGCCACCTGGCTGCCCAGGTGGGCGTGGATGGCGGCATCGTCGCGCTCCACCAGCAGCGGCTCGGGAATGTCCCACAGCTGCGCAAAATGTTGGTTGTAGCCCCGGATGGCGCCGTCGAGGTCGCACACCAGAATGCCGTCGGCGGTGGACTCCAGCGTGGCCCGCAGTTCGGCCAC
Organism: Hydrogenophaga atypica; assembly: GCF_042665215.1. Lineage (NCBI taxonomy): Bacteria > Pseudomonadati > Pseudomonadota > Betaproteobacteria > Burkholderiales > Comamonadaceae > Hydrogenophaga > Hydrogenophaga atypica. The sequence goes on from NZ_JBHTCA010000030.1 coordinate 41,922, forward strand.
CAGCTTCTCCAGTTCCCCTTCCACGCGGCGCTGTTCGCTGTGGTCCAGGATGCCCACCACGTAGCACTGGTTGATGTCGTCCACCCGAACGCGGCTCACACGGCGCTCGATCTGGATGGCCTGCCCGTCGGCGCGGCGCAGAAGGGTTTCCGACTGGATGTGGTCACTCTGGCCGGCGGCCACGTCTTCCCAGAAGAAAATGTCCTCGGGCGAGGCCGTCATTTCGATCACGGGGCGGCCGACCATGTCGTCCGGGTTCAGGCCCTGCAGCGAACACGCGGCCTGGTTCACGGCCACGATGCGCAGCGTGAGCGGGTCCACCACCCACACAGCCTCCAGCATGCCTTCGATCAGGGGTGCCCAGTCGATGGCTCTCATGCGTTGCTTGCCACCACGAGAGGGTCCACCGAACGCTCAAAAAAATAACAGATGCGCTGACGGGGCGAGAGGTAGTCGATGGTGGCCTTGGGCAGTTGCAGCGGGGGCACGCTGCGCTTGATGCCCAAGTCCTTGGCCTGCTCCAGGTCCAGGATCAGCGCCTCGTCCTTGGGGACCGAGGGCTCGTGCACGATGATGCGCGGGCGCAGGGGGCGCGAGGAGTTGACCGACACCACCATGGCGTAGCGCGCATCCACGAGCTGCACGACCGAGCCCGGCGGGTAGACACCCATCATGCGGATGAAGGCGCCCAGGGTTGTGGTGTCAAAGCGGGTCTTCATCTGCGCGAAGATCAGGGACAGCGCCTCGTGTGGCGTCAGCGCGCCCGACGGGTTGCCCGGGTTGCACAGGTTGTCGTAGCGGTTGACCAGGGCCAGTATTTTGGCCAGCGGGCCGATCTTGTCGCCCTTGAGGCCCAGGGGGAAACCGGTGCCATCTTCCATCTCGTGGTGTTGCGAGATGCCCAGCGCCGCGTTGGCGGACAGGGCCATCTGTTTGGCCAGCGTGACGCCGTGCCCCACGTGGCTCTGGTAGAGCTTGTGCTCCGCGGGTGTGAAGTGGTCTTCGCGGAAGCGCACCCGGTCGGGCAGGCGCGGTTTGCCCATGTCGTGCAGCATGGCGGCTGTGCCAAGGTCGTTCAATGCATCGGCCGAGAGGCCCATGGCCTTGCCCAACAACAGGCTCAGCACAGTGACATTGACCGAGTGCAGTGCCGCGCGGTCGCCCAGGCCTTCGGACAGCAGGCGGATCACCGCATCGCCGTCGCCGAGCATCTGCTGGACGAAGCCGCCCACCACGGTCTCGCAGCGCGCGCGGGCCGCTTGCGCGTTGTGGTCGAGTTCATCGATCAATTGGCGGTAGCCCCGTGCGGCTTCGGCAAACTGCTTTTCGCACAACAGCAGGCTCTGCTTCTGGGCTTGCAACTGCGCGCGGCGCGCCTGGCGTGCCTGCTCGGCCTCCTGGGCCGCCTGGGTGAGGGGGGCATTGGCGACCACTGGCGTGGGCGCGGGCGTGTCAGCTGCTGCCGGTGCGTCGCTTTTGTCTGCCGCGTAGCGCACGGTTTTCAGGCCCAGCGAGCGGATGGTTTCGATCTGTTGCTGGCTGCTGATCTTGAAGCTGCTCAGCGGAAACGGGTGGTCCATCCAGCCCAGGTCCAGGTGCACAAACATGCCTATGCGCAGGTCGGCCACGGCGATCGACGTTGTGGGGCTGTCTTTCATGGCGTGGCGGATGGGTGTTGCAGTGCGGTGCTTTGTGCCATTATGTCGCAGATTCAACTACAAAGTGCACCGAATTTCAGTGTAACGGACGAATCTCCAAGCCCATGAACACCTCGTGGGGAGTGCGGTAGTTGAGGCACTTGCGGGGTCGGTGGTTGAGCCGGTAGAGCGCA
>NZ_JBHTCA010000031.1:0-34432 GCF_042665215.1 Hydrogenophaga atypica
GTTGGACCAGGCTGGCCAGCGTCACGCGGTCCTCTGTCTGGAGCTGTTGATACCTTCTGGGTGGACTGCTTTGCATCTGCTGACCTTACTCGGTGGCAGGTGTTGCACTTCAGATTTGAATCCGCCCTTCTTTGATGTTGGGCTCAATACGAAAGGTCAAGGTGGTGGTCTTTTCTGTGGCCATAATTTTCCCAACGGCGGATTGGCTGTAGATATACTGCAATGTACAGCAAGGTTCAGAGTCGTCCGGCAGCGTTCGCCATACGCTGACTTCAACGTCCAGCAGGGAGAACACATGGCCCGTCACTACTCGACCAGAGACTTTTTCCGGCAGATGCCAAACGCCTTGTTGGCCCGCTACTTTGCAGGGCGCGGCGTGTTTGGCGAGCTGGACTTTGTCGCCATGCCGGAGACAAAACCCGATGCGCTGTTTGGCGCATGGCTGTACCTGTCAGACGGTCAGCGCAGTGCGATGGACGCTGAGTTCGCTGACATTTTCGAGATGGGTTGCGAGAAGGGCTTTCGCGCCATCCTGGACGAAGCGCAGTTCCACTTCGAGCAAGCTGCCGACCCCGTTGGCGGCACGGCTTTTGTGGACAAGCTGTCGGAGATGGCCAGCCACTATGAACGCGCGATGGTCACGTTTCTCGACCACCCGGAATTCTGGAAAGGCGCCACGCGGTTTTATCACGCAGACACCCTGAGCTACTGGCGCAAACGCAAGAAACTAGGGCATCAGGCAGCGGCGGTGGATGCGGCCAGCGTCGACCAACTGGTCACTGCCATGCGCACTTACTTTCACCACACCGAGGGGCGCGGCAAAAACTGCGTGGTGGAGCCTTTTCGCCGTGGCGAGCGAGACTATTTCTTTGCCTACCCAGAAGACTTTTCGCAGCAAAGCATTGAGTGGGTCGATGGCGATTTTGCGCAGCGCCCGCATACGCCAGCGTTTGAGGTGGTTTTTGTTTACTCGCAGGCCGAAGGCTCGCTGGACCTGAACTATCGCGGCGCCAAAAAAGCCATCGAGCCACTGCAAGCCATGTTTGCCACGGCCATTCTGAAATTGTCCGAGTTGCCGCCCGATCCCAAAGACTCGCGGGTGTATGACCTCGGGCCGCTGCGGGAGCGCAATTTTGAATTTACCTACGAGCCGGGCAGTGGCATTGAGAGCGTTGTGGTCAAGAAGCTGCGGCTGTCGTCTCGCGCCACCAAAGGGGAACGCATTTCGCTGGAAGCCGACACCAGCCAAGACCCGCAAGCCGTGTACAAGCTGCTGGATCGCATTCAAACGGCCATGCCCATGGCGCAGTACGACATAGCCCAAGTGGAGCTATCAGTGCGCGTGGTGGTTGAGGCTGGACGACCACCCAAGACGGTGAAGATCAGTATCTCGCACCCCAACTCTTGTTCTCTGAAATACGACGCGCTGGACCTGAAGCTGCGCGACATGCTCAGCGACTCGGGCATCGAGCCGCGCGAAATCGCTGAGTTGCCGACGCCTGAAGCACCTGCCGCTGTGGCGCCTGCCGCTGTGGCACCTGAACCTGTGGAATGACGCCCGAAGCCGCCTTGGTCGAGTTGCTGAGTCGTGTCGGCACGCTCGGCGGCGCAGCGGTGACGGTCAACACGGAAGAGCTCAGCGGGTGGCCAGCAGTAGCCGTGTCAGCATTGAAATCGCAAAACCTGCTGCGCAAAGCCCGCCCCGCCATCAGCGTGGTCTGCCACGACTGCGAACAGGAATGCAGCATGCCTGTGCACACCCTGGCGCGTGCCGATGGGTCCGTCACATCCTTCGTGGTGTGTGACAAGCGCAGCGACATTAACCGCGTTGCCATCCCCGCGGCACGGCTGGCCCAATGGCGCTGTGATGCCGAGGCGGTGTGCGGATTTGTGGCTGCCAGCATCGGGCTGCAGCGAACCACCATGCAACCCACTGAAATCAGTTTGCTGCCCATTGGCATAGCGCGCGGCCACAATCGCACCCAGATGCTGTGCCTGCGCGTGCAAAGCCCGTTGGCGCTGGTGGTGGGCACAGGCGCAGTGCCGCTGGCGGATGTGATTGGTTTTGTGGATGGCTGCTTCATGGTGGACCAAGTAGTCGTTCGCCAGCTGGTGGACGCAGCGACCACCGCAGACCCGCGCCATACACCCAGCACGGTCAAGCGCGAAGCACGCAAGATGGACACGCAGGCCATGTATGGCACTTGGAACAAGGCCTACCGGGCGTTGCGCAAGAAAAGTCCAGGGCACTCGGACGTTTGGTACTCGCAGCAGATTGCCAAGACCCCCGCCGGCAAGGGGCGCGACGCCAGCACCATCAAGAAACACATGAAGTCTTGAAATAGTTGGGCGGACAGATTTCGCCCAGCTTTCTCGCCTGAGAGCGCACCGGTTGGCACGGTTTTGTTCCAGGTAGAAAACTCACATTTCCCTCTGAGACACCGCTTGCGGCAGGCAGCCGCATGGGCCTTTTGTCGCCCAAAACGCTCAAACAGACTTGCATCTGAGTTTGTTCCATAGCTGTCAAAGAGGGCCAACATGACGACCACCATCCTGCGCATCCCAGCCGCCAAAACCCAGTCGGGCTACTCCCGCTCCACCATTTACCTGCGCATTGCGCAAGGCTTGTGGACTAAGCCGGTGAGTTTGGGCCCGCGCGCCGTCGGCTGGCCGTCCAACGAAATCGAAGCGCTGAACGCAGCGCGTATCTCGGGCAAGACCGATGCCCAAATCCGTGAACTGGTCGAGCTGCTTCACACCAAGCGCAAAGAGCTGATGGCAGCTTGGGGGTTGGGGCAATGAACAGCGCAGTGCTGGATTTCGATGTTCGATTGATTCCACCCGGGCCGCGCGCCCGCTATGTCCCATTCGTAGTGTTTGCAACGGCACTCTTTCTGGGTGTCGCGTTGAAAGGCTGTGTATGAACGACCTTGCCAAGAATCTCGCAACTTCAGACAACTCTCGCAACTGCGCAGAGCCGACCAAGCTGCCCTTGGCCTTCACGGTCATCACTAGTAGCCAACCCGTCCGGTTGACCAAAATCATCGGCATGAACGCCCATGGCGGCATGCGCAAGGAAACCTCGGCCATGCTCAGCCGGGGCCAAGCGCAGCGCGTGGTGGTGGCGGACCTGCACGGCCTCAAGCACCAGCTTGAAGCTCTGACCAGCGCGCAGGCCGTCACCTGGGGCGTGACCAAAGACGACACGGTGGCGGTGTGCACGCAGGGGGACGCGCAAGCGCAGGAAGCAGGCGCCATTGCCCGCACCCGCGAGAACTTCAAGTTCAGGGCCGCGCCGGGCGTGATGATGCTGGACCACGATGGTGTGCCCGATGGCGAGCTGTCGCCATTGCAGTTTCGGGACCGTTTGATTGCAGCGGCACCGGTGTTGGCCGATGCCCCCATGCTCTGGCGGCCCAGTGCGTCGGCCGGCTGTGTGAGCCCGGACAGCAGCATTCTGTCTGGCTTGACCCGGCACCGCCTGTACATCCCGGTGGCAGATGCGGCGCTGATTCCAGAGGCGGGTAAGGCGTTGGAGGCCCTGCTGTGGGCCACGCCCGGCGCGGGCTGGTGTGACATCGGCGTTGCAGGCCAACGCTTGCCACGCTGCTTGGTGGATGTGTCGGTATGGCAGCCCGAGCGGCTGGACTTTGCCGGGCCCTCGGTGCTGGTGGACGGTGTGACACGCGCCGGGGTTGAAGGGGTGATTTATGGCGACGCAACGGCCCAGTTCAACCTGCGCGTGCTGATCGACAGCGCCACGCCGTCCATCAAGAAGCAAGCCCAAGCCGGGCTCAAGGCGGCGCGCGCAGCCGTAGCTGAGAAGTGCGACACGGCCCGCCGCAATTGGGTGGCGGACAAGGCGCCTGCTTTGGCACAGAGCCGTGGCATCAAGCTGGCGCAGGCCACCAATGTACTGGAGCGCGCTGCGGTGCATCAGGTGCTGATGGGTGACTTTGAACTCACTTGCGCCGACGGCCAGGTGGTGCATGTGGCCCAGCTACTGGACAACCCGCACCGCTGGCACAACACCCGGTTCGCCGACCCGCTGGACCCAGACGCAGACAAGCGCGTTGCCGTGGCCCGCTTGCTTAACGGCACCCGCCCAGACTTGTTTTCTCATCGGCACGGCGGCATGCGCTATGAGTTGCGCCGCCAGTCGGCTCGGGTGCAGTTGGGCCGGGGTATGCGGGTGGACTCTACTGACGCGGTGCTGCATATCTTGCGCGACCGCAGCGAGTTGTTTGACTTCGGCACCAACGCGATTGCCTTTGTGGCAGATGGCAAGGCGACTCCAGTCAGCCGCGATTGGCTGGTGGACCATGCGGGCCGGGTGGCCGAGTTCTACAGCGTAAAGACCGAGCGCGATGAGGAAGGTAATGTCACCTCCACCCGAGAAATCCCGGAAGACGCGCCCACCTACATTGCCAACGCCATCCTCGCCAAACATGGAAGCCGCAATTTCCGCAAGCTGACCGCCGTCACCACGGCGCCCACTTTGCGGCCTGATGGCAGCGTGCTCGATGAACCCGGCCATGACCCGGCGACCGGGTTGATGTACGTCACCAGTGAAGCCTATCCACTGACCGTGCCTTCGGCCCCCACGGTTGAGCAAGCGCTGGACGCATTGGCCAAGCTGTGGCATCCCATCCGCTTGTTCCCCTTTGCCGACAAAGTTGCCGTTGGCGTCACCCTGGCCGCCATGTTGGCTGCCTGCTTGCGCCCGGCGCTGCCCACCTGCCCCGCTACCGGGTTCGATGCGCCAGCGGCGGGCACCGGCAAGACCTTGCTGGCCAAGTGCATTGGCGCACTGGCAACGGGTGGTGATGTCGCCGTGCTGCCACCCACGAATGAAGAAGATGAGTGCCGCAAGCGCTTGTTTGCTGCCCTGCGCGGCGGCTCCAAGGTGCTGCTGTGGGACAACGTGCGGGAGCCCCTGGGGAACTCGGTGATCGACTCGTTTTTGACATCGTCTTTGTTTGCCGACCGCGTGTTGGGCGTATCGGAGAACGTGGAACTGCCCAACCGTGCTCTGTTTTTGGTGTCGGGCAACAACCTCGTTTTGACGGGCGACACGCATCGCCGGATTCTGCTGGCGCGGCTCGATGCGCAGATTGAAACGCCGTTCAAACGGGAGTTCGAGTTCGACCCGCTCGCCGAGGTCTGCAACAACCGCCAAGCCTTGGTGGTAGCCGCGCTGACCATTGTGCGGGCCTACATCGCCGCTGGCAGACCCAAGGCGGCCAAAGGGCGTATCGCTTCGTTTGAACTGTGGGACGACTTGGTGCGGCAACCCTTGTGCTGGCTTCGCGAACGCATGGCAGAGTCAGGCCGCGACATGGCTGACTTGCCCGCCTTTGTTGACCCTGCGGAATCCATTGACCGTGCGGCGTCAGAGAACCCCGAGACTTCCAAGCTGGCGGCACTGCTCAATGCCTGGGTCACCACTTTCGGCACCACGCCTACTTCACCTGCGCAGGCCATTGCCAAGGCCAACGAGCTGAACGGCGCTCATTGCGTGTTGTTCGATGCGCTCGACGAAATCGCGGGTCAGAACAGCAAGCTCAACGTGCGGATTTTGGGCCGCTGGCTGGAGCGTCACTCAGGTCAGCTGTGCACTGGGCTGCGCCTTGTGCTCGCCAACAAGACCAATGGCTTGAAACGCTGGACGGTGGTGCGCACGGTGGAGCGTGCCGCAACGGACAAAATCACCGCCACAGTTGCGAGAGTTGCGCCAAGTTGCGAGATTCAGGACGGCGACGACATTGTGTCGGCGAATCAGCTTGATGACGTGGAGTATTTCCGATGACCGCAACGGCTGTAGAAACCGTGGTGGCCCAGCTCTCCGACGCCGGCCTCAAGCTTTCGCTGGTTCCCACCGGCGGGCTCGCAGTGGCACCGGCCAGCCATTTGACGGCGGAGTTGCGCGACCTCATCCGCAGCAGCAAGACGCTGCTCATCGACTGGTTGACGGCGGCCAACGACGCTGCCATCCACGCGCCGGAGTCACCCGATAACGCGGTGGATTGGAAAGAACTGGCAGCAGCCTACTACGCACACCACTTCGGCTGCCCAACATGCATTGCTGCAGGCCGTGGCCGCCGATACGGGCAATGCTGCAACGTGGGCATGGTGCTGTGGCAGGCGTATTCAACATGCCCTATTTGAACCTTGCCATGCCCTCGTCGGCTCGATGACCTGAACGCGATTACTGAAGGCCCGCCATGCACACGAACAACGCCAGCTCCGCCACCCTGCTGCCGACTGCAGACACTCAGCCTAAACCTTACGAGGCTGTCCGCTTCAATGCCCTCAAGCACGGCATCCTGAGCCGCTACACCGTGCTCAGCCACGAGAGCCATGCCGATTACGAAAGCCTGGTCAACTCGCTGATGGACGAGCACCTGCCAGCCGGCGCGACAGAGCAGCACCTCATAGAAGAATTGGCCAGCGTTATCTGGCGCAAGCGCCGGGTGCTGCAAGCCGAAGGGGCCACCATCAACAAGGGGCTGAAAGAATCCTCCCGAAACGCCAAGACCATCATCCCGGCAGCGGCACCCTTTGTATTGGGCCTGTCTGGTGACAGCATCCGTATCCAAGACGTGATGGACCAGACACCCGAAGATGTAACCGAAAATCAGAAGTCTGCCCGGCACGACCTCGATGCCACCAACAAGGCCAGCGCCATACTGAGCAAAGGCGGCGACCGCGCCTATGACAAGGCCCTGCGCGCCTTGCTGCCCGACACGCGCGAGTGGTGGCAAGAGTACGTGGAAGACGAGGAATACACAGCCGACGCCACGGGGCTGGCGGCGTTCATCACCGAGCACGTCTCACCCCTTGTCTACCAGCAAGAAAAAGAGTCCCGCCACCACGACGCCATCGTGAACCAAACCCTTGGCGAAGGCCTGCAAGCCTACAGGCTGGAGAAGCTCTCACGCTACGAAACCCACCTGGACCGCAAGTTCGAGCGCACTTTGGCCATGCTCATCAAGCTCAAAGACCTCAGAAGCAGCCGGACGCCGTGAAAAGCATGTGCGTTTTTACCCAGCGCGCAAAACATCGCAGAGCAAGCAGCCATGCGGGTTGCAGGCCATTTGATGGCTTTTTGGCGCGCTACACCTGCTCAATTTGCCAAATGATTTCGGCAAAAACTGGAGAATAAAAATGGGTGGACGAGGAAGCGGAAGGCGCAGCAGTTACTGCGGCAAACCAGAGACCAACGACTCCATGCCGCTGGACATCCGCAAGCTCGCACGCGCAGGTGTGTTGATGCCAGGCCTCAGCTTTAGCTGGCAATGGCTGGTGAACGACCGTAAGGTGGCGGGCATCAGCATTCGGGTGGACTGGCACCACAGCCTGGTGCTGGCCTACCGCGTGAAGAGCACGGGCGAGTTGGTCGAGCAGCGGGTGCACACACAAACTTCAGCATGCCACCTGGGCGGGGAGCGCCGCTGGTTTACCTGCCCCCGGTGCAACAAGCGGGTGGCAGTGCTCTACGCGCCGGGCAAGTACTTTGCCTGCCGCAACTGTTACGGGCTGGGTTACACCACGCAGAAGGAAGGCGCTGGCGACCGGGCGGCGAGCCGGGCCGAGAAGCTGCGCAAGCGCTTGGGTTGGGAGGCAGGCATCTTGAACGGCAATGGCGGCCGGCCTAAAGGCATGCACTTGACGACCTACGAGCAGCTCGAACGCCGCCACGATGAACTGGTGCAGGTTAGCTTGCACGACATCGCTCTCAAGTTTGGCTTTTTGCACAAGGTGCTGAGCAGCTAAATCTGTTTCGCAAAAACGACGCTAAACCGTCGGTTCTATCGGTTCGACTATGTATCTCCTAATCCAGCGACCCACGTCCCGGCAAAGGTAGATTTCGAGAAACGGCAACCGAACGGCAACCAGAATGGCTTCAGATGCCACAAAGAAGAAAGGACTTAGAGTCTTTCAACTCTAAGTCCTTGATTCATATGGTGCGGCTGGCAGGAATTGAACCCACGACCCCTTGGTTCGTAGCCAAGTACTCTATCCAACTGAGCTACAGCCGCTGAAGCCTTGCATTGTAGCACTGTTTTTTGGGTTTTGACCAGCCCCCTCACATTTCGTGAAAAAACGCAGTGGTACATTGCCGAGCATGCCTCTTGCCCGCCCTGCCCAGTCTTCGTTCAAGCGCCCGTGGGTGCTGTGTCTCTTGGCGGGTATGGCCCTGCAAGGCTGTGCGGTGATTGCGGTGGCCGACGCCGCGGTCACCGTGGTGGCCACGGGCGTGAAGGTGACGGCCAAGGCGGTGGGCGCCGTGGCCGATGCCGTCATTCCCGACGGCGACGACAAACCCGAAGACTGAGGCCCTCAGCAGTCGATCTGGGCCGGGGCCAAAAAGGCCTGGGCGTATCGGCGGTACACCTGTTTGTCCACAAACACGTCAAAGAGGTCGGGGTCGATGTGCCCGCCTTCCTTGAAGTTGCGCATGATGGCCAGCGCCTGCGACAAAGGCATGGCCTTTTTGTACGGCCGATCGGCTGCGGTCAGCGCTTCAAAAATGTCGGCAATGCCCATCATGCGGGCCTGCCAGCTCATTTCATCGCGCTTCAAACCCCTGGGGTAGCCCTTGCCGTCCATGCGCTCGTGGTGGCCACCCGCGTACTCGGGCACACGCACCAGGTGTTTGGGCCAGGGCAGTTGTTCCAGCATGCGTATGGTGGTGCTGATGTGCTGGTTGATGATCTCGCGCTCGGCGGCAGTGAGCGTGCCCGCACGCACGCAGAGGTTGTCCATCTCGTCGGCACTGAGCAAGGGGCGTTGGGTGCCATTGCCATCGCCCCAGGTGTAGGCCTGTCCGATGTGCCGCACCCGCGCCATGTCATCGTCGCTCATGCGTTCACCGCCCACGTTGGCGCGGCGCAAAAACGCGCGGTCCACGTCGCACTGCTCCAGAAAGTGGGCCAACTGGGCATCGCCACCGGCGGGCGACTGGCTCGTGGCCACGGCCCGCCAGTGCTTGAGTTCGGCCTCGCGTTTGACCAGTTCGAAGCGCACATCGATCTCGTGGATGCGGTCGTGGATGGTCTGAAGTTTGGTGGCCTTGTCCACCACGTGCACGGGGGTGGTGACCTTGCCGCAGTCGTGCAGCAGGGCGGCGATGCGCAACTCGTGGAAGTCTTTCTCCGTCATCCGCACCTCGCCCAGCGGGCCGGTGGTGGTGGTGTTCACCGCCTCGGCCAGCATCATGGTGAGCTCGGGCACCCGCTGGCAATGGCCACCGGTGTAAGGCGATTTTTCGTCGATGGCGGCGTTGATCAGGCCAATGAAGGATTCGAACAGCGCCTCGAGTTGCGCCAACAACTGCTGGTTGGTGAGCGCCACCGCCGCCTGCGAGGCCAGGGACTCGGCCAGGCGCTGGTCGGCGGGGGTAAAAGCCAGTACCTCGCCCGAGGCGGGATCGAGCGCGTTGAGCAACTGCAACACGCCGATCAGATCGCCCTCGTGGTTTTTCATGGGCACGGTCAGAAACGACCGGGAGCGGTAGCCGGTACTTTCGTCGAATCGGCGCGTGCCCGCAAAGTCGAATCCCTCCGCTTCGTAGGCGTCGGGCACGTTGACGGTGCGTCCCGTGTTGGCGGCATAGGCGGCCACCATGTGGTGGTTGGGCGCGCCATCTGGCAGGCGCAGCGGCAGATCGTGGAACTTGCCCGAAATGGGCTGGCCACTGGCGCCACCCAGCGCAATGCCCAGGCGGTCGTTGTGCACGATTTCGAAGCGCAAGCTTTGTTCGTCCGGCGTGAGCCGGTACAAGGTGCCACCCTCGGCGCGGGTGATGGTCTTGGCCGCGAGCAGGATGCGTTCGAGCAAATGGTCGATGCGCCGCTCCTGCGACAGCGCGGTGCCCACGTCGTTGAGCTGCTCAAAACGCCGCAGCAAGGTGTCTGTGGTTTCCATCACAACGTGCCCCGTCTTTTTTGACCCAGAGAATTCACAATATTTGAAATCCTACGTCACACCGGTTCGGCGCATTAACATTGTGTCACCGTTCTCGGGAGCACCCATGCCCAAACCCAGCCGGCTGAACCCCCTGGCCCTGGCCACTTTCCTGTGCCTGTGCACCACCACAACGTGGGCACAGGACGCCGAAATCCTCCACCTGCAAGGCCCGGGCGACCGCCGCGCCACCGAAGTTCAGAACTGGGAGGCAGCGCAAGCCCGCCAGCAAGTGGCACCCGGCGGTTTTGTGCGTACCCGCGAGTCGGCCCGCATGGCGCTGCTGCTGGCAGACCAGACGCAGATACGCCTGAACCAGAACACCGTGCTCCAGGTGAAGTCTGTCGCCAGCCAGGGCGCCGCCACGCGCCTGTCGCTGAGCCAGGGCCGCGCCTGGGCCCAAACGCGCAACGTGGGCGCAGGTGGACCGCTGACGGTGGAAACACCGGCCGCCACCGCCGCCATCCGCGGCACCGACTGGGAGCTTGACGTGGGCTCCGATGGCCGCACCCAACTCACCGTGTTGTCGGGCACCGTCACCTTGTCGAACGCGCTGGGCAGCCTGGACGTGGGCCGCAACGAGGCCGCCATCGCCGAAGTGGGCAAAGCCCCCGTGCGCTTGCAGCTGAGCAACCCGCGCGAGCGCGTGCAGTGGGTGCAGGCGCTGACCGCCCAGCCGCTGCGTCACCTCGACGGCAGCGCCGTGCCTGCACGTCTGCAGAACGCCTGGCAAGCCCTGCAGCGTGGCGACAGCACAGCCGTACAAGCCGCACTGGGCAGTAACACCGACGCCTGGACCGACGTCTTGCGTGCCGCCGACCACACACAGGCCGGCCGCATGGCCCCAGCCAGCGAAGCCTTGCGCCGCGCGCTGCGGGACACACAAGCCCCCGCAGCCGCCCACCTGCTGCTGGCCGACCTGCAACTGGTGAGCGGCGAAGCCGACGCCGCCGGCCGCACGCTGGAGGCCGGCCTGGCCCGCCATCCCAGCGATCCCGACCTGCTGGCCATGCTTGCCAGAACACAGTTGCTCACCGATCAGCTTGACCAAGCCCAAGCCACGCTGCAACGCCCGCGCCGCAGCGACAGCACCAGCCACTGGCTGGCCCAGGGTGATCTGGCACGTCGCCAAGGGGCGGTGACCGGCACCTTGAGCGCCTTTGAGCGCGCAACCCAAGCCGCCCCCGCCGACCCGCGTGGCTGGCTAGCATTGGGCAGCGCACAAGGCGAACGCGAGGACCTGGCGAAGGCGCGTGCGGCGCTGGCCAAAGCCTTGTCGCTGGACCCGCACACCCCCGGTGCCGTGGGTGAACTCGCCACGGTGGAGGCCCAGGCCAACCGCATCGCGCCAGCCGAACAACTGTTCCAAGAGGCGCTGCAAGCCAACCCCGGCGACTACGTGGCGCAGACAGGCCTGGGCCTGTTGCGCCTGAAACAAGGTCGCCCGGCTGAGGCCCTGGATGCCCTGCTGCGCGCTGGCGTGATGGAACCCCGCTACAGCCGCGCCGCCAGCTACACGGCAGTGGCCTACTACCAGCTCGGGCGCCACACCGATGCCCGCGCCGCCTTGCAACGCGCCGTCGAACTCGATGACAAGGACCCGGTGCCCCACCTGCTGCTGGCGCAAATCCACACCGACCTGTTCGAGGCCGACGCCGCCGTGCAGGCCGCACGCGCCGCCGTGGCCCGCCTGCCCTACCTCAAGTCGCTCAACCAGGTGGCCAACAACCAGCAAGGCAGCGCCAACTTCGGCGCCTCGCTGGCCTTCTTTGGCCTGGAAGACTGGGCGCTGGAACTGGCCCACCAGAGCGACTACCCCTACTGGGGCGGCAGCCACCTCTTCCTGGCCGACCGCTACGCGGGCGAGTTCAACAAAAACTCACGGCTGTTCCAGGGTTTTCTCACCGACCCGCTGGCCTTTGGCGCCAGCCCGGGTTTCTCCAGCTTGCTGCAACGCGCGGGTGCCTACGGCACCGTGGGCGTCAACGTCGACCACGAGTTCGCCCGAATCCAGTCGCCCTACGCCGCCGCCAACGGCCTGTTCAACGAGCGCTTTCCCATCGCCCTGTTTGGCAAATTGCAAACGGTGGAGGGCGACCGCTTCCCCATCGATGTCGGGGTGTCCGGGCTGCCCGCCTTCGTCGATACCTCCGGCACCGCCGACGTGCGCGCCACGGTGGGCACCCTGGGGCTGGGCCTGCAACCCACCGAACAGCTCAACCTGTTCCTCTACGGCAACCGCTTTGACGTGGCCCTGCGCGGCCACAACCAGGTGCTGGACTTGGAGGGCATCAGCAGCGGCTCGGACTTCGACCACCACTTCGGCCAGGGCGTGCTGGGCGCCTCGTGGAAATGGTCGCCCACGGCACAAAGCTGGCTCAAGCTGGGCCGCAGCAGCGAACGCACCGACCTGCGCAACTACCCCGTTGCGTTCTCTGAGCAGGACTTTTTTGGTGTGCTGGGCTTTTTTGCCAACCCCACCAAACGCCTGAGCGACGTGCAACTGCGCCACACCCTGGAGTGGAGCGAACGCAGCCGCGTGACGCTGGGCCTGGAAACCGGGCGTGAATCGCAACGCAGCGAGGCCTTCGCGCTCGGCCCGGTGTACGCCACTCAGGGTGGCCAAACCACCAGCGACGTGCTGGCCTTCGCCGGCACCAACCACATCGAACGCCGGTTGCAGGTGCTGCACGCTGGCTGGCAACACCAGATCGACAGCGCCTGGCGCATCGACACCGCGCTGGCCCACAACCGCCTGCGCGAGCGCACACAAGGCCAGAACAGTGTGGTCCTGTTGGGTAGCAACGTGGTGGGCGGCGACGACGTCAACATCGACCAGACCCGGCGCACCTGGACGCCACGGCTGGGCGTGGCCTGGGTGCCTTCACCCGGCATGAGCCTGCGGATGGCCTACCAGGACTGGCAACGCCCCATCAGCGTGAACACCCTGGCGCCGGTGGAAACCGCCGGGCTGGCGGTGGACGACCGCCTGGTGCAAGCGGGTGGCCGCAGCCGCAGCACCACCGTGCAGCTGGGCTTCAGCCCCGACGAGCGCAGCTTCTTGTTGCTGCGTGCCGACACCCAACGCGTGCACAACCCCGGCACCCTGGGCGTGGACCTGCGCACACCCAGCCTGCCTTTTTTGGATGAGCTGCGCAACCAGCAGCTCGACAACCTCTCGGCCAACGACATCCTCGAAGACGATCCCGACTTCGAACAAGGTCGGTTGCACCGCCTCTCGCTGGGCGCCAGCCGCATGTTGACCCGCCAGTGGTCGGCCTACGCGCGTTGGGTGCATGCGCTGGGCAGCAGCCGTCTGAGTGACGAAGCGCCGCCTATCCACACATTGCGCATTCCCTACGTGCCACGCAATACCCTGGTGTTGGGCGCCACCTGGAGCGGCGGCCAGCGCATGTACCTCAGCGGCCGCGTGGTGTGGCGTGGCAAGCGTTTCGAGGACGACCGCAACCTCACCGCCCTGCCCTCAGGCTGGGGCATGGACCTGATGGGCCTGTGGGAATCGCCCGACAAACGCTGGCTCGTGGGTGTGGCGGCGCTGAACCTGTTCGCGCCCAAGTCGGCCCGCACAACCCAACGCTACGTGGTGGATGCGCGCCTTCGTTTCTGAACTGTTGCGCCGCACGCGCGACCTGGGCCACGCCCTGCTGGTGTGGCTGGCGGCGGCGCTGGCGGCGGTGTGGTGGTGGAGCCCGCTGGGCGAGGCGGCAGACCGTCCCTTTTTCGACGCCTTCACGGTGCTGAGCGCGCCACACCACAACGACCTGCCCATCGTCGTGCTGGCCATCGACGAGCCCAGCTTCCAAGAGCTGCAGCAGCCCTGGCCTTTTCCGCGCCAATGGCACGCGGCGCTGATCGACCGGCTGCGCGAAGACGGCGCCCGCGCGGTGGCCTTCGACGTGGTGTTTGCCGAGCCCGGAGACCCCGCACAAGACCAGGCAATGGCCGACGCCATCGCCCGCTGGCGCCAGCCCGGTGGCACGCCCGCTGTCGTGCTGGCGGCCACACGCGAACGGCTGGACACCGGCCAGACCACCTTGTGGACCGAGGTGACGCCGCTGCAGCGCCTGCTCGACGCCGGCGCCGTGGCGGGCCAGGCCGGCGTCTCAACCGATGCCGATTTTGTGGTCCGCCGCGCACCGGCCGACCCCGACAGCCTGTCGGCCCGTTTGGCGGTAGCGCAAGGTGCAACCGCCTCAGCGGCCGACTGGATTCGCTACAACGGCCCACGCGGTGGCATCGACACGCGTTCCTACTACCAGGCCGTCACGCCTGGCCTGCTGCCACCGGGCTTCTTCAAAAACAAGCTGGTGCTCGTGGGCCGATCGCTGCGCACCGCCACCGAGCTGACCGCCAGCCAGGCCGACATGTTCAACTCGCCCTTTGCCTGGCTGGACGGCAGCGACCGCCTCATGCCCGGGGTCGAGCTGCACGCCCACCTGCTGGCCAACCGCCTGTTGGGCAACGGCCTGGTGTCGGCCTCGCCCTGGTGGACGCTGGGTGCGGGTGGCCTGTTCAGCCTGCTGCTGGCCGCTTTCGCCCTGCGCATGCACCCGGGCCTGGTGGCGGTGGGCACGGCCAGCGCCGCTGCGGCTGGCGTGGGCCTGTCTTACGCAGCGTTTGCACAAGGCGGCCACTGGGCATCGCCCGCGCCGCTGCTGGCCATGCTGGGTGCCGCCTATGGGGTCAGTGCCGTCTGGGGTTTTGTGGCCACGCGGCGGCGCGCCCGCCACATCCGCCAGATGTTTGCGCAGTACGTGCCGCCTGAGGTGGTGAGCGAACTGGTGGCCCACCCCGAGCTGATGCGCCTGGGTGGCGAAACGCGCGAACTCACGGTGATGTTCACCGACCTCGCCAGCTTCACCACCTTGGCCGAACGGCTGGACCCACAACACACGGTGGCCGTGCTGACCGAGTACTTCAACACCATGACCGCCATCGTCCACCGCCACCACGGCACGGTGGACAAGTTCATCGGCGACGCGGTGATGGCCTTCTGGGGCGCCCCCCTGCCGGTGCCCGACCACGCCCGCCACGCAGTGGACGCGGCCATCGAAATGCAGCAGGCCATGGCGGCCATGGTGACACGGTTGCAAGCCCAAGGGCTGCCCCCGATTGGCATGCGCATCGGCATCCACAGCGGGCCGGCGGTGGTGGGCAACATCGGCTCGGAAACCCGTTTTTCGTACACCGCCATCGGCGACACGGTGAACCTGGCCGCGCGTCTGGAAGGGGCCAACAAAGCCTTTGGCACGGGCATATTGCTATCGGCCAGCACCGCCGCCCTGCTGGGCCAAGGCGCCCCGCTGCTCAGGCCACTGGCCGATGTGGTGGTCAAAGGCAAGACGGCAGCCGTGCGCGTCTACACGCCTTGCAACGATGCGGACCTGGTGGCGTCGAGCACGCGGCAGCTGGAGGCCGCAGGCCAGCCGGCACTGGCCCTGGACAAGTTGTAGCAGGCAACGCGGCCAGAAAAACAAAAGGCCAGCGGACAAGGCTGGCCTGGGGGGCGACATCGAAATGGTAGGCCGTGTAGGACTTGAACCTACGACCAAAGGATTATGAGACGGTGTCGGGCCCGTAAACCACAACAAATCACAACTCAGCACAAATGCTTGGCAACATTCTAAGTCGTTGATTCAGAATAAAGTTTTTGTTGCGACATGCGGCTACCGATTGTGGCTTGTAGGAGCCTCCGTGCCACCAAATGTCCCACCAGTGTCCCATGAGTGCCCCAAGAAACGGCGCGCATGAGCGCTATAGGTTGCAGCCGTATTTGCGTGCCTTCAGCGCGTTGTGCCGTGCCTTATGAAATAAAAAAACCCGGCACTTGGCCGGGCTGCAATCCGCCTTAGAGCGGACCCGTGCAGGGAGGTGACACGGGGCCAGCGCAACGCGCTGACAGCACAACTGTAAACAATCGTCAAATCTGACAGTCCCTGCACTACCCCAGACTAACCCTTACTTCTTCTCGCGCCCTTCCACGGTACGGACTCAAATCCAGCCCCTGCAGCGCCGGGATTCGCTTGTAGTCCACGTTGCCCTGCTTCCAATACCGGCTGACAGTGACACCGGCTCCCGACTCCTTCGGATGATCTGCCAAGGCCACCAGAGCCTGCCGGGCCTGTTCCAGCTGCTCTGCGACCGCATCTGCCTGGCGTTTGACCTCGCTATAGCGCCGGGCAGCCTCCTGCCACGCCTGATCCGTCCGAACCCGCGTATCAGCGTCAGACAGCGCTGGCGGGGTGTCGCCATCGAGATGAGGCTGAAACCCGTCCCAGGCGGCTCGGATGGCCTCCATGAGGGCCTCGTCGCGCTCGATGCTGACCAGCACTCCTCTGGTGCCGTCAAACACCCACAGGTGCGCCGTCTGGGCGCCGCTGACCATGAGCTGGTGCTGAACCTGAATCCGGTAGTGCAGCGGTACCTCACCCTGAAGGGCGTCCTGCCACAGGTCTGACCGGGTGCCACGCACCGGGCACTTGATCTCTAGCACCAGGTCGCCTTCGAACGTCATGCCGTCAAGGCTGGCGCTGTAGTCACCTGCTTCGAGTACCAGCGGCTGCATGACCAGTCCGGTCTGTTCCTCATAGGCAGCACGGGCCAGCGGCTCCAGATCGGTGCCGCGCTGCATGGCCGGGGTCACGGTCGTCTCTTGCCTGCCGGTCTTGGCCAGCCAGAGTTGATAAGGCGTCATCCAAGGGCTGGCACCCATGACTGCGGCCGACTCGGATGCGTTGCGCTTGGCCTGGCGGTAGGCCAGCCACGCGGGACTGCCCTGTTGTAGTTGCACGATGACCGGTGTGGGAATATCGTTGAGGTTCATGATGCGCTCCAAATAAAAAGCACGCACGATGGCAGCCAACCGGGGTTTTGTCGGTTTTGTAGGTGCTGCCCCCGCGCGTGCGGATTGAAAGATGTGGTGATTGATGACCGGCCCGCCGCCTCAAGCGACGGCGGCTCTGCGCTTCTCCAGCGAGCGGATCACCCGCAGGAAGTCGGTGGCGGCGATGTCCTGCAAGGCGTGGACACCGAAATAGGCCAGCACACGATCCAGATCGACACCCACCTCTAGCACCAGCTTGTGGATGTGCGTCTGCTGGGCGCGGGTGATGGTGGCCACAGCAGGCCGTTGGCGGCCCTGTACCGGCGCCTTGGCCGCTGGCTTGGACTCGGGTGGTGACACTGGGGCAGGGGTTGTAACCGCCATCGGCTGATCGTTCGCTGCTTCCTGATTGACAGGCTGAGGCAGGTCTTCTCCTGCGTAGATGTAGAGCCCCAGGCCGTGCAGCGCGATCGCCTTGACCAGGCAGCGCTGGATGCTGGTGTTGATGTCAAACGCTGTGGGTGACAGCAGCGGCCGATTGCGACCATCGAGCACTGGGTGGATCTGGCTCAGGGTGACACCCTGAACCGTCACAGCCACCTCGACAAAGACGCCGGCTTCTGTGATGAGAAATGGCAAGCGGTCGAAACGACGAACTTCCCATGTAGCACTGGGGTCGGCCAGACGGAGTTGTGCCACTGCGTAGGGCCAGCTCAGATAGCTGAATCCGCCTTTCTTCTCGACGTATTCGTTGACGTTGATGGCATAGAGCTGTGCGAAGGCTGGCTCCTGTTGCTGCGGTTGCACGGCTTCGACGGCGGTGGTGGTGGATTGGGTGGTCATGGTGTGCTCCAGGTAAAAGAAAAGCCCGGACAGATCGCTCTGTGCCGGGCGGGGTTGGGTGAAGAAGAGTTGCGTTGGAAGAACGCGGGGGGTGTCCCTACAAAACCGACAAAACCCCTTTCGGGTTCGGTCGGTGCCGGGGGCCGCTACACAAACCCCTGCTCAGCCATGCTGACCACGGTTGAGCGGGTGACGATGAAGTGATCGAGCACCCGCACGTCCACCATGGCCAAGACGGACTTGAGTGTCCGCGTGAGCGCGATGTCTGCCGGTGACGGGTCTGCCACCCCACTGGGGTGGTTGTGGCAGAAGATGACACTGGCTGCCTGCCGGTTCAACGCCTCGACCAGCACCTCTCTGGGGTAGACCGAGGTCTGTGTGAGCGTGCCTCTGAACATCTCGACCGTCTCGATGAGCCGGTTCTGAGCGTCCAAGAACAGGACGGCAAACACCTCGTGCGGCCGGTCACCCAGGCGCAAGCGAAGGTAGTCCCGTACCGCCTGTGGTGAGGAAAGCGCCGGCGCTTCTCTGACCTCGCATTCCAGCCAGGCCAGGGCCTGCTGAACCAGCGCAGGTCGGTCGTAGCTGTTGCCACTAGCGGTCGTGTTCATGCGTTCACCTCCTCGCGCTGGGCAACGTTGGCTTCTCCCACCAGGAAGTCCACGGCCTTCTGGGCCTGGGACGCGGCGGTGAACACCAAGCGCTTGTCATCGCGCAGGGCCTGCAGCCAGCTTTTGATGTAGCTGGCGTGGTGCAGCTGGGTGGGCAGGCCGCAGTGGCTGCTTAGAAACGCCGATCCCATCTCGGCCACCAGTTCCTCGAAGGCATAGGCCTCGATGTGCTGTCGGCCAGCCAGCGGGCGGTTGCAGCGGCTGGGGTGTCCCGTCCAGTGGGTGAGCTCGTGCAGCGCCACGTTGTAGTAGCGCTCCGAACTCTCGAACACCTCGGGCGGTGGCATCTGGATGAAGTCCTGGCTGGGTGTGTAGAAAGCTCGGTCGCCACCGTGCCGGAACAAAGCCCCGGACTTGACGAGCACCGCATCGGCCTCGTCGCACGGGCTCCAGATGGACTCGGGTGCTTCGGGCCAGGTCAGGCCGGCGGGCAGGTCATCGACCTGGGCCTCGTTGAAGACGGTGAACGAGCGCAACAGTGGGATGACCCGGCGGGTGGGTTCGTCGTTGGCGGCCTGGCCAGGGGCGCTGTCGTCGTCACGCTCCATGAGCTTGAAGAAGACGATGCGGGTGCCGTGTTCGCCTTTGCGTACTCGGGCACCGACGCTGTGGGCCTGCTGAAATGTCAGCCAGTGGTTGCGGCTGTAGCCACAGGCCATTTGGCGGAGGTTGAGCAGCAGCACGTTGACGCCCCGGTAAGGACGACCCGTGGTGAGATTGGCCGGAATGAGGCTGCCATGGCCTTTGTTCCAAGGGCAGACCCAGGGCGGTGTGCCGGCTTCCAGCGCGGCGATGATGGCGTTGGTGACCTCGGCGTAGAGGTCGTGATGCGTGGATGGTGAGTGATGAGCGGAATGGTGCTCAGGGTTGGAGCGGGACATGGTGGTCTCCAGACATGAAAAAGCCCCGGCGGGATGAGCGCACGGGGCATAGGTTGAGGGGGATGAAGGAAGCAAAAAGCCAGGGCACTCACCCAGCGGGTCGCCAGCGGCCCTGGACGGTGCCAGCGGTGCGCTTGAGCGCGTGCCAGATGTCCTGGCTGGAGCGAACGCCCTGGGCGTAGAACAGCTCGGTGAGGCCAAACACCCGGCGGGTAACGTCGTCGAGCTTGCGATCCGATAGAACGAACTTGACCGTTGGGTGCACGACGTACTGGGAGATGACCAGGGCCAGAACCGCAGCGATGAGCCACGCCAAGAAGCTCAGGAAGATTCCCCAGGCGGCGATGTGGATCATCCACATGCAGGCCGAGGCCAGGACCATGCCCACAGCCACGTCACCGGAGATAGTGGCGAGCATGCGGATCATGGCCTTGCGGCGTTGGGTTGCTGAGTTAGTCGCAGAGGAGGAAGCGTGATGGTGTGCCATGGCTCAGACCTTGAGGTGAATGAAGCCGGGCACGTACTGGTCGCGGTGGATGTAGCCAAAGAGGCGCTTGGCGGCGCTGGTGCCCACGCTGGTGAGGAGGCCGGCAAAAGTGGCTGCCATCACGCCACTGAAGGTGCCCCAGTGGATAACAAGGACCAGGAAGGTGACGGCGACATCTATGGCGATGTCGTGGCGCAGTGCCCGCAGCATGAGGCGGCGGGGCAGCTTGGCCAGGATGAAGACGAGGCTGAGGAAGATGGCAATGCCGGTTTCGATCATGGTGAACTCCAGGTGAGGTTGAGGATGTCGTGGCGGCTGAAGTCGTCAACGACACAGCAGACGCACGACGCAGGCGCTGAACGAGGTGAAGCGGCTGCAACTGGCTGAAACGGCACCGACGACTAGGTCGTCGGTTAGGGGGTGATCGAAGCGGTCACGAAAAAAGGAGTCTCTTCCTGGAGAGGGAAAGAGACTCCTTATTGGCCGGTCAAGGTGAATTCCGAAGCCGGGGTGCCTTCTTAAGGCGGGGGGAGCGAGGGTCCATGTGACCGTGTGTGCGCTGCACTTGATTCCGGCGAACAATCTGTACTGCGAATGCGTCAGCGGCTCCGCACAACAGACCATCACGGCGACAGCCCTACCGTACAGTTTTAGCTGGTTGGACTGCAATGGCTGCCTGCTTTTTACTCAGTTCGCGGTTTCCAGTAGCAGTAGGTCTGATGACCTCACTCTTCGGGATGAGGTATCCTGGAGGGAACGAGCCAACAACATAGCTGAGCAACTTCTAAACGCAATTCTCTGTAACCCAGTTGTATATACACCTTTATAGACCATGATACGGGCAGGATACACCTCGACTTTTTCTCTCAGATGACTGGAAAAACATTAAAAGAAACCTCGTTGACTAATTTGAAGAGTGCCACCTTTATTGACCTGTTTTCGGGTTGCGGAGGCCTTTCTTTGGGGTTGGCGATGGCAGGGCTTGAGGGGCGTTTCGCAATTGAGCGCGACTTCATGGCATTCGAAACATTTAGGGCAAATTTTTTAAATGACCGGAGACTACCAGTCAAGCCATTCGCTTGGCCATATTGGCTCAAGAAGAAAAACTGGAGCGTTGATGACCTACTCAATGAACACCTCCGAGAGCTACATGCGCTTGAGGGTGAAGTGGAAGTTTTGGCGGGAGGTCCACCTTGCCAAGGGTTCAGCTTTGCTGGCAAGAGAAATGAGGCTGACCCGAGAAATCAGCTCTTTCAGAAATATGTTGACGTCGTCAATGCAGTACAGCCAAAGGCCTTAATTCTTGAGAACGTGCCTGGAATGAAAGTTGCGCACGCGTCCAAAGGACTCGATCAACCATCTTGCAGTGATGCTCGTGAGTCCTACTACGAGAAACTTAAGGCACAGCTCGAAGACATTGGCTACGATGTGAAGGGTAAGCTTGTCGACGCATCACGATTCGGAGTACCTCAAAAGCGAGTCCGTTTGATTGTCGTTGGACTTCGGCGTGAGGTCAGCAAGCGTTTGGTTGGTGGAGTAGAGAGAGTTTTCGACATCTTAGAAGACTCAAGGCTAGGAGTTTTGAAGGATCTAGGTTTGTCTGAGATTGTTTCTGCCCGGGACGCAATCCACGATCTGCGTGCGCTGATCAAGCCCAAACAAAATTGTCGTGACCCCGAGTCCCCTCCGGGTTTTGTGGAAGCTATTTATGAGGGCCCATCAAAGGAATCACCATACCAAAGGCTAATGCACTGGGGCTGTCGAGATGATGAGATGGATAGCATGAGGTTAGCCAAGCACAGAGATGCTGTGCGTGATCGATTTCAGCTCATCCTGTCTGAATGCCCTAAGGGGGTTCGAATGGATGAAAAGTTCCGAGAGAAGTACGGACTTAAGAAGCATCGGATCTATCCGATGGCCCCACACGTTCCAGCGCCCACTTTGACAACCCTCCCAGATGACGTTCTGCACTATGAAGAGCCTCGGATTCTTACTGTCAGAGAGAGCGCTAGGCTCCAAAGTTTCCCTGACTGGTTCAGATTCAAGGGTAAATACACCACAGGCGGTGCGCTGAGAACCAAAGAGTGTCCACGGTACACGCAAGTCGGCAACGCTGTGCCGCCTTTGCTAGGCCGAGCTCTGGGCCTTGCCGTCGTTGAGGCTATTTCCGAGTCTGACGCCCAATTTGAGGGCGGCGACCCTGAACCTTGCCGCTGATTCAACCTTGGACTGCGAGTAGGGATCTGCCTGCTTGTCATCGCTCAGCCCCTTGCCGGCATTTTCAACAAGGTTGAAAACACCCTTTTTAGGGGGGCACCACCACTTGGGTTGGTACGTGTGGCATTATTAGTTTTCGCATTAATGAACTTGAAGGGGAAAGATTTGTGCTTAGTCGAAGCCAAAAGGAGCGTGCGCACGCGCTTGGTACCCGCTCGCATTCAAGCGACGTCTCGCGGCTAACTGGGTCGCCCGGAATCCAGACTGGTTAGGATTGACGCGAGCTAACGATGTCAAGATTCTTGAAGTGGAACTCTCTGCTGCTCTCAGAGTTCTTTTCTCCTGCCTCGGCGCAGGAAGAGGTTTGGCTTCACACGACTCGAGACGAGCTTGACTCGTTCGGCATACACCTTGGCGGCGCTGCTGGACTAGTCGAAGCTGTGTCGGCGGGTGCACCATGGCTGCCGTCCGGAATCGAGACGTGCGCAGAAGCGGCGTTGTTGCTGGCGTCCCAGAGAAAGGATCGATTTCTTGCGGCTAGCGTCTACATCGACCCCGGTACGTCGAACGTCGACTACGTGGATGCAAGAGCACCAACCTATCTGCCTATCCTAGCCCTATGGGTACTTGCTTCGTCCGAAGGACAAGGCAAAGGCTTCTATGCTGAGGTTGAATCTTTGCTGGGGAAAGGATCAAGATTCCCGAATACCGGCGTCGTAACTAACGCGATGTCGCACGCGTGGCAGGACCTCGAGGCGTGGTCGATAAGAGAATGCAGCGGTCGATTTGGAATATTCAGGCGACGAGTCCTCGGGGCGCATTGCTATGTTGGGCTGCCACGATCCCAGTGCCTCATCAGCAGGACGGACGAGCACAATCTCAAGCGGCTCTTCGCCGAGCTGCATCTGCGACCAGGGGAGAAGCTGACCCCCCAACTGTTGGTGCGCTTGCTGGCGGACGGACGGGATGCCCAATTCCTCAGCATCGCCTTGCGCATCGCCATGGGGGACAAGTCTTACGAAGATCCGCTCCATACCCAGCTTCAAAGACTGCTTGATTCTTGGGACGGTCTTAAACCTCGTTACACACATGCTACTGGGACTAGCAATCAGGCTAAAGGCGTCGAGGTCGGCCCTAGCGAAGGTGAACTCGTCACTTTGGTTCTGTCCGAATCCGATGACGTCGAGAATGGCTGGGATGTACGCTGGCGCATTCAGGCCCCAACCGATAACCGGTTCTGCATCATGCGGCTGGTGGGGCAATCAGTACCAGCCCGCTTTCATGCTGCTGAATCGACATTTGTGACTGCCCCTGCCGAGTTGCACAGGAAATCATGCAACGACGCCCTTGTCCTCGCCGCGACAGCTGCCGTCGAAGTCGTCGTTGCGTTCGATGACGAGAGTGGTGGCTCGATGGAAGAAGTGCGCCGGTCGTTCCATATTCCATGCTCCGCGCGGCGCACGCTTTGTTGGAATACCGTTGACCCCCAGTACGGCGACTATCTGGTCGAGCGCGACATTCCACTTTTCGGTCCATCCTATGTGCTCTGCAGCCCTGGAGTTGAAGCCTCGACCCGCAGGTGGATGCAAGCAGAAGGAATCGATTTTCAGACTGTGCCCTCCAGCGGGCTGCCTGACTCCTGGTGGCTCGCTTGCATCCCCCTGTCAGAGCGGCTCTCAGCATCTCAACGGCAGTATCTTTCGGATGCAGCCGATCCGGCAAACGTGCCGGCCGCTCGTATCCGACTGGTCGGAGGTCGCCCGCTCTTGCGCGGCGGTGCCCGCATCTTTGCCGCGTACGATCTGCCTTTTGTCGATATCGAAGCGCCAGATAACAGCCGTATCGAAGCGCCCGGACTAGCTTTGGAAGAGGTCTTGCCCAAAGAGGGCGGCGAATCCAAAGCCTTGACGAAGCGGTTCGTGATCAAGCACCTCGCCGACCTCCGAGGTGCATTTGACATCAAAGTACTGGTAGGCAGCCATCCGCTTGCGGAAGCACGCTTACGCATTGCGTACGGAGATGGCGAAGGTCGAGGCCAGACAAAATCCTATTCAATTGGAAATCTTGGACAATCGCGAAGCGATGAGGAAGGGCTCAGGGGTACCACGATTGGCCTTAATGTCCTTGACGCCCGCCGTGAGGTTGGTGGCTATCCCGAAACAGCCAACTTCGATGATGTACTCACCCAGTCGATCGAGGATGCGGGAACTGCGAAGTTTTTGAATAGTTTGGGGCGACTCGGGACAATCGCGTACGGAGCAGCCAGAGATGAACTGCGGCGACAGTGCGTCGACGCCGATCCGATGCCGTTGTTGATGGATCTTCGAGCGAGAGGTTTCCTGGAGATTCAAACGGACGCCAAGGGGCATGTCGTGCGTGTGCACAGCGTAGAGCCATCTTTGTACGAGCTGCCGACTTTGTTCAGTGGCTTAGCCGTGGCGGGAGTAGCGGGAACTCTGACGCTGCCGCAGTGGGCTCGACTTCGAGCTTGCAACGAGTTGCTGGTCTCGGCGGAGGGTCAGGGGCGCGGCTTTCTGCCTGTGGTGCGTGTCGCCGCCGAGTCGCTCGACAAGATCCGTCAAGCAAGCAAGGCGATAGGCTTCCAGTTCAGTACAGCGCCGGCTATTTCGATCGCAACCTGGTCAGGCTCCGTTGAAGATGCGCGTCGGACTTTCGCAAGAGATAGCTGGGAACACTTTGCCACGAAGCTTTCCAACTTGCACCGCATGAAATGGCACTCAGCACAATTCTCTTCCGCAGTCAGCGAGCAGATGACCATCGACAGGGAGATTGGTGCTCAGCTCTTCCGTTTCGACGACCCACAGGCCTGGCCGCTCCAGCTATACGTACTCGGTACTCGTGATCAGGCGGGCAACAGTCGGTATTCGCACATCCATGACTCCCGATGGGGTACTTGGATTTCAGTGCTCGCCTTCGCTCGTTTGATGTGCGAAAAGTACGAAAGACGGGATGCATTGCCGTGGCCATTTCCCTACGACCCTAAGACACGCGACCTCTGGCTTCCAGCTCGCATGCGGCCTCCATCAGTCCTCGAGAGAACACTTTGTTTGTGTTCTGGATTTGGCGCGGAAGTTCACTTCCTGAGGACTGGCGAAGCGATCAACGATAGATTGCCCATGCTTAGCCAGAACGTCCGGGTCATCGGATTCGTGAGCCTGGTCTATGAGGGGTTCTTTCCTGCCCACTGGCTACGCTTCCGCGACGTTCCGGTCGAAGTCGCGTCTATCGTCGCCTCCCGCTTGGGCGGCGAACTTGACTCTATAACCTCGATTGCGGGCTCCAAACTTCAACCAACGACAACAGCATAGGGAGAATCAACATGAGCCAAACGATAGGAAACGATCCCATTGGTTCCTGGGACGAACTTCAGGATCAGTTGAAGCGATACGTCAAGTCTGCCTTCGGTACGAACTCGCCGTCGTTTGAACACGAACGAGCCAGGTTACTCGATACTCCTGGAGTTTTCTTCCAGGATCCGTATCTCGAGCTGCTACCTCAGTACAGCACCGGAAAACAGCTCACCGCGCTCAATGTAGCTGACCTTCCAGGGCTGTCCGAAGAGGCGCGGCGAGGCTTTGTCGCTCTCGCAGGATCGGGGCTCATGCCTCCCGGCGCGATTTTGTACGTGCACCAGCAAAAGATGCTTCGTGCGGCGCTGGAGCGGAAGCACTGCGTCGTTGTGACCGGAACAGGTTCGGGAAAGACCGAATCATTCCTTCTACCGGTCATAGCGTCTATCGCCAAGGAGGCACTTCGACAACCAGCCGGTTGGAAGGCTGCAAGCCCACCCGCAAAGTCCGCGTTCCCGTGGACACCAGCTACACCACCTAAGTGGGACGTCGACCGAGCCACTTCGCGCAATGAGGCCCGACGCCCTGCTGTTCGTGCGTTGCTCCTCTATCCAATGAATGCTCTGGTCGAAGACCAGATGTCACGTCTGCGTAAGGCGCTCGACTCAGATGAGGCTCTAGATGCTCTGGACAAGCACTGGGGCTCGAATCGCATCCGGTTTGGCCGCTACAACGGCTCGACTCCCGTGTCGGGTCACCCATTTAAGTTCAACGCCAACGGACAACCGGTGCTTAACTCAAGCAAAGAGTCGGAGCTAAAGGCCGCCATCAAGGATGCCATCAAGCAACACCGAGACCTCACCGCTGCGCTTGACTCTGCGCGTACTGCACGGGACGCGGCGGCGGCGGAGAACTCCATTGACCTACCACTGCACCAGAAAAAGGTCGGAGATCTCGAGGAGCAGGTGCGCTTCGTCCCACGTATGACCTTGGACGCAGCGGAGATGTTCCATCGTTGGGAGATGCAAGCATCCCCTCCGGACTTGCTGATCACCAACGTTAGCATGCTATCGATCATGTTAATGCGGCACAGCGATGCGCAATTCAAGGGCGACCGCTCGGATTCAGACATCTTCGCCGCTACGCGTAAATGGCTCGAGGAGGATCCTGAAAACCACGTGTTTCAGCTCGTCGTTGACGAATTACACCTGTATCGCGGCGCGGCGGGCACCGAAGTTGGCTATCTCCTAAGGTTGCTCATGGACCGCCTTGGGCTGGAGCCTCGGAATCGCCAACTTCAAATCCTTGCGTCCAGCGCGTCACTGGATGCGACCGCGGATTCCACCTACGAATTCCTCGGTGGGCTGTTTGGCTTTGATCAAGCGGACGCACGCGGGCTCTTTCACATCGAGGCAGGGTTGAGTCTGCACAACCAACCCGCAGTTTCGCCAGAAATGCCAGCGGACTTTGCCTGGCGATGCAGGGAACTGGGGCTGGCACCTGACAACGCCGCTCTTGTTGAATCTTTGGCTCGAGAATTTGCTGTCTCTACGCAAGCGATTACCCCGGCGGAACGACTAGTAGCAGGCTTCTGGGAGCCTGGATCGCCGGGAAGACACCGGGCGACCGCGCTTCCCGAGCTGCTTGCGCGACTCTTCCCAAAGCTCCCACTGGAGGAACAGATCTCTGCTGCTCGCGGCTTGTTCGCTTCCGCTGCGGCAGCTTCGTCTCTTGCCCAAACGGTCATCCAACCATCGTTTCCGCTTCCGAGGATTCGGTTCCACTGGATGGTTAAGAACATCGACGGCCTATGGGCTACCGTTGGAACCCAGGCCTACGACAGTCGCCGGCGAACGGGTCGACTTATGGCCGAATCGGTCATGGCTGTGGATGGCATGCGCGTCCTGGAAGTGCTCTACTGTGAATGTTGTGGCACGCAGTTGTTGGCTGGATACAAGACTCATGCGCCAGTGCCAGGACGGCAGCAGCGCTACGAGCTAGCGCCAGTGCCTCCGGCGATCGAGGGGCTTCCCGAATCCGGGGCGTCAACGCGAACCGATGCACAGCCATACTCGAGCCTTGGCGTTGTTCATCTTGTTCCGCCGGACTGGAACGGGATCGATGACCCAGACCTTTATAGCTGGAAGCACCATACAGAAGCCCGGGACGAGAGAACGCGTCGAGCCAAGGACGATGCACCGGCGCGTTGGGTGGAAGCCTCAATCTATCCAGCTACGGGTACCGTGGAGATTGGCGGCAGCCATCACGACGGCTCGATTCGATGCCTCTGGTTCGAGCTTGACGCCCCTCCGGAGAAGGCGATTACGCTGCCAGCCATGCCCCAGCGCTGTCCGTCGTGCCACATCGACTACACAGAGCGTCTAGGTGGACGGTCTGCACCAATTCGATCATTCGCCACTGGCTTGAACCAGACCTCGCTCCTCTTGACGAAGCACTTGATGGGCTTGATGCCAAGCGGGCCTGGTCGCAAGTTGGTCGCGTTTTCCGACAGCCGGCAGTCCGCTGCCACTTTGGCCAATGGCGTCGAAGCTGAGCAATGGCGACATTTGCTGCGCGTCGCCGTGCTGGAGCAATTAAAGCAGCGTGCAACGGGCGGAATCGCTCCGCTGAAGAAGCTGCTACTGGCGGCGATTCAGGCTGGCGACGTCGAGGCCGGCAAGCAGTTGTTGCTCACACAGCAGGCCGTTCTGGGCGCGACCGAATTGCAAGAACTCAAGGCGTTCTGGAGCGAAGCCAAATCGGTAGTCAATGACCCGGACTTTGCCACGGATGAAGCAAAGGCTCATGTCTTACGCGTCCATCACTTTAGTCCTGGCTACGTGCGACTAGATGACTTTCTACATAACCCAAACCCGCAAAGGCTTGTGTTGCCTCCAGTATGGGAGTACCTTGCGGGACTTGGTGTGAATCCTGCAGGGCCGGGGATCGAGACGCGGCGAGTAGGGGACGATAACGATTGGACCTGCCTGCTTAATTTCGGTGGAGGAAGCCAACCTCCACGGCTTGCGGCTACGAACTTTCCACGCGAAAAGGCCGACAGGCTTGAAGACTTTGGGCGCCGCCTGCGCAGGGAGTCGTGGCGAGCACTATCCGGCAAGCTTCTATACGACCTCGAGGCGCAAGGCGTGGGGTACCTCTGCATGTCTCCGTCGTTGTCGTTAGAGGGACGCGGCGGACTTGACGCGGCTGCTTTCCGAGGAGTCTGTGAAGGAGTGATCCGGATCCTCGCGGAGGAGAGACTCACCGATCCCCATCAAGGTGATTCGCCATTCACGCCATGGACGGAGAAACATCCCTCCGGCCACGCGTCGGAAGGAGCCAAGAAAAAGCGAACATTTCGCTATCTGACCGCTTGCGCACGCGAACACTCGGTTGGTGTCGACCAGCTCAGGGCCTCAGTGCGCGATACCCTCGTCGAGGAAGGCCACGGCACCCGCGACGCTTGGGGCTACATCAAGATATCCGAGCTTTGGGCAAAAGTGGTTGCGCGCGATGCTCGCCCTTGGCTGTGTATTACTTGCGGTCAAATAAATTGGCAGCGCTCGGGCGGGATTTGCACGCGCTGCAACGCCCGGCTCAATGACAATCCCAACGGGCTCACTTCCGCCGCCGAGATTGAATCTGCTCACTACTACGCTAGCTTGGCAGCGAGGATGGATTCAGGGTTCCGCATCCACGCCGAGGAGCTAACTGGGCAAACCAATGACCAAGCACAGCGCCAGCGTCATTTTCGCGACATTTTCTTCGATGGCGAGCACATCGACTACGTTGTGGATCGACCTGTTATTGAGCAAGTCGATTCCATCGACCTGCTATCCGTTACGACGACCATGGAGGTTGGAGTTGACATCGGTGCGTTGCAGTCTGTCTTCCAAGCGAACATGCCTCCCGAGCGCTTCAACTACCAGCAGCGCGCGGGCCGAGCCGGTCGGAAGGGGCAAGCGTTTTCGGTTGTGTTGACCTATTGCCGTGGTCAGACCCATGACCGGATCCATTTTGATCATCCTGAAGAGATGACCGGTGGCGTTCCACCTCAGCCCACTGTATCGGTCACCGATGAACAACGAATTCTGGCCGAGCGCCTAATGGCCAAGGAGTCCTTGCGGCGAGCGTTTCGTTTTGCCGGTTGCACTTGGTGCAACTCCGGTACACCAGTGGACACTCACGGAGAAATGGGGCTTGTCGAGGACTATGACAACGACCGAAGGCTCGCTGTGGCAACATGGTTCCAGAAAGAGGTCCAGCAGGTCGATGCGATTGCAAGCGTCGTGGCCCGTGGCACAGGAATCGCGCCTGCCTCTCTCGCGCAACAGGCACTCACCCTTCCTGCTCGCATCGATCAGGTGGTGTCAAAGGAAACAGATCCAACGCGTGGTCTAGCGACGGCCCTTGCAGAGGCTGGAGTCCTGCCGATGTACGGCATGCCGACCACCGTGCGGAATCTCTATTTCGCTCTGCCGTTGAAGCCCGTGCACGGTCGCGAGCCGAAGTCGCTGGATAGGACGCTTGACCAAGCCATCACCGAGTTCGCGCCTGGGTCCGAGCGCATCTGGGACAAACGCCAACTGGAGCCGATTGGGCTAGCCGGCCCCATCCGCCATGAGTATGGCGATAAGTGGAAATCGAAGGGCAGGCCGATTGGCGGCGCCACCTGGCAGACCTTCTGTCCCGAGTGTCGAAATCTCGACGTGCAGTTCGCTGATCCCACGACCTTCCGTCCTATAGACGATATCCCTGGGTGGGAGGAGTCCTGGGTCCGAAGTCCGCAGAAGAGGCAGTGCTCGCATTGCAAGCTAGCGAATGCAGATTTGTTTCTTGCGGTTACTCCATCTGGATTCATCACCGATTTCGACATCGAGAAGCCAATCAAGCCGTCGGAGGCATCGCGAGGCGGCGGGCCTCGATCCTTCGTCGCCTCGCCGAGTCTAGGTGCTGCAAATCAGACAGTCATGGGTCGGGCGTCAATCGCACTGTCTCGACAGGGAAAGGTCTATCGGTTGGCGCAGGCACCTGGCGGTCAACCATTCGGATTCAGCAAGGTGACTTCCGCGAGGACCCCAAGGGGGTTCCAACAGCTAGAAGGGCAGTTGTGGAAGTCGGACGACGACTCCCCGCAAATCCGAGCGAGCCTTTCATCGCCCAAGACTACGGATATCCTGAGCATACGTCTAACCGATGGTTCCGGCCTAGAGTTCTTCGATTCGAAACGCGTCCTTGCTTCTCGTAAGGCGGCCTGGTACTCGGCCGCGACAATCCTTCAACGTGCGATTGCTCTCGAACTAGATGTGGACTCTCTCGATATCGAAATCGCATCGGTACACAAACTGGATGACGACATAAATGCTCGCGGGGCCGAGTTATATCTGGCAGACGAACATCCAAACGGCGCCGGGTTGGTGGACTGGGCGTCGCGTTATTGGACAGAACTCCTCCAAGGCTGCGTCGAAGCCACAGGCCCACTCGCGACGTTGGGCCGCATGATTAGGACGGAGTGCAAACGAAGCTCAACGACTGGGCAGGTTTGGCGTTCCCCCGACGTGCTGCTGCGTGGATTCCGAAACAGACAACTCCACGGTCTTATTGACTGGCGCCTCGGGGTCGAGCTGCTGCACGTGATGCGCGATTCGTCTTTCGTACCTGGTCGCGATGCGCTCGTCGAGACTTGGAGCGTGGGGCAGTCGAGCTGGGACGCGCATGCGGCGCAACTCGCGCAGACATATTGCATTGCGTACGAACGCGGAAGCTCCTCACACCTGACAGGTGGCTCGGGAGTGCACGGCTGGATGGGGGGCGACAGCGGCATGTCAAACGACACTACGCTGTTTTTGGTCAGTCATCCTCTTTGGTCTCCAGCGATCCTTGACGAGCACACAATAGGCTCTGCGATTCGCGAACTCGCCATCGCAAACAACGCATCAAGTATTCGGATGGTCGATTCGTTTAACCTTTCGCACCGAATGGCTTGGGTGCGGGGGAATCAGCAATTCTTTCCCGTCAGAGATCTGGGTGGCGCCGCGCCGACGCTGACCGTTGCCGACCCCGACCAGTGGATGCAGGACGTCATGGCGCTTAGCGTCGGTGATTCAATCACGCAACCTCCCTGGCGCTGGGTACGGGTGGCCGACAGCGATGGCTGGTCGTCCTCACCTGGCTCCTGGCTGGCCAGTGTCGCTGGTGAGCTTTGCAGGGTAACAATCACAAACCATCCAGGCGCAGGCTATCGCATCAAGAAGGTAGGGACCACGGGTCACTTGATGCGGCAAGACTACCCGATTCTGACGTTGATTGCCCGCCGTACTGACATCAATACCTGAAATGCCAAAAATCCTTGGGACGAACAGTGCAGATCGCTGGGAGCGGGAGATTCGGCGTCAGCTCGCCGCACAACTTCCGCAAGATTGGATCGTTGTATGCAACATTGGGTGGGCGCTGAAGAGTGATGGCGGCGTGGTCAAGGATGGCCAATGCGACTTTGTCATCCTCGTGCCAGGGCTAGGAATGGCAATTCTCGAAGTGAAGGGATCGCGTGCGGTTCGCGTCGGGGAGGACGGTACATGGTTTCGACGCGAGGAACACCTGCGCACCCGCGAGATCCTCCGCGAGATTCCCATCGACGAGCCACCACCGGAGCAGGCGTGTCGGAACATGCATTCACTCGCGCGCCTTGCATGCGATCACCTTCCTCGACAGTCCTTTCCAGGCGCATATGCGTTTCTCGTGGCGTATCCAAACGGTGTTGTGGAAGGGCCATCGACGCTCTACGATCCGAGCACGATCATCGCAAAGCCAGACATTCCCAAGCTCGCGCGCCGCATCAGGGAGGCCCTCGAATCTCGAATGCATCGATCATCGCGGCAAGACTTCACCACTGACGTAGCTACTAGAGTCGCCCAGATATTCACGAACAGCACATTTCGTGTGGCGTGGCGGGATACGCCACTAGACAGCCGCGAAGATGGTGTAGTAATCGACGAGTTGACTCGCCAGCAGTTCGCCGCTTTAAGGGGAGCTTTCGAACTGCCTCGGGTAGCGATCGTCGGGCCTGCTGGTTCAGGGAAGACATTGCTGGCGATGTGGAAGCTCGAAGCCCTGATCGAGGAAGGCCGCCGTGCGCTGTACGTGTGTTTCAACAAGGCGCTTGCGGAGTACCTGCAGCGAATGAACCCTGGACTTGCAGACTTCATCACTTCGGTAGATCGTCTCTTCACTAAGGTTGCCGACCACCCGAACGGTACGTTCGACGATCACTTTTTTATGGAAGAGCTGCCGTCGCTTGTTCAGGACGTCGCATCGGAGCTTCCTCAAGCGGAGAAGTATGAAGCTATCGTCGTAGACGAGGGACAAGACTTTGGGGAACTCCGATTACTTGCACTGCTAGAGCTATTGGCTGATTCGGGACAGTGGTTGCTGTTCGCCGACTGGGGCCAGAACGTTTACCAAGCATCGAAGCAAGAGCTTCTCGGTGCGGAGGTCACTTTCCGCCTGTATCACAACTGTCGCAACACGCAGCTCGTCAACTCTGCGACCAACGAATGTTGTAGTCTGAAGGTCGACTCAATGCCTGGCGCACCGGTGGGGGCAATGCCGAAGGTACAGAAAACGACGCCAGCGCTTATGGCTGCAGCAGCCTGGGACGCCGCGCATGATCTAGCGCCCGAAGGAGGGGCTGTCGTTCTATCTCCCTATCGGCTCGAAAATAGCTGCATGAACCTCTCCAGGAAAGCCTACGGACTCGAGCTCACAGAAGACTTGGCTGACCTAGGAAAGTCTGGCCATGTCGTTTTTTCTACCGTCAAGTCATTCAAAGGATTAGAAGCTCGAAACGTGGTGCTCGTACACGCCGACATGCCAAATCGCACCGATGCATTTGCCATCGAGGATCTTTACGTGGCCTGTACTCGAGCAACGGGTCGCTTTGTGATGGTCACAGCATCGGACGAAGCTGCACGGTGGTTTTCCGAGCGGATCAAGTCATAGACTGCCGCTATAGTTTGGGTAGATTAGCTCAGCTGGCATTGAGTCAATTTAAGGCTGCATTAACTGCTATGGAAGTACAGATGTCTTGGACCACCGCATTACAACAGCTTGATAAAACAGGTGTCGTCGAATTTGGCATTCACCAAATGAACGAGAAGACTGGAACACCCAAATGGCGAAGGCATCGTGGGGGTGCAAATTTTCGCTTTAATACCGTTCGATCAGCCTTGTTTTCCCCGGATAAGGGCGCTAGGGCTGCATGCCTCGGGAAGTCTTCGTATGCAAGAGACCGTTATTCCTCTGTGGCGACATCAGTCGTTCCGTATGTAGCAATTTGGTTACAAGGAGAAGAGTGGGCTTTCTTGACAAGAGCGGGTGCAACCGAGCCTGAGGTGACGTTGGTTCGAGCATCCGCTTTGCAAGACTTGAAAAGTGGGACGCACGGGCAGTTACTGGCCGATCTTGCTCTCATATTTGGTGAGGGGGCGGAGTTGCATGGCGTGCGTCATTTGGTGAGCGGAGCAATCCAAACGCCCTAAAACGCGCAAAGAGTCATCCGCACATGCAGCGGTAAGCCGACAACCGCGAGCGTTTGATGCGCGCCAGGTCAAGCACCGTCTTTATGCCGCTTTCGCGCAGCTGGGTGGCAATGCGTGGTCCCACGCCCCAGACCTCACCCACATCGGTGCCGCCCAGAATGGCCTCCAGCTCACCTTGGCTCAGCGTCGCCAGGTTGCACACCCGGGCCAGGTGCTCCGGGTAGCTTCCCGGCTTGCGTTCGGCCGTCTTGGCGATGAAGTTGGCCAGCTTGGCCAGCGTCTTGGTCGGTGCGATCCCGATCCCGCAGGGGATACCTGTCCAGCGCAGGATGCGGTCACGGATGATGTGTGCTCGCCTAGTCAGGTCTCCCCGCACCCCGTGCAGCCCGATGAACGACTCGTCGATGCTGTAGATCTCCTGGGTGGGGCCGAGTCCTGCCGCGAGGGTCATCATCCGATCGCTCATGTCGCCGTAGAGGGTGAAATTGGCTGACAAGGCGACCAGGCCCTCGGTCTTTTCCAGGTGCCGGATTTGGAACCATGGCGTGTTGACGCCGACCGAAAACTGACCCACTTTAGGGGTTTGTGCCGACTCAAAACTGACCCAGGTGTTTTACTCGCTCTGCCCAAATTTTGGGCAGGGGGCAAAGAGGGTGATCACCATGGAAATGT
>NZ_JBHTCA010000032.1:0-33978 GCF_042665215.1 Hydrogenophaga atypica
ACTTCTGCGACCCGCACAGCCCTTGGCAGCGGGGCTCCAACGAGAACATGAACGGGCTGGTACGCCAGTACCTGCCCAAGGGCACCGACCTATCGATCCACAGCCAGGAGCAGCTCGATGCCATTGCTGATCAGATCAACAATCGACCCAGAAAAGGTCTGGGCGTACGATCCCCTCTGGCGGTCTACCGGGACCTGCTCCTGAACAGTCCCCAACACTCCACCCTCGTTCATTGAAACCAAGGGTGTTGCACTTCAGATTTGAATCCGCCAGGTAATACGCTTTGACGAATAAAAAGAACGGCAATATCGACTCAGCCATCAATCCGAAGTTGGATGGGGATGCCCATGTCGCTTGGGCACAGGCTTGGTCGTCTATTTCGCCGGAGACATCGTTGCTCGCGTGGGTGGACTGGGCGAGCCATTTAGCAAACAGTCCTGGCAAGCAAGCCGAGCTTTTGGCGTTTGCAGCCTCCCTGTCCGAGCAATGGATGGCCGTATTGAAGAAGAATCCGGCCAACCCGGACCGGGGAGCCACCGCTCCTGACCGGTCACCTGTCAATGACCGCCGCTTCAACGATCCTGCATGGGATCAATGGCCCTACGACCTTTTCCGCAGTTCATTCGTCAATCAGACCAAATGGTGGGAGCAGGCCACGCAGGGGGTGTGGGGAGTGGATCCGAAACACCAACGCCTGCTGGCGTTTGGCGCCAAACAGTGGCTGGAAATGCTTTCGCCCGCCAACGCTGCGGTTTTCAACCCCGTTGTCCTGAAAAGAACCATCGCAGAGCAAGGCGCCAATCTAGCGCGGGGGACGTCCAACTTTCTCGACGACTTGCGTCGGCAACTATCCGGCCAGCCTCCCGCGGGAACGGAGAACTTCGTCGTTGGGCGCGACGTAGCGGTCACGGAAGGAAAAGTCGTTCTGAGAAATCGACTGATCGAACTGATTCAGTACACGCCCACTACCGAGAAAGTCCATCCCGAACCGATCCTGATCATTCCTGCCTGGATCATGAAGTACTACGTACTGGATCTGTCACCGCATAACTCGCTGATACGGTATCTGGTTGCGCAAGGGCATACGGTTTTTTGCATCTCCTGGAGAAATCCGGATGCTGAGGATCGAGATTTGGGCATGGATGAGTACCTGGAGTTCGGCCTGCATGCAGCGCTGGACGCTGTGACTTCCGTCGTCCCCGGGCATGGAGTCCACGCGGCTGGTTATTGCCTGGGCGGAACGCTACTGGCCATTGGTGCTTCAGCCATGGCGCGTGATGGCGATACGCGGCTGGTGTCGGTAAGCCTGCTTGCCGCACAGACGGACTTCAGCGAACCGGGCGAGCTGAGTCTTTTCATCAACGAGAGTCAAGTGGCGCTGTTGGAAGCCAGCATGGCTCAAACCGGTTATTTGACCTCCGACCAGATGAGCGGAGCTTTTCAGCTACTGCGTTCCTACGATCTCATATGGTCTCGCATGATTGACGAATACCTATTGGGCGATCGCCGGGCAATGACCGACCTGATGGCTTGGAATGCCGATGGGACTCGCCTCCCCGCGAAGATGCATTCGCAGTATCTCCGACGCCTTTACCTGAATAACGATCTCAGCGCGGGGCGTTATCCCGTCACGGGTCGCCCCGTTTCAGTGGGAGACATCGCTGTACCGGTGTTTTGCGTCGGCACTGCCTCGGATCATATTGCGCCTTGGCGCTCGGTTTACAAGCTGCATCTCCTGTCTTCGGCCGAGCTGACTTTCGTGCTGACCACTGGAGGACACAACGGCGGCATCGTGAGCGAGCCCGGCCGAGGTAACCGCCAATATCAAATCCATACCCGCGCGGCCGGTGATGGATACATGGCGCCGGATGAGTGGCAAGCGACGATGCAGACGCATCCGGATTCCTGGTGGCCCGCATGGTCGGCGTGGCTGCGAGAGCGTTCCGGTGATGTTGTTGCGCCTCCGCTCATAGGTGCTGAATCCAGTGGATACCCCACTGTTTGCGACGCCCCAGGGGAATATGTACGCAACTGAATAAGCGTATCCCGCGTCCGCTATTGCGACACGGTATACGCAATATCTGTTCGTCATCCCGTTCTACTCTGATAACTGGAGACATTCATGTACTCAAGAATCCTGGTTCCGCTCGACGGAAGTCCTACTGCCGATTTGGCGCTCCACCACGCTGCGGTGCTGGCACGCCTGAATGGCGCAACCATCGTCTTGCTGCACGTCATCGAGGAGATGAAGCATAGCAACGGCTTCGAGAGGCCGAGGATCTATATTGAAGAAGTGAGGCCGGGCTTCCTGGCGGCCGGGCAGAAGCTGCTGGACGAGGCGGCGCTGCGGCTGAGGCAGGGAGGCCTGGTGGTTGAGACCGTCCTTCTGGAAAGCAACGGCGAGCGCGTCTCGGTGCTCATCGCTCAGCAGGCACTGACTACTCAATGCGAGTTGGTGGTGTTGGGTACCCACGGACGCCGGGGCGTGGACAGGCTGCTGATGGGAAGCGATGCAGAGCAGCTCGCTCGCATCGCACCAGTTCCAGTGATGCTGGTGCGCCAGTCCCAATCGGTCATTGTGACTGCAACCCCTGGGCAGGGTGGCACGCCAGCGTGATGAAAGTTCAGTCCAGCGACCCCGCTGAATGGAGGCTGGAAGTCGCAGCCTCCTTGCTGCTGCTATTGCTGAGCGCCTCCGCACAGGCCCAGTCCTGCCACCAGGACAACCCGCTGCGCTCAACGGGAACGCTCAATCTGCGGATCGACAACGACATGTTCGGCGGCATTGGACAAGATCAAGGCTACTCCAATGGATTTCTCGTCAGCTGGGTCTCCCCCAACCTTGTGGACTATCGCGATGACCCTTGCCTACCCCGTCTCGTCCGTGGGCTGAATCGTTTTCTCACGGTGCTGCAACCCGAGGGTTTTGACGAACAGAACATGACCATCGGCTTCGGACAGATGATGTACACCCCCAGCGACAAAACGCGCAGCGATCTGATCAAAGACGACCGCCCTTTCGCCGGCGCAATGATGTTGAGCTTCGGCTACAACGCGCGGCGCGGCGATACGCTGCGTACCTCACAAATCCGCGTCGGTGTTGTGGGCCCCTCCTCCTTGGCCAGGCAAACCCAGAACTGGTGGCATGACACCATCGGCGTCGACAAATTCAATGGCTGGCGACACCAACTGCGCGACGAGCCTGTGCTGCAGTTGCTGCACGAACGCCGAACACGAGTCTTCAGGCAAGAAGACGTCAGCGGTTGGGGCTGGGATCTGACCCGCCACTGGGGTGGCAGCTTCGGCAACTTCGCCACCTACGCGAATGTCGGTGGAGAACTGCGCTATGGGCTGCGCCTGCCTGATGATTTAGGCACGGCACCGCTACGGCCTGCCGGAGAGAACACCTCGCCCGTGCGCACGACCGCTGGCAGCAACTGGAACGGCCACCTCTTCGTGGCGCTAGACGCTCGCTGGGTTCTGCACGACATCACGTTGGATGGCAATACCTTCAAGTCCGGCCATAGCGTTGATAAGCGGCCACTCGTGGCGGATGTCGGCTACGGCGTCGCGATTACCCAAGGCAACTGGCGCATCGCGATAGCCCGCTACCACCGCACACGCGAATTCCGGGGACAAAAAGAAATCCCGGTCTACGGAACGATCACCGTAGGACGGCGATTCTGATGCAGATCGATTCCTTGAACGCCATGCAAGCCACTCTGTTGCTGTTCATGACAAGAGCCTGGTTGCTTGTGGAGCTACCACGTCGACGCAGTACTGCCAATGCCGTCGTCATTAGCCAGTTGGCAAGGTGAACACAGCGAGCTGAACGATAAGGCACCCGCGCTCGATAAGAGACCAAGGACAACAAATAAGGAGATAAATGGATGCAACGACTCACCCTGGCCCTACCCGGCAATGAAGATCTGGCCCGCGGCATCGCGCAGGCATGCGGCAGCGAAGCCGGCCGCATCGAAACGCGCCGATTCCCCGATGGCGAGAGCTATGTCCGGTTGCATGGCGAACCTGCCGATCGGATCGTGGATGTGATTTGCACGCTGGCCCATCCTGATCCGCAGTTCCTGCTTCTGGCTTTTGCCGCTGACGCGGCGCGCGAACTTGGCGCGCAAGAGGTGAACCTGATCGCACCGTATCTGGCCTACATGCGCCAGGACAAGCGATTCCATGACGGAGAAAGCGTGACGTCGCGGTCCTTCGCACGTCTGGTCTCATCGACCTTCGACAAGCTGCTCACGGTGGATCCGCATCTGCACCGCTATCCGACACTATCAGCGGTCTACACGATCCCCACCATCACCTTGCATGCCGCACCACTGCTGGCCGACTGGATCGCGAATCATGTCGAAGAACCTTTGATCGTGGGCCCCGACGAGGAAAGCGAGCAGTGGGCCGGCGCCATCGCGTCCCGCATCGGCGTACCGCACGCTGTGCTTCGCAAGACACGCCATGGCGATCGCAGCGTGGACATCGATGTTCCCGACCTGTCGATCTGGCGCGGCAGAACGCCGGTGCTTGTGGACGACATCGCATCATCAGGCCGCACGCTCGCCGTCGCGGCGCGCAAGCTCGCCGAGCAAGGAATGCGCAAGCCGGAGTGCGTAGTGGTGCATGCCCTGTTCGCCGAGGATGCCTGGGCCCAATTGACACCGTTGTTTGCCCGAATTACGTCCACCGACGCAGTACCGCATCCGAGCAACCGGATTGGTCTCGCTTCGCTGATTGCCGACGCTCTCTCTAGCGGGAAAACCGATCCGCGAGGCTGATCTTTTTATCGATCCAACTATTTTCAAGGAGACCTGAAATGTCCTCTCAAGCTAACCTCGCAACCGATTGGCGTGCTGGTTACGGGCCCATCGCGCACAGGTCTGAAACCATCGAACGTATGCAGGCCCTAGTGCAACGTCTGGTCGCGCAAAGGCGTATAGCAGACGAAGCCTCGGCCCATGCGCTGCTGGCTGCAGCCGACCGGGTGGCCTGCACGGCCATGAGCGTAGTGGCGCATATGACCTATGCCCGGCGCATCGACCGAAGCGGCTGCCCACTGGGCTCCGATGATTTCAAACAAACGCCCGAAGGCCACACCGGCGGCTCGCTCAACATGGTGCCAGCCTTCGTGGGTTATCTGTTGGCCAACGCGCTGACCGGGACGACACGCGGCTGGCTCATGGGGCAGGGGCACTGCGTGGCCGCGATCGAGGCGGTGAACGCACTGACCGGCGATGTATCCGCCGCCCAGCGTGGACGCTACGACCGCAGCGAGGCGGGCCTGTCGCGTTTGATCGGGGACTTCTACTCCTATGCCATCGATAAGCAGGGTCGGCCCGCGGTACCGCTGGGTAGCCATGCCGGGCCGAACACGGCCGGCGCGATCTCCGAAGGCGGCTATCTGGGGTTCGCCGGGCTGCAGTATGTGCACACGCCGTTGCCGGGAGAAAGCCTGGTGGCATTCCTCAGTGATGGCGCTTTCGAGGAACAACGTGGCTCGGACTGGGCGCCGCGCTGGTGGCGCGCCGAGGACTGCGGCTTCGCCATCCCGGTCATGATTCTCAACGGACGGCGCATCGAGCAGCGCACCCAGATCGTGCAGGAAGGTGGCGCTACCTGGCTGGCCGAGGACCTGCGCCACAACGGCTTCGATCCGGTCATCGTTGATGGACGTGATCCGATGGCGATCGCATGGGCCATTGTTGAAGCCGAAGACACGCTGAGCGCCTTCGCCGCACGCTCGGATCGGCGCTATCCGGTCAAGCTGCCCTACGTGATCGCCGAGACGGAGAAAGGTTTTGGCTTCCCGGGCGCGGCGACCAATGCCGCCCACAACCTGCCGCTGAACGGCAATCCGCGCGAGGATGCGCAGGCACGCGAGGCCTTCAACGCAGGGGCTGCGGCGCTGTTCGTGCCCGAGAGCGAACTGGAAAACGCGCTCACCGTCCTTGCGAATCACGGCCAGAGCCAGCGCTCGCGCGAAAGCGAGCACCCCATGGCCCTACGCCATCCAGCGAGCCCTCATCTGCCGGTGCCGGCCTGGGCTCCTACCAAGGTATCTGGCAGCGCCATGTCTTCACTGGATCGTTGGTTCGTGAAACTGGCGCAGGCAAATCCACAGTTGCGCGTCCGGATCGGCAATCCCGATGAACTGGCCAGCAACAAGATGGGAGCCACACTGGCACTGCTCAAGCACCGCGTCAACGTGCCCGAACCCGGCGTCCCGGAATCGACGCATGGCTCGGTGATCACCGCACTCAATGAAGAAGCCGTTGCGGCCGCCGCCCTCGCCAACAAAGGGGGGCTGAACCTGATCGTCAGCTACGAGGCCTTCGCGGTCAAGATGCTTGGATTGATTCGCCAGGAGATCATCTTCGCGCGCCGACAGAAGGAACTGGGCCAGCCGCCAGGCTGGATCTCCATCCCGCTGGTCGTCACATCCCACACCTGGGAGAACAGCAAGAACGAGCAGTCACACCAGGACCCGACCATTGGCGAAGCATTGCTAGGGGAAATGTCGGACACCGCACGCGTGTTGTTCCCGGTGGATGAAAACACGGCGTGCGCCGCGTTGCGAGCGGTCTACGCCAGCCGCGGCCAAGTGGCTTGTGTGGTGGTCTCCAAGCGCGACACGCCGAATCACTTCAGTGCCGCCGCGGCTCAATCGCTGATCGAGCATGGAGCAGCCCATGTAGCCGGCGATCCGTCCACCGCACAACTGCAATTCGTAGCGATTGGCGCCTACCAGTTGGAGGAAGCGCTCAAAGCCCATGCCCGCCTGGAGCACCATGGGCTTGCGTCGTGCATCACCGTGGTGGTCGAGCCCGGCCGTCTACGCATTCCGCGAGACGAACTTGAGGCCGCCTTCGTGCTCGGTGACGAATCCCTGCAAGCGCTCTTCCCGCCTCACCTGCCGCGCGTGTTGATAAGCCATACCCGCCCTGAGCCGATGCTGGGCGTGCTTCGCCGCATTGACAGCGGCCCTTCGAAGACGCGGGCTTTGGGCTACATCAACCACGGCGGCACCCTCGATGTGGCTGGAATGCTGATCGCCAATCGATGCACCTGGGTGGATGCCATCTATGCCGCTGCGCAAGTGACCGGCTGGAACAGTTCGCAGGCTGCTGCTGCCGCGACCGACGCGTGAATTTCAAGTGGTTCTGACACGGTCCGCAGTGACCGCGCCAGCTCCTGATTTCACAACCCACCAACAAGCGAGGAGACAACTTCATGCTCTCACTGACCAGCCTGGGCGGTGCCGGTACCGTCACCGGCTCCAAACACCTGATCACATATGGCAGTACCCGCATCCTGATCGACTGCGGACTTTTCCAAGGACTGAAGAACCTGCGCGAGCTGAACTGGCAGCATCTTGTCGTTGAGTCCAAGGACATCGATGCGGTTGTACTGACGCACGCGCACCTGGATCATTGTGGATATCTCCCCCGATTGGTGCTGAACGGGTTCCGCGGGAAGATTTTCTCGACGCCAGCCACACGGGACGTCGCCGAACTCATCCTGCTCGACAGTGCTTGGTTGCAGGAGAAGGATGCCGAGTTCGCCAACCGGAAGGGATTTTCCAAGCACAAGCCAGCCCTTGCCCTGTATCGGGTCCGAGATGCCGAACGCACGCTCTTGCAGTTCAAGCCCGTGCCACTGCATCAGGAGACGGTATTGCCGGGCGGTGCACGCCTGGTTCTACGCAGGGCCGGCCACATTCTTGGAGCGGCGACGGCGCAGATCGACATCGGCGGCAAGCGTTTGGTGTTCTCCGGCGACCTGGGCCGCTATGACGATGCGGTCATGCCTGATCCTGAACCCGTCACGGAAGCGGACTACATCATCATCGAGTCCACCTATGGCAATCGTCATCATGACCGTTCCGATGCCGTCGAAGCGCTAGGCGACATCATCGAGCGTACGACTCGCCGCGGAGGCACCGTAGTGATTCCCGCTTTTGCCGTAGGACGCGCGCAGTCGTTGATCTATGACCTATGGCTGTTGCGACAGCGCGGTCGGCTCCGCAACGTGCCCGTCTATCTGGACAGTCCCATGGCCACCAGCGCAACTGCGCTGCTGCACCGCCATGCCGACGACCACAAGCTCGCTCAACACGATTTCGAGACGGCATTCTCAGAAGTCACATACGTGCGCGACGTTGAAGAGTCCAAGGCGCTATCGGCGAATCGATACCC
The DNA here is from genome assembly GCF_042665215.1 of Hydrogenophaga atypica. NCBI lineage: Bacteria > Pseudomonadati > Pseudomonadota > Betaproteobacteria > Burkholderiales > Comamonadaceae > Hydrogenophaga > Hydrogenophaga atypica. The sequence continues at coordinate 8,205 of NZ_JBHTCA010000032.1, forward strand.
CAAGGTGATTATTTCCGCCAGCGGCATGGCCACCGGCGGCCGCGTGCTGCATCACATAGAAGCGTTTGGCGGTAGCCATCAGAACACGCTGCTGTTCTCTGGATTCCAAGCAGCAGGTACGCGCGGGCGCAAGCTGCTTGAGGGCGCTCGCGAAGTCAAGATCCATGGACGCTGGATGCCGATCAAGGCAGAGGTCGCCGAGCTTGCGATGTTGTCGGCTCATGCCGACAGCGATGAGCTGATGCGATGGCTGCGCGGCTTTACCAAGGCGCCGGAAAGAGTGTTCATTGTTCACGGTGAATCTGATGCCTCTGAGGCGCTGCGCGAACGTATCCAGCGCGAACTCAATTGGCACGCATCGGTGCCCATGCAAAACCAGGAGTTCGCCCTGTGAGTGCCCGCATCACGCCCCAGACACCCGCCTTGCAAGCATTGCGCATGCGACTGCATGCCCAGCATCAACCCGTCGTCTTGATGCGGACCGACTGCCATGTCTGCCGTGCCGAAGGGCTGGCACCGCGGTCACAGGTACTGATCATCGCCGGCGACCGAACTGTGCAAGCGCTGCTGTACCAAATCGACAGCGATCTGCTCAAAGCCGGACAGATCGCTCTGTCCGAGGCCGCCTGGGATGCCCTGGACATCCATGAGGGCGATTTTGTGCAGGTTCGGCATCCGCCAATGCTCGAATCGTTGTCGGCCGTGCGTGCGCGAATTCACGGCCACCGACTGCAAACGACGGAGTTGCAGGCGATCGTCCGTGATGTGGTCGATGGTCGCTATACCGATGTCGCACTTTCGGCCTTCCTGACCGCAACGGCGGTACTGCCTCTGGATATGCAAGAGACCATCCATCTCACCCGTGCGATGGTCGATGTCGGAGATCGCCTGCAATGGCAGGCTCAGATTGTTGTGGACAAGCATTGTGTGGGCGGATTACCGGGAAATCGCACCACGCCGTTGGTGGTTGCCATCGCCGCAGCCAATGGATTGGTGATGCCCAAGACCTCATCACGCGCCATCACCTCTCCCGCTGGCACGGCGGACACCATGGAAACGCTGGCTCCTGTAGACCTGGACCTGGATACGCTCAGAAAGGTCGTGGAGAAAGAGGGTGGATGCGTGGCGTGGGGCGGCGCGATGCACCTGAGCCCTGCGGACGACATCTTCGTGCGTATTGAGCGTGAACTGGATATTGACACCCAAGGACAACTGATTGCCTCGGTGTTATCCAAGAAGATTGCGGCAGGGGCGACCCACATCGTGATCGATATTCCGGTTGGGCCAACCGCAAAAGTCCGCAGCCGGGAAACTGCCGAGCACCTTGCGCATCACCTTTCAGAAGTCGCCGCGTCATTTGGCCTTGTATTGCGTTGCCTGTTTACAGACGGGAATCAACCTGTCGGAAGAGGTATCGGCCCGGCGTTGGAGGCGCGCGACGTGTTGGCCGTGTTGCGCAACGAGGCGGATGCGCCGCAAGACCTATGTGACCGCGTGGCGTTGGTGGCGGGTGCGGTGCTTGAGCTTGGCGGCGTCGCCAAAGAAGGGGAGGGATTTCGGTTGGCTCATGAGACGATCAGCAGTGGCCGCGCGTGGGAAAAATTTCAGAGAATCTGCGCGGCACAGGGGGGATTTCGTGAGCCGCCCCAAGCTCTCTATGTCGAACCGCTTCTGGCAACCACTTCAGGCCGAGCAGTACACATCGACAACCGTAAGCTTTCTCGTTTAGCCAAATTGGCCGGTGCGCCTGAGAGTCCAGCCGCAGGGATTCAATTGCAGGTGCACTTAGGTGACGAGATAACACGAGGACAGCCATTGATGTTTTTGCATACGCAAACCTCTGGAGAGATGGCCTATGCACTTGCATACGTACAAGACATTGGGGACATTGTAAAGATTGACCCTTAGCGCCGTAGATAAACAGGGCTCTTGAATGCTCGGTCAAACACAGCCCGATCTCTCGTTTGGAAAAGTTGAACGCCTACATCTCATGCTCAAGAACACATGAAAAAACATCGCTTAAAAGAGGTTTTCAACGCGCATAGCGTGGAGCAAACAGAAGGAGGTCGTCAGCGCCTGTATAGGAACATTGCTCATGGAACTGCGGCATCTGCGTTGCTTTATCGTTTTGGCCGAAGAGCTTCATTTCACACGGGCGGCTGAGCGTCTTCACATTGAGCAACCTCCTCTGTCCCGCGCCATCAAGGAGCTTGAGGACGAGTTAGGCGCTGTGCTCTTCGACCGGGACCGCCGGGGCACCCGACTGACCGCTGCGGGTGCCGTGTTCCTGCAGGACACTCGCCGGCTATTCACCGTCCTGGAGCAGGCCCGCGAGAACGTCAAGGCTGTCGCGGCGGGCTTGCGAGGCAGCCTGCGCATCGCCGTATCCGACGGCGCGCTCGATCCCCGGCTGTCGGCGTTTCTAGCCCGTTGCCGTGCCGAAGAACCCGAGATCGAGATACGGATGTCCGAAGTGCCTTTGGCCGAGCAGTTGCGCGGCCTGCGCTCGGGCGACTTCTGCATCGGATTCGCTCATACCGCCGACGTCGGTGATGGCATCGTCGCCGAACCTATCTGGCAGGACCCGCTGGTGGTCGCCTTGCCAGCCCGGCACGCACTGCTCGTCCACAAGGAGGTTCCACTCCATGAACTCCGGGGGCATCCTCTTGTCCTGTGCGATCCCCAGGTGTGCGAAGGCTACTGCCGCGAGTTGGCGCGCCTCCTGCAGACCCAGGAACACAAACTGAATGTCGTTGAGGAGGTTTCCTCGCTGGACATGATGCTCACCTTGGTCGGTGCCGGCTACGGCGTGGGCTTCATGACGGCGACCAAGATTCCGGTCAGCCAGCGACCGGACGTGGTGATCCGTCCATTGGCGCTGGATACAGCCGTGATCACCACCTACCTGCTTCGACTCGAAAGCAGCAACTCATCGGCTTCGCTGGTGCGATTTATCGACCGCCTCCGGGACCCTTCGAGCGACTGACGCAACGGACCGCACCACTTAAGATTGGGCATCGGCACGAAGATTGCGTTCCGTTGCACTCATCAGCTCTGCCGCACTTATGCTGAGGGCAGCGGAGATTTTCAGTATCAATGCGAGCGTGGGCATGTGCTCCCCACGCTCGATCTTGCCCATATGCGAGCGAGCTATACCAGCCATGGACGCGAATTCATCCTGAGCGACTCCCTGCGCCAAGCGGGCAGCACGCACCGCTTGGCCGAAGGCCAGTGCCGGCTCGGCTTCATAGGTGGTTGTGCCAGGGGGGCGGCCCGGTTGAACGCTGCGCTTCTGCATCACCAGAAGCGTCGATCAATCGACCGAATTTAACCACGTTAAAGATATCTCTTTTGGCTATCATGGTGGCTCGCCTTTTTGATCCGATCGCTTTGTGGGGGCTCTCATGCACGACGCCACCAGCCAGTTTTCCTTTTCCAATTTCAGGCTTGCCATAGCGCCTGGCGTACCGTCATCGCATCTTTCGGCATTGCTTGCGTTGCAGCGTGCGGAAGAGCCGGAAGTCACCATTTCGTTTCATGAGGTCACAGCCGATGATTTGATTGCGGGACTTCGGGAAGGCCGCTACGACGCGGGCATGACGCTTGAAGGATCGAGCGATCCGTCGCTGAAAAGCCAACCTCTATGGACCGAGAACATGGCCGTCGCCATGCCGTTGCGCTTTCCCTTACTTGACCAGGCGAAGCTCACGATCGCCGAACTGTTGGACTACTCCGTCTTTCGCTGGCCTGCAGAGAATTGCCCTTTGCTGGATCAGCGGCTGCCTTCTCTTCCCGCGGTGAGTCAACAGAACATTCAGCGTGTCTCTTCCTTCGAGATGATCGCGCTATGGGTCGCTGCCGGCTACGGCGTCGGGGTATCCGCGCAATCGCGCATTGAGCATGCGCAGGGATGGGGCATTCACACACGGCCGCTGTCTGACGGACCCTACGAGATCGTGACCCACCTGCAGCGGCCCTGCGGACAAGCCGACGTTGTTTCAGAGCGGTTCGAGCGCAGAGCACTGCAGGTCGCCAAGAATGCTCCAACCTAGTCGAGTGCCAATGTCCTCGTTCTGCGTCTTCAGTTCAAGGTGCTACACGTGCATTAGGCATTCCACTCGCCAAGCAGCAGACATCACTCGCGCTCTATGACACGGAGCAGCGCCGTTCTACGCTTCGACATGGGGCCAAACGCCTTCGTGACCCCTTCAACGGGTTTCCCTGCCTGCAATGAGTCAAGGATGTCAGCCCAGTCCTGCATGATTACCTTGCGGGACTCCACAAACTTCGTGTGATCGTAGGGCGCGCGCGATGAGTCCTTGCTCTTTTTGGAATGAGCGAGTTGAAGATCGACCCGCTTCTCCGGATATCCCAACAGTCCAAGGATCGTCGTTGCGGTCGAGCGGAAGCCATGGGACGAAAACCGTCCGCCATAACCCATGCGCTTGAGTGCTTGATTGAGCGTCGTTGCCGACATCACTTGTCCCGGCTTTCTGTAGCTCGGGAACAATACTTTGCCGCCGCCAGTTAGAGCATGTAGTTCCCTAAGAGCGGCCACCGCCTGCCGTGACAGGGGAACCAGATGGGGGCGTCGCATCTTCATGCGCTCGGACGGAATCGACCACATGGCGTTGTCCAGGTCGAACTCTTCCCAGGAGGCCTTGCGCAGTTCTACGGTGCGCACGTAGGTCAAAGCCATCAGCTTGAGGGCGAGGACTGTCGTCTGGTAACCCCCTTCGTTGTCCACACGATTGAGAAAGTCCGGGATCTCTGCCCATGTCAACGGAGGGTTGTGGCGGACCTGAGGGCGCTTGACCAGTCCCTTGAGCAAGGCGGCAGGATCGTATTCGCAGAGACCTTGGGCAGCCGCATAACTGAAGATTTGCCCACACCACTGGCGGATGAGGATCGCCACAGTCTTCGCGCCACGAGCCGCCACATCCTTGATGATGGGGCGCAGATGTGGAGCCCTGATGCTGCTGATCGGCAACTTGCCAATCCGGGGGAAAACATCCTTCTCAAGGTAGCTGGTGACCTGGTTGGTGTAGTACTCGCTCCAGTGAGCATTGCTGACGATCCACTCCCGAGCAACGGTCTCGAACGTGCGTTCGTATGTGTCGGCCTGGAGGGCGATCGCCGCCTTTTTCTCCACGATGGGGTCGAGGCCCTTCTTGACCAACGCCTTTGCCCGGTCCCGTTCCGCACGGGCTGCCTCCAGCGTGACCTTTGGGTACACCCCGATTGAGTACACCTGTTCAGCGCCGCCCAGCCGGTAGCGGTACCACCAGAGCTTGGAGCCGTTGGGCTGAACGCGCAAAAAGAGGCTGCCTCCGTCCCGGAGTTGGTACACCTTGGGCCTGGGCTGCGCCGTTTCCACTTTGCGCGCCGAGAGAAGATTGAGTGCTGTGAGTGCCATGTGTATAACGCCTCCAGTTTGGCCCGTTACACACTCCATTACACACATGAGCACTGGATTTGTCCAGCTTTCAGAATCGCTCGATGGACGATCAACCCTTTAAAAACATAGACTTAGAGTTGTTCCATGGAGGTTGATAGACGCCAGTAGACCTCAATCGTAGTTATCGACCATCAGAAGTTTGGTTTTTGCCATGGTCTTCACTCCAGTCCTTCTTCCACCAGCTCAGCCGCCCGCAACAGGGCACGCGCCTTGTGTTCGGTTTCCCTCCACTCCATCTCAGGCACCGAGTCGGCCACCACGCCGGCCGCCGCCTGCACGTAAAGCATCTGGTCCTTGACGATGCCGGTGCGGATGGCGATGGCGACATCCATGTCGCCGGCGTAGCTCAGGTAGCCGCAAGCGCCGCCATACAGGCCGCGCTTGCTGGGCTCCAGCTGGTCGATCAGCTCCATCGCATGCACCTTGGGCGCGCCAGTCAGCGTGCCGGCCGGGAAGGTGGCCTTGAGCACGTCCATGCTGGTCATGCCTTCGTTCAAGATGCCCTCGACGTTGCTCACCAGGTGCATCACGTGGCTGTAACGCTCGACCGCGAAGGCCTCCGTCACTTTGACGCTGCCAATCTGCGCGATGCGGCCGATGTCGTTGCGCGCCAGGTCGATCAGCATCACGTGCTCGGCGCGTTCCTTGGGGTCGTTCACCAGCTCCACCTCGGTGGCCTTGTCCAGTTCGGGCGTGGCGCCGCGCGGGCGGGTGCCGGCCAGCGGGCGGATGGTCACTTTTTGCCCCTCGGGCGTGTTTTCCTGTCGCACCAGAATTTCGGGCGAAGCCCCCACCACGTGGAAATCCCCAAAGTGGTAGTAGTACATGTAGGGCGAGGGGTTGAGCGAGCGCAGCGCGCGGTACAGGCTCAACGGGCTTTCGGTGTAGCGCTTCTTGAGGCGCTGGCCCACCTGCACCTGCATGAAGTCACCGGCCGCGATCAGCTCCTTGGAGCGGTCCACGGCCTTGAGGTAATCAGCCTTGGCAAATTCGCGCTCGACGGCGTAACCCTGGGTGGCCTTGACCACCGGTGCGGCCACCGAGTACTTGAGCGCCTCTTTCAGTTCACGCAAGCGCTTCTTGGCGTTGGCGTAGGCCTCGGGCTGGGCTGGGTCGGCATAGACGATGAGGTAGAGCTTGCCCGAGAGGTTGTCGATGACGGCCAGTTCCTCACACTGCAACAGCAGGATGTCGGGGCAGCCCAGGGTATCGGGTGGGCAACTGGCTTCGAGCTTTTTCTCGATGTAGCGCACCGCGTCATAGCCGAAGTAGCCTGCCAGGCCACCGCAGAAACGCGGCAGGCCGGGTCGCAGCGCCACCTTGAAACGCTTCTGGTAGGCAGCGATGAAGTCCAGCGGGTTGCCTTGGTTCGTTTCCACCACCTGCCCGTCACGCACCACCTCGGTTTTGGCTACGGCGCCAAAGCCGCTGGCACGCAGCAGCGTGCGCGCCGGCAGGCCGATGAAGCTATAGCGGCCAAAACGCTCGCCGCCCACCACGGATTCGAGCAGGAAGCTGTGCTTGCCACCGTCCTTGGAAAAGGCCAGCTTGAGGTAGAGCGAGAGCGGGGTTTCGAGGTCCGCAAAGGCCTCGGCCATCAGCGGGATGCGGTTGTAGCCTTGTTGCGCCAGGCTCTTGAATTCGAGTTCGGTGATCACGGGATGAGCCTCCTGCAGCTCAGGCCCTGCGTGGCAGGGCGTTCATTCGGTTCTGTGCACCCAGGGCGGGTGCGCGGGTGGCGCGGGCAGCATCACGGGGCCGCGCCGGAAACATACGCAGACTTTATGGCTTGCGCCAAGGCCAAGCTCCCCGGCTCCCTTGCGGAGCCCGGCAGGCGGTGGCGGTGCTGCGTTGAATGAACATGGACGCAAGTGTAGCAAAGCGCAATGCCCCTCATCTTTGACACTTGAAGCTTCTCAGGCTACAGTCCCACCCATGTTCACGGGCCACACCATCGCCACCAGCCACAGCTTGCACAAGCTGGGCTGCGGCACGCCCGTGCCCGCCACACTCCAGACCGGTGACGCGCTCATCTGCCCACAGGCCGCAGATTCCTGAGCCCGGCGACACCCCTCCTCCCTTTTTCGCGCAACTCCTGTCGCCGGGCACATCGCCCAGCGTGACCGTGGCCGCTCAACAACGAGTGGCCCACTGGAGTTCTCATGTCAAACATTGCCCCCGGTGAGCTGTGGCTCACCAAGCTCGACCACGGCCGCCTCTTCAAACTCAATGGCGGTCATCCCCCCGACGCGCTCACCGATCTGCTCGATTCGGCCGACCTGATCGAATCGGCCCACGTGCGCGCGGACGTGGTCACCTTGTACTCCCAGGTGCTGGTGACGCAGGACGACGGTGAGCAGCACAAGCTGACCCTGTGTTATCCCGACGATGCAGAGCCGCACGCGGGCTTCATTTCGGTGCTCTCTCCCGTGGGCCTGGCCCTGCTGGGCCGGCGCGTGGGCGCACAGGTGAGCTGGACCATGCCTTCGGGCAAACAGCGGCTGCTGACCATCGACGCGATGCTGTTCCAGCCGGAGGCGAGTGGCGACCACACGACGTAGCACACGCCGCCCCTTCGCCCGCCTTTCCCCTTCTTCAAACCGCTGGCCGCCGATCCGGGTCGATCCGACCGGACGCAGTGGCCTGCTGCCGGAGCTGTGATGAACACCAACACCGTGGCGACCTTCGCCCACTTTTTTGCCGCCGTCCAAGGGCGCACGCCCCGCCGCGAGTGGCCTCCACCCACGTCGCCTGGCGGCGCTGTTGCCGTGGGGAGCCGCCAGCCATGAGCGCCGTCCTGCTCGCCCTCACCCCCCTCGATGCGCACAGCCCCCGCCATCTGGAAAAAGCCGCCGCGCTGGCTCGGGCCACCGGCATGCAACTGCGCCTGGCCTACTGCGGCACCGGCCACAACGTGTTCGACTCGCCATTGGCCCGGCTGGAGCAGCGTGCACGCCACCTCCGGCGCCAGTTTGGTCTGGTGGTGGACACCATTGAGGAGGCCATGGTCTCGCTGGAGGTGCTGCGGTTTCATGCCAACCGGTGCGCCCTGCTGTGCCTGGCCGCCGAGCCCCCCGGCCCCGTGCCGCCTGACACCCACTGGCTCGTGCGCGCCTTGCGCCTGCACACCGTGCCGGTGCTCGTCATGCGCACACACACCCCTGCCGACTATCACAAAGTGCTGGTGCCGGTGTCGCTGCGCGCCGACTCCGCCCACCTGCTGCGCTGGGCCATGGCGCTGGCGGTTCGGGCGCACATCGACGTGTTCCATGTCGCCAACCTGCCGGACGTGGCCAGCCGCGCACGCGACGACGCCGACCCAATCGTGATGGAACACTTTCTGCGCAAAGCCTGTGTCGATGTGCACCAGCGCATGGCGCAGCTCGCACGCGGGCTGAGCCAACCACAAGGCGCATTGCAGTACGCCATGGCACACGGCCCCGTGCGCGAGCGCATTCTGGCGCAGCAAACCCACCACGGGCACGGGCTGGTGGTGGTGGGCAGTGGCCCGCGTCCCTGCTGGGCCTGGCCCATGTGGCGCCACCCACTGGGCATGTCGCTGGCCAACGACATGCCGGTGGACGTGCTCATCGTGCCCAAAGCGCCGCCGCGCAGCGCCTGGATGCCGGTCCGAGGCTGGAGGTCCGCCACATGACGCAGCTGACCCGAAAAGACATCACGCGCGATTTCATCCGCAGCAAACGCCCCTGCACCGACGGCTACCGCTGGTACCTCAAGCGCCAGGAAACACTCAGCGACTACCAGGCCTTGCTGGACGACCTGGTGGCGGCCGGCCGGCTCGACGACGCCAACTGGCTGCTCGACCAGCTCGGCCCCACCGACGACGTGTTGCGCCTGGACGAACTTGACGCCCCCGCTCTGGTGTTCGCCGGTAGCGTGGAGTGCCGTGGTTCGATGGAGGTGGACGGGGTGCTGCGCACCGGGCGCTCGCTCAGTGTGGGCGGCGGCGTGCGCGCAGGCAGCCTGAAGGCGGGCGAAGACCTGCGTGTGAGCGGCGCACTGCAATGCGCCGGCCCGCTGCAGGTGGCGTCCGACATGCGCATTGGCTGGTCCCTGCAGGTGGCTCAAGCACTGCGTTGCGGCGGCAGCCTGCGGGTGGGTTGGGACGTGGACATCCAAGGCGACGTGCGCGTGGAAGGCCGCATCCACGCAGGCCATGGCGTGGTGGTGGGCGGCCAGCTGGCCTGCCAAGGCGGCATACGCACCGGCGACGACCTGAGCGTGACCGGCGCCATCGAGGTGGCACAAGGGGTGGAAAGCGCTGGCTCGGTTCGCACACAAAGCCACTTGCAATGTGGCACGGGCGTGGTCGCCACCCAGGACATCGAGGCCGGCGGCGCCATCCGCGTGGGCGAGTCGTTGCAAGCCGGCGGTCGCATCGTGGCCGGGCCGGACTATGCCGTGTTTGCCGGCCTGGCCAGCCCCATGGACAGCTGGGACAGCTGCGGCTGGGTGCGCGCCCAAGAGAAACCTGCGCGCCTGCTCAGCGGCTGGTGGGCGGAGGTTTGAGCGGTCATGCCGCGCCGTTGGCGGGGGAGCGGTTCTTGAACAAGGCCGCCACCAAGTCGGACTGGGTGACCATGCCCACCACCCGGTCCTGCCCGTCCACCACCGGCATGTGGTGCAGGCCACCGTCCGAAAAGCCAGGCACCAGATCGGCCACGGACTGGTGTGGCCGCGCGGTGATGACGTGCCGCGACATGATCTCGTGCACGCGGCGCGCCGTGCTGAGCAGCGGAGGACGCGGCGGAACCGGGGCGCTCTGCCCGATGAAAAAATCGTGCAGCGACACGATGCCCACCAGGCGCCCGTTGGCTTCGGTCACTGGCAAGGCCTTGACCTTGTGGCTGGCCAGGCGGCGCCAGGCTTCATCAACACGGTCGTCGGGCCCGATGCGCACCACGTCGCGCGACATGATGTGCTCACACAAAACACCAGCCCAGTGCCGCCGCTGGGCGTGGAGCTGGGCGCGCACCATGATCTCCTCCAGATCGTCGCGGTCGATGTCCAGCACCTCGCCAAACGAGGCCAGGGCTGCGTCCAGGTCGGTGGGCTGAACGCCCGTGCGGTGGGTGGGCAGGGGGTCGCTGGTGCGGTGGGGCGCGGGCGCCGCATGGTGCGGGTAGCGGCGGCCAGCGAGGTGGTGGAACAACAGGGCCAGCACCACCATACACGCCGAATTGACGAGCACCGGCCCAAAGGCAAAGCCCAGGCCCAGCCGGTGCACATCAGCACCGCCCAGAACCGCCGTGAGCGCCACCGCCCCACCCGGCGGGTGCAGGCAACGCAACACCGCCATGGCACCCACCGCGACCGCGCCGGCCAGTGCCGCCACCGGCCCGCTGTCGCCCCACCAGTGGTAGGCCAGCAGGCCGATCAGCGCCGACACCAGGTTGCCCCCCAGCGCCGCCCACGGTTGGGCCAGTGGGCTGGCAGGCAACATGAACAGCAACACGGCCGAAGCGCCCATGGGGGCGATGAACCACAGGTGGCTGCCACCCAGCCAGTGCCGGCCCAGCCACTCGGTGCCCAGCAACCCCAGGCCCACGCCCAGGCCGCCCAGCCACAGCTCGCGCCGCCCGGCCGCCAGCGGCACGGGCCACAACGCCCGCAACCAGACCGCGAGCGGGTGTTGGTCGGCGCGCACTCAGCGCAGGGCGGCCGCCGGGCCGAAGAACTCGTAACGCGTCTGCGCCTCGGGCACGCCCAGGGCCAGCAGGCTGCGCCTGACCAGAGCCATGAAAGGCTTGGGGCCGAGGAAATAGGCGTCCACGTCGCGGTTGGCAGGCAGCCACTGGGCCAGGCGCGCCTGGTCCAGCAAACCCACGGCGTCGGCGCCTTCGTCGGCCTGGTCGTAGCAATAAAAGCGCTGGAGTTGCGGGTGGCGCGCCGCCAGGGCGTCGATGGTGTCGCGGAAGGCGTGCACGGCGCGGTTGCGCGCGCAGTGGATGAAGTGCACCGTGCGCCCGCTTTGCAGCGCCTCGCTGAGCATGGCCAGGGTGGGGGTGATGCCCACACCGCCGCTGATCAACACCAACGGCTTGTCGCCAGGCTGTAGGGTGAAAGCGCCGGCCGGGGGGAAGACCTCCAGCGTGTCGCCCTCGCGCACCTCGTCGTGCAGGAAACGCGACACCACACCTTCGGCTTCGCGTTTGACGCTGATGCGCAACTCCTGCCCGTTGGGCAGGGCCGACAGCGAGTAGTTGCGGCGCTGCTCCTGCCCAGCAATGACCAAACGCAGCCCAATGTACTGCCCCGGCTGGTGGGCCATCACCGGCTGGCCGTCCACCGGGCGCAGGTAGAAGGAGCTGATCTCGCTGCTCTCGGCCACCTTGCGCGCCACGCGGAAAGCGCGCGCGCCGCGCCAACCGCCGGTTTGCTCGGCGTTGGCGCGGTAGGCCTGCTCCTCGGCGCCAATCAGGATGTCGGCCAGCTGCTGATAGGCCGCACCCCAAGCGGCGATCACCTCGTCGGTGGCGATCTCGACGCCCAGCACCTCGCGGATGGCGCGCAACAGGCAGGCACCCACAATGGGGTAGTGCTCGGGCAACACCTGCAGCGACACGTGTTTGTTGATGATCTGGGCCGGCAAATCGCCCAGGGCTTCCAGGCGGTCGATGTGTTTGGCGTACATGAGCACGCTGTGGGCCAGGGCACGCGGTTGGTCGCCGCTGGCCTGATGGGCCTGGTTGAACAGCGGTCGCACCTCGGGGTATTCGCCCAGCATGACGCGGTAGAAATGGGTGGTCAGCGCCTCGCCGCCGGTTTCAAGCAGAGGCACGGTGGCCTTGACGATGGCACGCTGGGATTCGGTGAGCACAAAACGTCCTTCAGAAAGTGGAACAAGAGAGGCACGCTCCGTTGCAACCCTTGTGCCATCTGGGACCACTATAAAAATCAAGGACTTGCCAGCGATAATGTCGATTTGACACACATCAAACCGAAGTCATAAAGACTTCGTCGCAGGTCACAATGACTACATCCGAATGGCTGCGCACACTGGTGCCCCTGGTGGCCGACCTGCCGCAGGACATCCCCGAAGCCGAACGCTACCGCCGACTGCTGCACACCCTGCGCACCCTGTTTCCGTGCGATGCGGTGGCCCTGCTCCGCTTGGAGGGTGACAGCCTGTTGCCCCTGGCCACCGACGGCCTGAGCCGCGACACCCTGGGGCGGCGCTTCAAGGTGGCCGAACACCCGCGCTTGAAAGCCTTGCTCGACGCGCCCGGGCCACGGCGGTTTGCACCCGACAGCCCCTTGCCCGACCCCTACGACGGCCTGGTCGACGGTCTTCACGGGCACCTGCATGTGCACGACTGCATGGGCTGTGCATTGCAGGTGGAGGGCAAGGCGTGGGGGGTGCTGACACTGGACTCCCTGCGCCCGGGCAGCTTCAGCGACGCCCACCTTGACGTGCTACAGGCCTTTGGCAGCCTGGCCTCCGCCACCGTGGGCGCGGCCATGCGCATCAACCGCCTGGCCCAGTTGGCACAAAGCGAGCACCTGCGCGCGGAGTCCTACCGGCGCGCCGCCGGCCAGCCCGAACGGCCCCTGCTGGGGCACAGCCCCGCGTTCAAACGCTTGCTCAAGGACATTGATTTGGTGGGCGCCAGCGACCTCACGGTGCTGGTCACGGGCGAAACGGGCGTGGGCAAAGAGCTGGTGGCGCAGGCTTTGCACGCGCGCTCGCCGCGCGCCGACCGCCCCCTGGTCAGCCTCAACTGCGCGGCCCTGCCCGAGACCCTGGTGGAGAGCGAACTGTTCGGCCACGTGCGCGGCGCCTTCACCGGTGCGGTGAACGACCGTCGGGGCAAGTTTGAACTGGCGGACGGCGGCACCCTGTTCCTGGACGAGGTGGGCGAGTTGCCCCTGGCCGTGCAGGCCAAACTGCTGCGTGTGCTGCAAAGTGGCCAATTGCAGCGCCTGGGCTCCGACCGCGAGCACCATGTGGACGTGCGCCTGATCGTGGCCACCAACCGCGACCTGGCCGCCGAGGTGCGCGCCGGGCGCCTGCGCGCCGACATCTACCACCGCCTGAGCGTCTACCCCCTGCCGGTGCCGGCCTTGCGCGAACGCGGGCGCGACGTGCTGTTGCTCAGCGGCCATTTTCTGGAAGACAACCGCTCCCGCCTGGGCCTGGGCGGGCTGCGGCTGGACGCGGCGGCCCAGGCCGCCCTGCTGGCCTACGACTGGCCGGGCAACGTGCGCGAGCTGGAGCACCTGATCGGACGCAGTGTGCTCAAGGCGCTGGGCCGGCAACAACCCCGCCCCCGCATCCTCACCCTCACAGACTTGGACCTGGGGCTGCCCCAGGCCCAGCCAGCCCCCATCGCGCGGCCAGCGCCCCTGCCCAGCGCGCCATCGGCAATGGGCCTGCGCCAGCGGGTGGAAGCGGTCGAACGCCAGCTGGTGCAAGACACCCTGGAACGGCACGCCCACAACTGGGCCAGCGCCGCCCGCGAACTGCAGGTGGACCGAGCCAACCTGGTCCGCCTGGCCAAACGGCTGGGCCTGCACCACCCCAAATAGCGGCGCGCACTATCATGGCGGGTTGCCCAGAACGCGCCCGCCCCGTGAACGCCCCGCTCCACACCACCGCCTCCGACACCCCCCTCAGCCCAGCCGATGAGGGCACCTACCTGCGCAGAGCCTTGGCACAAACGCACATCAGCGTGCGCGGCGCGCGCACCCACAACCTCAAGAACGTGGACCTGGACATCCCACGCAACCAGCTGGTGGTCATCACCGGGCTGTCGGGTTCGGGCAAGTCCAGCCTGGCCTTCGACACGCTGTATGCCGAGGGCCAGCGGCGTTATGTGGAAAGCCTCTCAGCCTACGCGCGCCAGTTTTTGCAGCTGATGGACAAACCCGACGTGGACCTGATCGAAGGCCTCTCGCCGGCCATCAGCATCGAGCAGAAAGCCACCAGCCACAACCCGCGCTCCACCGTGGGCACGGTGACCGAAATCCACGACTACCTGCGCTTGCTGTTTGCCCGCGCCGGCACGCCACACTGCCCCACCCACGATCTGCCGCTGCAGGCCCAGACCGTAAGCCAGATGGTGGACGCCGCCCTGGCCCTGCCCGAGGACACCAAGCTCATGGTGCTGGCCCCCATCGCCCGCGAACGCAAGGGCGAGTTCACCGAAGTTTTTGCCGACCTGCAGGCCCAGGGTTATGTGCGCTTCCGGCTCAATGGCGAAACGGTGTCGTTTGAAGACCTGCCCGCGCTCAAGAAGACCGAAAAACACGACATCGACGTGGTGATCGACCGCCTCAAGGTGCGGCCCGACATGCAGCAACGCCTGGCCGAAAGTTTTGAGGCCGCGCTGCGCCTGGCCGACGGCAAGGCCATTGCGATAGAAATGGACACGGGCAAAGAGCACCTGTTCAGCGCCCGGTTTTCGTGCCCGCTGTGCAGCTACGCGCTGGGCGAGTTGGAGCCGCGCCTGTTTTCCTTCAACTCGCCCCAAGGCGCCTGCCCGGCCTGCGACGGCCTGGGCCACACCGAGGTGTTTGACGCCGAGCGGGTGGTGGCCTTCCCCACGCTGAGCCTGGCCAGCGGCGCCATCAAGGGCTGGGACCGGCGCAACGCCTACTACTTCGCGATGATCGAAAGCCTGGGCATGCACTACGGCTTCGACCCCGACACCCCCTTCGAGCAGTTGCCCGCGGCGGTGCGCCAGGCGGTGCTGTACGGCTCGGGCGAAGAAGCCATCAAGTTCAGCTACATGATGGAATCCGGCCAGTCGGCAGGCAAGAAGGTCAGCAAAAAGCACCCCTTCGAAGGCATTGTGCGCAACTTCGAGCGCCGCTGGCGCGAGACCGATTCCAGCGCGGTGCGCGAGGAACTGGGCCGCTACCGCAGCACCCAGCATTGCCCCGAATGCGACGGCACCCGGCTGCGGCGCGAGGCGCGCCATGTGTTTGTGGGCGAGGGCGAGCAACGCCGCCCCATTTACGCCATCGGCCGCGTGACGCTGGGCGAGGCTCTGGCCTACTTCAACACCCTGCGCTTGAGCGGCAGCAAGGCCGACATCGCCGACAAGGTGGTGCGCGAAATTGGCCTGCGGCTGAAGTTCTTGAATGACGTCGGTTTGAACTACCTGAGCCTGGAGCGCAGCGCCGAAACGCTGTCGGGCGGCGAGGCCCAGCGCATTCGCCTGGCCAGCCAGATCGGCAGCGGCCTGACCGGCGTGATGTACGTGCTGGACGAACCCAGCATCGGCCTGCACCAGCGCGACAACGACCGCCTCATCGGCACGCTGCAACACCTGCGCGACATCGGCAACAGCGTGCTGGTGGTGGAACACGACGAGGACATGATCCGCGCCGCCGACCACGTGATCGACATGGGGCCGGGTGCCGGCGTACACGGCGGCCGGGTGATGGCCGAGGGCAGCTTTGCCCAGGTGATGGCTGCGCCGGAATCGCTGACCGGCCAGTACCTGTCGGGCGCGCGTTGTATTGCGGTGCCTGCCTCGCGCCATGCCGCCAAGGACGATTGGCTGACCGTGGTCAACGCCACGGGCCACAGCCTCAAGGGCGTGACGGCACGTTTCCCGGTCGGTCTGTTCACCTGCGTCACCGGCGTGTCCGGCTCGGGCAAGTCCACCCTGGTCAACGACACCCTGCACAAGGCCGTGGCGCGCCACCTGTACCGCGCACACGACGAACCGGCGCCTCACGACGAGATCGACGGCCTGCAGCATTTCGACAAGGTCATCAACGTCGACCAAAGCCCCATTGGCCGCACGCCGCGCAGCAACCCGGCCACTTACACCGGC
This sequence comes from Hydrogenophaga atypica, assembly GCF_042665215.1. Taxonomy (NCBI): domain Bacteria; kingdom Pseudomonadati; phylum Pseudomonadota; class Betaproteobacteria; order Burkholderiales; family Comamonadaceae; genus Hydrogenophaga; species Hydrogenophaga atypica. The sequence goes on from NZ_JBHTCA010000032.1 coordinate 24,471, forward strand.
CTGTTCACCGGCATTCGCGAGCTGATGGCCGAGGTGCCGACCGCACGCGAGCGCGGTTACGGCCCAGGCCGCTTCAGCTTCAACGTCTCGGGTGGGCGCTGCGAGGCTTGCCAGGGCGATGGCGTGGTCAAGGTGGAGATGCACTTCCTGCCCGACGTGTACGTGCCCTGCGAGGTCTGCCACGGCCAGCGCTACAACCGCGAGACGCTGGAAGTGCTCTACAAGGGCAAGAACATCGCGCATATCCTGGACCTGACGGTGGAGCAGGCCTTCGCCTTCTTCAGCGCCGTGCCCACGCTGGCGCGCAAGCTGCAGACCCTGCTGGACGTGGGCCTGAGCTACATACGCCTGGGGCAAAGCGCCACCACCTTGTCGGGCGGCGAGGCCCAGCGCGTGAAGCTGGCGCAGGAGCTGAGCAAACGCGACACCGGCCGCACGCTCTACATCCTGGACGAACCCACCACCGGCCTGCACTTCGCCGACATCGAGCTGCTGCTCAAGGTGCTGCACCAGTTGCGCGATGCGGGCAACACCATCGTCGTCATCGAGCACAACCTGGACGTCATCAAGACCGCCGACTGGCTGATCGACATGGGGCCGGAAGGCGGCGACGGCGGCGGCACGGTGGTGGGCTTTGGCACGCCCGAAGAACTGGCCAGCAACCCGGCCAGCCACACCGGGCGTTACCTCAAACGGCTGCTCACCTGATCAGCGCGTCAGGTCTTCGACGGCATCGATGACCATGCTGGTGCCGACAGCGATCAGCAGGATGTCGGCGGCCACGCGCACGTACTTGTGCCCCGCCGGCGGCAGGCCGATGCGCACCGAAATCTCGTTGGGCACGGGGTAGTACACCACGTCGCGCGGCAGCGGTTGGCCCACACGCCACTTCTTGGCCTGGCCCGGCGGCAGGCAGCCGTTGCCCTTCTTGGCCAAGCCCGGCGGGCACTTGCCAGCGCGGAACTGCGGCGCGTAGTAGTCGTGCAAGGCCTGCCGCTGGGGGGAGCCGAAATAGGCGCCGATCTGGACACCGCCGACATTGCCGACATTGCCGCTGATGGCCACCGACGATCCTGAGCCCTGCCGCACCACGGGCGCTCGCTCGTGGTCACGCTCGCGGGGGCGCTCCCGATCGCCGCGTTCGTTCTGGTGTTTGTCGGGTTTGCCGTGGCCTTTGCCATTGCCCTGCCCGGCCCAGTCGGGTTTTTCGGCCAGCACCGGGCCAGCCAAACACATCGCGGACACACAAGCCAGCGTCACAGACAGGATCGATTTCATGGTTTTCTCCAAAACACCGCGTCATCGTAACGGGGCCGTTTGATGCCCGCGTGAAGCGCTGTAAGCGAATGCAAGGCGCTCAGCAGCAGCGGTAGGCCACGCCCAGGTTGGCGCCCCAGGTGCTGGCGCGCGACACCAGCGGGCTGCGCCGGGCATCACCCACCAGGCTGGACAGCCCCACACCGCCAAACACCACCCAGCGTGCGCTCAAGGGGTGGCTCACGTCCAGGCCCAGTCGCCACTGGTGCAGGCCGCCACTGGGCTCGTAGGGGGCACGGCCTGCAGCCATGGCTGCGGCCGGCGTGATGCCGTAGAAGGTCTGCAGGTGCTCGTCGTTGCCCGCCACGGCCGACAAAGATGCCTCCCACAGCGTGCCCGACTCGGTCGGGTGGCGGTATTTGATGGACGGCGTGAGCGTGCCAGCGCGGTCGCGGTTGCGCAGGTCGTGCGAGGCGGCCAGCGCGACCGACCAGTGGTCGCTGAGGGCGTAGCGCGCCGTCACCCGGCCTCGCAGGGTGCGCTGCACCTCGGGCAGGCCGGCCAGGTAGGCGTCGTCACCCGAACGCCGGCCGCCATCGATCTGCAGCGATGCGCTGAGGCGGAAGCGGCTTTGATCGACCAGCACCGTGCTGACGCCGGGGTCGATGCCATCGCGCCCCAGCCGCCACAGGGCACTGGCGCGGGTGGTGGTGATGCGCCAGTTGCGCCACTGCACCGACCACAAAGGCCGCAAGCTGGCACCCCGCCCGGGCTCGCCCACGTGGTTGCCCGAGGTGCTGAGCATGCTGCCCAGCAGGTAGTCGCCCGCCCCCGGGTCTCCCGGCTCGGCGCCCTCGGTCGATTCAAGGCGCACCGCACCGGCCTGTCCGGCCCACAGCAACAGGCAAGGCAGCAGAACCAAGGCGGCGCGCGGTGTTTTCATATCAATTCGACTTGGCGACCAGCTCGAAATGTTCCACCGTCGGCGGGCCGGCAAAGAAGGGGCCGACGATGGCACGCCATTGGGTAAAGGCCTCGGACTGGCGGAAATCCACCGTGTGGTTCTCCAGCGTGGTCCAGTAAATCATCAGCACGTAACGCTCGGGCGACTCCAGGCTGTGGTTGACCTTGAAACCCTGGAAACCCTTGGCCTGGGCAATCACCGTGGCCACACCGCGCTGGATGGCTTCTTCGAAAGCGGCCTGCTGGCCAGGCTGGATGCGGATGTCGGCGAGTTCAAGAATCATGGGATGCCCGTCTTCAGAGTGATGTGGTGATCCTATGGTAACGGGCACACCACGTGCATGGGTGTTGTCACCTCGCTCCCGCACAATACGTCCATGTCCCACGCTCCCACCATCCGTCCCGCCTTTGTGGCGCCCGTGTCCTACACCGACCCAGCGGCCGCACTCGCCCAGGTGCAGCACCTGTACGACCAGGCCATCGCCCACCTGCGCAGCTCGCTGGCCGCCTTTGTGGCCGGCACCTGGCCCGACGGCCAGCGCGTGCGCGCCTGCTACCCCTTTGTGCGCCTGCAGACGCACACCGCGCTGCGCCAGGACGGCGCCGACAAACACCTGTCCTACGGCTTTGTCAGCGGCGCGGGCGATTTTGAAACCACGCTGACCCGCCCGGACCTGTTTGCACACTACTACCTCGAACAGTTCCGTCTGCTGCTGCAAAACCACGGCGGTGAACTGCAGGTGGGCGTGGGCAACCAACCCATCCCGGTGCACTTTTCGTTTGCCGAACACGACCACGTGGAGGGCGAGATGACGGCGCAGCGCCGCGCGCTCATGCGCGAGGTCTTCGACCTGCCCGACCTGACCGTGATGGACGACGGCATCGCCAACGGCACCCACCAGACGCCGCCCGGCCAGCCCGAGCCGCTGTCGCTGTTCACCGCGCCGCGCGTGGACTACTCGCTGCAACGCCTGCGCCACTACAGCGGCACCGCGCCCGAGCACTTCCAGAACTTCGTGTTGTTCACCAACTACCAGTTCTACATCGACGAATTCATCAAGCTCGGCCACGCCGAGATGGCCAAGCCCGACAGCGACTACATCGCCTTCGTCGAACCGGGCAACGTGGTCACCCGCCGCGTGGGCCTGCCCACCGAGCCGGTTGACGCGCTCGGCAAAGCCCCTCCGCGCCTGCCCCAGATGCCCGGCTACCACCTGATCCGCCGCGACCACTCCGGCATCACCATGGTCAACATCGGCGTGGGCCCCAGCAACGCCAAAACCATCACCGACCACATCGCCGTGTTGCGCCCCCACGCCTGGCTGATGCTGGGCCACTGCGCCGGCCTGCGCAACAGCCAGCAGCTGGGCGACTATGTGCTGGCCCACGCCTACGTGCGCGAGGACCACGTGCTCGATGAAGAACTGCCGCTCTGGGTGCCCATCCCCGCGCTGGCCGAGATCCAGGTGGCGCTGGAAAGCGCGGTGGCCGACGTCACCGGCCTGCAAAGCGCCGACCTCAAGCGCATCATGCGCACCGGCACCGTGGCCAGCACCGACAACCGCAACTGGGAGTTGCTGCCCGACAACACGCCACAGCGGCGCTTCAGCCAAAGCCGCGCCGTGGCGCTGGACATGGAAAGCGCCACCATCGCCGCCAACGGCTTCCGCTTCCGCGTGCCCTACGGCACCTTGCTGTGTGTGAGCGACAAACCCCTGCACGGCGAAATCAAGCTGCCCGGCATGGCCAACCACTTCTACCGTGAGCGGGTGGATCAACACCTGCGCATCGGCATACGCGCGGTGGAACGCTTGCGCGCCGGTGGCGTGGACGCCCTGCACAGCCGCAAGCTGCGCAGCTTTGCGGAGGTGGCGTTCCAGTAAGCCGCGCCCCATGGCTCAGATCAACGTCTTCACCGTCCTCGTCCTCACCGCGTTCAACCTGTTCACGGTGTCGCTGGCGCTGCCTTTGCTGATGGGGCGGCAGGTGAGCCGCGCCGGGCGCCTGGCGCAATGGAGTCTGCTGAGCCAGATGGCGGGTTGGGTGTGCATCATCGCCTCGGGTTTTTGGGTCGGGCATTGGCTGGACTGGGCGCTGTCCACCGCCACCATGGTGTTCGCCTCGCTGGCCCCCTGGCTGTTGTTTGGCGCGCTGGAGCAATGGCTGGGCCCGCGCCCCGGCAAACACCTGCTGCTGGCGCTGGTGCTGTTGATGCCGCTGGGCTACGCCCTGCTATTCCCGCACTACAGCCCCCGCGTGGGCTGGGCCAACTTCCTGCTGGCGGCGCAGTTGCTGGTGGTGGCCCGGGCCGCGCTGTGGCCGGTGCGCCCCGCCCGCCGCCACTGGCGCTGGCTGCTGGCCGGCTGCCACGCACTCATCGCGGGGTTCACCTTCGCTCGCGGTGTGATGGGCGCGTTCTTTCCCGAGCTGTACCCCAGCTTCGAGGCACCCCACCCGGTCAACCTGGGCGCTCAGGTGGCAGCCAACGTGGTGCTGGTGCTGATCACCGTGGCCATCCTGGTGGCCTGGCGCGACGAAGCCGAAGCGCAGTTGCGCACCCTTGCCCGCACCGATGGCCTGACGGGTGTGCTCAACCACCGCGCCTGGCACGAGCAGGCCGCCGCCGCCTTGGCCCATGCGCGCCGCCACGGCCAGCCGCTCACCGTCATGCTGGTCGATCTCGACCACTTCAAAAAAATCAACGACCGCCACGGTCACGACGTGGGCGACCGGGCGTTGAGGTTGTTTGCGCAGGCGATGCGCGAAGAGGTGCGCGAAAGCGACCTGGCTGGCCGCCTGGGTGGCGAGGAGTTTGCCGTGCTGCTGCGCGACACGCCGCTCAACGCCGTCCACACCCTGGACCAGCGGCTGCGCAACCGCGTTCTGCCCGAGGCCTTGCCCTCTCTGGGTTTTGGCCTGCCCTTCTCGGCCGGCGCCACCGAGTTGCAGGCCGGCGATGGGGAGATCGACACCTTGCTGAACCGGGCCGATCAGGCCATGTACACGGCCAAGGCAAACGGCCGGGCACAGCTGGTGCTGGGCTGAGCGGCAGCGTGTGTCAGGCCAAGCGTGGCTTGACCTTGCCGGCCGCCAGCTTGGCGTTGGCGCGTGCGGTGTCGGTGTCGGCGGCACGGGCCAGGGCCACGCCCATGCGGCGTTTGACGAAGCTCTCGGGCTTGCCGAACAGGCGCAGGTCGGTGCCGGGCACGCGCAGCGCCTCGTCCACACCGTCGAAGGCGATGCCGGTGGCGTCCACGCCGCCGTAGATCACCGCGCTGGCGCCCGGGTTGCGCAAAGACGTGTCGACCGGCAGGCCCAGGATGGCGCGGGCATGCAACTCGAACTCGCTCTGGTGCTGGGTGCACAGGGTCACCAGGCCGGTGTCGTGGGGGCGCGGGCTCACTTCGCTGAACCATACCTGGTCGCCTTTGACGAACAACTCCACGCCAAACAGGCCCTGGCCGCCGAGGTTGTCGGTCACGGCCTTGGCGATCTGGCGCGACTTGTCGATAGCGGCGGTTGACATGGCCATGGGCTGCCAGCTTTCCACATAGTCACCACTCACTTGCACGTGACCGATGGGCTCGCAGAACTGGGTGTCGATCTGGCCGTCGGCACCCACCGCGCGCACGGTGAGTTGCGTGATTTCGTAGTCGAAGTCGATGAAACCTTCCACGATCACGCGGCCGTGGCTCACGCGGCCGCCGGCCATGGCGTAGTCCCAAGCTTTTTTCACGTCTGCCGGGCCGTCGATCTTGCTCTGCCCCTTGCCGCTGGAACTCATCACCGGCTTGACGATGCAGGGGTAGCCGATGCCCCCATCGATCGCGGCCTGCAGCTCCTGCAAGGAGTCGCAGAACTTGTAGGGGCTGGTGGGCAGGCCCAGGGTTTCGGCGGCCAAGACACGGATGCCCTCGCGGTCCATGGTCAGGCGGGCGGCGCGGGCGGTGGGGATCACGCGCACGGTGCCGGCGGCCTCCAATTCTTCGAGCATGGGCGTGGCGATGGCTTCAATCTCAGGCACCACCAGGTGCGGGCGCTCGGCCTCGATCAGGGCCTTGAGCTGGGCCGGGTCGCTCATGGTGATGGTGCGGGCAACGTGGGCCACCTGCTGACCGGGTGCGTTCTCGTAGCGGTCCACCGCGATGGTTTCCACGCCCAGGCGCTGCAGGGCGATCAGGACCTCTTTGCCCAGCTCGCCCGAGCCGAGCAACATGACCTTGGTGGCCGAAGGGGACAGGGGGGTGCCGAGAGTGGTCATGGGAATGCTCTGGTGAAGGATCAAGAAAGGGTGTGTGCCATGGCTTCACCCAGGCGCACGGGACGGGCGGCCGCCCAATCGGGGGCAAAAGCTACGGTGCCACGCGGGAACAGCAGCACCACGGTGGAGCCGAGCAGGAAGCGGCCCATTTCGTCGCCGCGTTTCAGTTCCACGGGCACGTCGTCGTAACGCCATTCGCGCACGGTGCCCGGGCGCGGCGGGTTGACGACGCCATGCCACACGGTGGCCATGCTGCCCACGATGGTGGCGCCCACCAGCACCAGCACCATGGGGCCGTGGGGCGTGTCGAATTCGCACACCACACGCTCGTTGCGGGCAAACAGGCCGGGCACACCACGCGCCGTGGCCGGGTTGACCGAGAACAGCTCGCCCGGCACGTGGACCATGCGGCGCAAGCGGCCATCGCAGGGCATGTGGATGCGGTGGTAGTCGCGCGGGCTGAGGTAGATGGTCGCGAAATGCCCGCCTTCGTAGCGAGCGGCCATCTCGGCGTCGCCGCCCACCAGGGCGCGTGTGGTGTAGTGGTGGCCCTTGGCCTGGAAGATGCGGTCGCCGTCGATGGCACCGAGCTGGCTGATGGCGCCGTCCACCGGGCACACCCACGGCGTTTCGGCCAGCGGTCGGGCGCCGGGCTTCAACGCACGGGTGAAGAACGCGTTGAAGCTGGGGTAGGCCGTGATATCGGGCTGCGCCGCTTCAAGCATGTTGACCTGGTACTTGCGCACAAAGCGCCGGATGATGGCGTGGGTGAGGCCACCCCAGCGCCCACCGGCCACCCAGCCGGCAAACCGCGTGAGCGCGCCCTTGGGCAACAGGTATTGGGGCCACACGGCCAGGCGGTCGGACAAAGGGAACTCCTTGTGGGGGCAACCGGCGATTTTAGTGAGTGCCACAATGCCACTCATGAGCCCGCTTTTGCATATTCAGCACTTGACCAAACGCTACGGCGACAACACCGTGGTCAAAGACCTGTCTTTCGACATCGCGCCCGGCGAATGCCTGGGCGTGATCGGCCCCAACGGCGCCGGCAAGACCACCACCATCCGCATGGCCCTGGGCCAGACCGTGCCTGACGAAGGTTCGGTGCAGGTGATGGGCCTGGACATGCCACAGGACGCCCGCGCCATCAAGGCGCGCCTGGGCGTGGTCAGCCAGTTCGACACGCTGGACCCGGACTTCAGCTGCGCCGAGAACATCCTCGTTTATGGCCGCTACTTCGGCATGCGCGATGCGGCCATCCGCGAGCGCATACCGAAGCTGCTGGAGTTCGCCGCCCTCACCCACAAGGCCAACGCCAAGCCCGGTGAATTGTCGGGTGGCATGAAGCGGCGCCTGTCGCTGGCGCGTGCTTTGGTCAACGACCCCGAGTTGCTGCTGCTCGACGAGCCCACCACGGGTCTGGACCCCCAAGCCCGCCACCTGATGTGGGAGCGCCTGCAAATGCTGTTGCAGCAGGGCAAAAGCATTTTGTTGACCACCCACTTCATGGACGAGGCCGAGCGCCTGTGCAGCCGCCTGCTGGTGATCGACCACGGCCGCAAAATCGCCGAGGGTCGCCCGCGCGAGCTGATCGCCCAGCACCTGGAGCCCGACGTGGTGGAGGTGTACGGCGTGGGCGCGCTCTCACTGCATGCCGCGCCTGAACACGCGGCGCTGCGCGCGCTGGCCGCGCGGGTGGAAGTGAGCGGCGAGACGGTGTTTTTCTACACCGCCGACGCCAAACAACTGATCAACGCATTGAACGAGCTGCCCGGCCTGCGCACGCTGCACCGTCCGGCCAACCTCGAAGACCTGTTTCTCAAACTCACTGGACGCCAGATCCGCGAAGAAGGCTGACCATGCACAACACCCCTTCTTTCTGGCGCCCACCCGCCCTGTCCTTGCGTTGGTGGCCCGTTTTCCTGCGCAACCTGCTGGTCTGGCGCAAGCTGGCCATCCCCAGCCTGGTGGGCAACATCGCCGAACCGCTGATGTGGCTGGTGGCCTTTGGCTACGGCATGGGTGCGCTGGTCGGGCAAGTCAACCACGGCGGGCAGCAGGTGCCCTACATCCTGTTCCTGGCCAGCGGCAGCATCTGCATGAGCGCCATGAACGCCGCCACCTTCGAGGCGCTGTACTCCGCCTTCTCGCGCATGCACGTGCAAAAAACCTGGGACGGCATCATGAACGCGCCGGTGGACCTGGACGACGTGCTGCTGGCCGAGATGTTGTGGGCCGCGTTCAAGGCGCTGTTCACCGTCACGGCCATCCTGGGTGTGATGCTGGGCCTGGGCATCAGCCACAGCCCCAAACTGTTGCTGGCCTGGCCCATCCTGCTGTGCACGGGCATCACCTTCAGCTGTATCGCGCTCATCTTCAACGCGCTGGCCAAGGGCTACGATTTCTTCACCTACTACTTCACGCTGTTTCTCACGCCCATGATGTTTCTGAGCGGCGTGTTTTTTCCGCGCGAGCAACTGCCCGACTGGGTGCGCGTGTTTTCCGACGTGCTGCCGCTGACCCATGCGGTGGCGCTGGTGCGCCCGCTGTTCATGGACCGTTGGCCCGAGCAGGCCGGCTGGCACCTGTTGGTACTGCTGGCCTACACGGTGATCGGCTTCTGGGTCGCGCTGGCCCTCACTCGCAAACGCTTCGCGCGTTGATCAGCCCCGCTCCACCACAAAGCTGACCACGGTGGCGCAGGAGCCGCCGATGTTCAAGGTCTGCAGCCGCCGCGCGCCCTCGATCTGCATCGCCTCGGCCTGACCCGTCACCTGCCGTGCCGCGTCCCACACCATGCGCGTGCCCGTCGCACCCACCGGGTGCCCGCAGCCGATCAGCCCGCCGCTCATGTTGATGGGGCACTTGCCCCCGGGCTCAATGGTTCCGTCTTCCACCGCCCGCCAGCTTTGCCCCGGCGCCGTCAGCCCCAGGTGGTCGATGGCCACGTACTCGGTGGTGGTGAAACAGTCGTGTGTCTCGATGCCGTCCATGGCTTGCACGCCTTCAACGCCGGCACGTTTCCAC
>NZ_JBHTCA010000033.1:0-32813 GCF_042665215.1 Hydrogenophaga atypica
CACGTTCAGAAACTCGGCCACCGCGTTGCGCGCCTTTACCTCGGACTCGGCCGGGTCGCCACCCAGGTACTTGGCGTGGGCTGCCACCGCCTGGTCCAGCGTCATGCTCGACACCATGGCCGCGTAGCGAATGGCCTGCAGCTCCATGTGGCCGCCGTCTTCCGTGCGCTTGATCTCCACCACCACCAGCGTGGCGTCGCGATCCAGGCACAGCAGGTCGATGCGGCGGTTGCTGTCCTCCCAGTTGCCGAACTCCTCGGCCAGCACCAGCAGGTCTTCCCCCAGCGGCGCCGTGTCGGCGCGCAGCAGGCGCTGCAGGTGTTTGCGTTCCAGGATCGCCTCGGCCACGAAGGTGGTCGTGGGCACTGGGCTCAGTTTGTCGGTCTGGATTTCGTACAAGGCCATGGTGTGTTCCTTCCCTGGATGGTGTGTCTTGTCGCTGGTCGTGGGGCTTTCAGGCTGCCGTTTCCGCCGGTACCCAGCCGCGCACGTCGATCTGGCCGGTGACGGCGGCGGAGATAAGGGCGCTTTTACGTTCTTTGAGCAAGTCAATGACGCTCTCTGCCTCAGCTTTGAGCGAATCGATCTCCAAGGTCTCTTTCGTTAGGAACAGCGAAATTTCGAGTTGCTCCTTAGAAGGTGGTAGTGCAACTATTCGAGTGGCCATGATGCCGAGGGGTATTCGAGACCGCGTGGTGCCTGTTGCCAAGACGCCAGCATCGTACGCAGCCCCCGCATTGAGTTGCAGGGCTACAAACTCAGGTACGGCGATTTCCTTGCCGAGACGAAATCTGAAGCAATCTGCTTTGACCAGAGCCGTGCCAAGATCTTCAGGAGCAACGCAGGCACGCCCCAGCAAGTTGTTCTCATCACCGAGTCCTGCAACCAACAGGTCACCAGCTACAACTTCGTGACCACGTAACTCAGCCAAGAAATACGACATGTCAAGAAAAACCGGCTCGCCCCTGTGGTAACCCTCCGCTCGGATGTTCTGCAGCCGCACAACAAGTGCCCCGTTTTCGGTGTAGTGCTCTGATTTGATACCCGAGCCAAACGGCCCATCACATCTGTCCGTAGAGATTCTGGCAAGCGAGCTGAGAGACCAATGCGCCGGCACTTCGCCCAGCCACTCCACGCCCGAGTCCTTCATCGGCACCGACGGGGCCAGCCCCTTGGTCACGGCGTGGGAGATGACGGCCTGGCGCTTTTCCTTGAGCAGTTCGATGAGCCGTTCCTGCTCGGACACCAACGCGTCGATCTTGGCGGTTTCATGGTCGAGGAATGTCGCGATGACGGTTTGCTCGTCCACGGGAGGGAACGGCGCTCGAAACGAGCGTAAGTCGTCCATGTTCAGTACACGCTGTGCGGAGCCGACGCAGATCATGTCAACGAATCGCGTGAAGTTTTCTGATGAGAAAACCCACACCAACCACTGAGGAACTAGATCCTCACCAGGTAGTAGGCGCGCGAGCGCTCTGGACAGGTTGACACCATCCAGAGACTCAGGAACCACAAGCACTGACCCAATCGTGCCAACTACCGAAAGAACGAGATCCCCTTGCCGAACGATGGTGCGCTGGAACTCGTTGGAAAGCTTCTCACTGATCGTGGCTAAAGCAGACCTATCGGGGACTCCGCTGGCGAGATCCATGATCTTGAGCATGGGCACCCCGTCAGGATCAAAGTCTGGGACCAAAACGCCGTAGCAAGGAGGCGACCGCAAACGATGCCCAGTCCCACTTACGGTCCAATGCGAAGGCACCTCCCCCAGCCATTCCACGCCACTGTCCTTGTACGCTGGATACCTCGGAAAGCTCATGCCGACAGCCCCTGGATCATGGCAAGGATGCGATCGGTGGTCAGCTTAAGGTCGGCGTCAATTTCCGCCAGGGGGCGAGGTGGCTTGAAGACGTAGAAGTGGCGGTTGAACGGGATTTCGTAACCCACCTTGGTTTTCTCGTGGTCGATCCAGGCGTCGGGCGCGTGGGGCAGCACCTCTCGCTCAAAGTAGGCCTGCACGTCGTCGCTCAGCGGTACGTTCTCGGTGTCGCGCAGGGCGCTGTCGGGCTGTGGCTTGCCCTTTTGCTTGCCCTTGCTGCCCAGTACCGGCTGGCCACGCTCGTCGCGCAGAGGGCGTTCCACGGTAATGGTGGTGTAGCCAAAGGCCTCGTTGGGGAAGATGCGGCTGATGGGTTTGCCGTCTTCCTGTTCCTCCACGAACTGGCCGAACAGCTGGGTGATGCGGTCAATGTGGGCGTCGCTCAGCTCCTTGCGCTTTGACCCCAGGCTCTTGCGCATCTTCAGCCAGTAGCCGCTGGCGTCAATGAGCTGCACCTTGCCTTTGCGGGCGGCAGGCTTGCGGTTGCTGATGATCCAGATGTAGGTGCTGATGCCGGTGTTGTAGAACATGTCGGTGGGCAGGCCAACGATGGCCTCGCACAGGTCGTTCGCCAGCACGTAGCGGCGAATCTCGCTCTCGCCACTGCCGGCGCCGCCCGTGAACAACGGTGAGCCGTTGAGCACGATGCCGAAGCGGCTGCCACCCTCGGCGGCGGGGCGCATTTTGCTGAGCAGGTGCAGCAGGAACAGCATGGAGCCGTCGGACACGCGGGGCAGGCCCGGGCCGAATCGGCCGTTGTAGCCCTGCTGCTCGTGCTCCTTGCGCACTTCCTTTTCGACCTTCTTCCACTCCACGCCAAAGGGCGGGTTGGCCAGCATGTAGTCGAACTTCTTGTGGGCGTGACCGTCATCGCTCAGGGTGTTGCCAAAGCTGATGTTGGCCACGTCCTGCCCTTTGATGAGCATGTCGGCCTTGCAGATGGCGTAGGACTCGGGGTTAAGCTCCTGGCCAAAGACGGTCAACCGCGCCTGGGGGTTGTGCTCTGCAAGGTATTCGCCAGCCACGCTGAGCATGCCGCCGGTGCCGGCCGTGGGGTCGTAGATGGTGCGCACCACGCCGGGCTTGCTCAGCACGTCGTCGTCCTCAATGAAGATGAGGTTGACCATGAGCTTGATGACCTCACGCGGTGTGAAGTGCTCACCAGCCGTCTCGTTGCTGATTTCAGCAAACTTGCGGATCAGTTCCTCGAACACCAGCCCCATCTGCATGTTGCTGACCACCTCGGGGTGCAGGTCGATCTGGGCAAATTTTTCGGCCACCTGATACAGCAGCCCAGACTTGGCCAAGCGTTCGATCTGCACCTGAAACTCGAACCGCTCGAAGATGTCGCGCACCTCGGGGCTGAAGCCCTGGATGTAGGTGGTCAGGTTCAGCGCCACGTAGTCGGGGTCACCCAGCAGCTTCTTCAGGTCCATGGGGCTCTGATTGAAGAAGTTCACTCCAGCCTTGCGGCGCAGGAAAGGCTCGGGGTTGATGCCCTGCTTGGTCTTTTCAGCCAGCTCGGTCAGCACGGCGGCCTTGGTGGGCTCCAACACACAGTCCAACCGGCGCAACACGGTGAAGGGGAGGATGACTTTGCCGTAGTCGGACTGCTTGTAGTCGCCACGCAGCAGGTCGGCGACAGACCAGATGAAGGCGGAAAGGGTTTGTTGGTTCATGCGTGGTGGGAACGGTCCATGGGCACAACGTCGGCCTCTGCCGGCTGGACGCCAGCAGGCGGGCGGCGTTCGCCGGGGAGATTGTCAAAACTGCTAGAAACAAGTCTACCGGACGACACAGCGGCCGGATACACATGCTTATGGCGCTACCCGACCGCCCAGGGCTTGCCGAGCCCATACAGCGGCTGGCCGGTTTAGGGTCAGCATGTCGCGGATGGTGGTGTCCACGTGGGCGAGTTGCCCTGTGGAGGTGGCGGCCTCACGGGCCAGGTGGTGGGCATCGATCACGTCTGAGGGGCTGAGTTCGTACCCATGCCCCTGCGTGGCCCAGTGCAGAGCAGCGAGAGCGCACTGCATAGCGAACTCAGGCTGGCGGGCTAGGTGATCGCACGCGGCGCGTGTCAGTGTCTTGGGGTCGCAAGGGGACGCCCAGGCCAAACGCATGGCCAGGTCGAACTGCTTCAGGGTTTTGGCGGTGGCAAACCACTTACCCGGCGCAGCGGGGGTGGACGCCACGAGATGGTCCAGCAGCTTCTCGGGCGAAAGCTCAGGGTACTTTTTTGCGATGGCCCGGAAGGTTGCCAAGTGTGAGTTGGCTTCATTGGCCAACAACGCATGTTGCTCAAACGCTTCCGCACGCCTGCCGACCTTGAGCAGTTGCTCTTCGGCAAAACGGGCGATGGTTGCCTCGGTCACGTTGCCGCCGGCCTTGTTGCGCACATAGGCAATGGCTTCGTCCACCTGGCCGCGAGCCGCCAGCACACGACCACCCCACACCAGGTACGGCCAAATGGGGTGAGGGTCTTGGTCCAACAGCTGCATCAGCTCGTCGTGACGACCTGCGGTAAACAATGCGCTGTAGCACAGGCTGGTGCCTGGGAAGAAAGCGTAGGTGCCCTTCTTTCGGGCACCGAGCACGCTTTGCAGCGAGGGCACGAGCCTGTCGGCCCATGCAGATGCCAGCTCGGTTGAGCTACACAACTCTCCCCAACGGTCACCCAGGGACTCGATGTAGGGCGGATCGTCCTCCTGAATCGCATCAAACAGCCGCTCAAGCCACTTGCCACGCACACTTGTCTCAACAGGTGCTTGCGCGATCAGGGGTGCCAGCGTCTGCACAGCCGCAAAGGCTGCGTTGCCCAGGGCGCCCGAGGAGCTGTCAACCTGGCTCAACGCGGGGGAGAGTTTCTCCAGCAGCAAGACCGCACCATCGGCAGCAGTGGCGGGATCATGGCGCGCCACGGCTTTGATTTCCGCCAGGGCTTCATCGATCCGTTCCATTGCTAGGCGCGAGGCGCTCCAGCCAAAAGCACCCCGGCGGAAGCGGCTGCGGAAAGCCCAGGTGGTGGGCGTTGGCTTGGTCGGATTTGGCATGGATGGCGATGCTATCCGTGATAGCTCCGAATTTCGCTGAGCTGGGGCTCGGCAAGGCCGATGCAAGCAGTTGATAAACGGTGTGTTTTTCGTGGCCTTCTGAGGCTGGGCGTGATGTGAAAGGGCACGAGCGGCGGGTCAAGGCTGTCTGCTGCCAGTGAGGTTTGGCGAGTGACCGGCGGCACGGTCCGAAACCGGGCGTTCGGAGGTGAACAAGTCGGATGACCGCTGCACATCGCTGACCGGCCGTTCGACAGTCCGCGGCCTCGATCCGCAACTGAACGACTGGTCACGCGCGGGTCGTGTGGTCGGAGCCGACCCAGAGCAGACATGCCTGAGCGGATTACGGATGGTCACAAGGGTTCCGCGGAACAATTGCGAATCCCACCGGCCCGATATTGAAGAACTTGGGTTAGTATCGATGCCGCCCCCTAGCTATCCTCTGGCCCGTATTCGGGTCAGCCATGGTTGAAGGGTCCTTTGGGACCGCGGCCACGTCCTCTCTTTACGCTCTCTTTGGCGTCCTCGTGTAATGCAAGCTAGGGGGCAACTAATCCCATGCTCCTAAACGCGGTCGCCTCTCTCAACGATCTTGCAGCCTACTTTGGCTACACCGATTACGAAAAGTTGAAGGGATTGATATATCCCAAGCCGCGCTATACGACGTTCGAGATCCCTAAACGCTCAGGAGGTGTGAGAAAAATCGACGCCCCAAAGAGGCGCCTGAAAGAGCATCAACGGAAGTTGTCCCGTGATTTGACGGACATCTTTGGCAACTTGAGCTCCGCAGCACATGGGTTTGTGCTCGGAAGAAGCGTCATCACAAATGCGCTCCCCCACGTTGGCCGTAAGTCAGTGGTTCGAGTGGACCTAAAGGACTTCTTTCACCAGATTCACTTCGGTCGTGTAAAGGGCTTGTTTCTCGGGCCTCCGTTTGATCTGCCTGACGACGTCTCTACCGTTCTCGCCCATCTATGCTGCCATGAGGGCGTTCTTCCGCAAGGCGCTCCTACCAGCCCACCAATAACCAACTTCATTTGCCTCGCACTTGACCGGCGCCTGCGGCAGCTTGCCCGGCGCTACAAGGGAAGGTACACGCGCTACTCCGACGACTTGAATTTCTCGTTCCCGTCACTGTCTCTGAACCAAATTCCCAATGAGCTCTTTATAGTGTCGTTTGTTGAAGATCGCGCTGTTGTTGAAGCAGGGCCACTGATAACGGAAGTCGTCCAAAAACAAGGGTTCACTATCAATCCGAAGAAAAATCGCGGTGTGGATCGAGATAAGCGACAGATCGTCACTGGCATCGTGGTAAACGAAGGACTGAGCGTGCCAAGGAAGTATCTTGAATCCATCCGAGGAGCGTTACACGTCTGGCGGAAGTACGGCCTTGCAGATGCTGAAAAGAATTCCGTCCCCCTCCTGCACACCCGTAACTTCGCATCCGGAAAAATGCCGTCGTTTGTGCCCCTACTCGCTGGGAAGCTAAATTGGTTAGCGTCAGTTGAAGGCCGATCAGGGGTCAGCTATCAGAAGTTCAGTCGGCAGTTCAACGAGCTCGCGCGCCGTGACGGCTTCGCGGGGAAAGCGCTGAAGATTGAGCCGGAGGTTAAAACGTCAGCCGACGCGGACAAGGCAACGTGGTACTTGACTGCTGACGGTCCGATGATGGGGAACTACGATGTAGTAAACGGCACGGCATTTCGGTATCGCGGCAACGTGTGGATTACCTGTGCTCATTGCATCGGCAGCCTCAAGTCTTGCACAGCCTTTCCTCAAGTCGTTCTCACAAGACGGACGGGGGAGAAAGTGTTCGCACGAGTAGTAGATGTCGACTGGCACCGCGATCTTGCGATTCTTCGCCCCATGCCTTTCGAGCCCATCCCCCGCGACTTGCCGTTTTTTGTACCGTCGTCATCAGCCGTTAAAGGTGGCGATACTCTTGGCGTAATGGGCTTCCCCTCATCTGTAGAGAGTCAGGCTCCAGCATTCATGCGGACTGACGTGGTGCGGACCAGAGCCGTTAGTGGCGTCGAAAGGATCGAGATTGATAAGCAAATCGTGCAAGGGAATAGCGGCGGCCCAGTCTTCGATCTCAATTACCGAGTCGTGGGTGTTGTAGTTGAAGGTGCGTCAGTGACTGGCGGCATGAACTCTTGCGTTGCAATTCGAGAGATCGCGACTCTGAAGCATTTTTAGAGGTTAGATTTTGCAGTCAGCAACGGCTGCTTTTGGCCGGTAGTGCGTGTAGGGGGGGGAGGCAGGAAGCGGCCGTTCGGCAAGGTATCCCAGCTCGCCAAGGTCAGCTTCCGGCTGGCCGCAGGTAAACCCGGTCACGGCCAGAAGCGGCCACCGTTCAGGCGTGAGAGTAGTCGTTCAACGTGGGAATTAACCGGCCCGCCAGAGGCGGGGCCGGTTGAATGAATTGTTAAGTATCTTTTCTAATGTGCAAAATCTCACCAAGAAATAGGTAGACATTTAGAAATAATGAATTGGCCTCTTCTGCGGTCACATCACTGTGCACGCCAGTAGAGATGCGATCAAATAGATTGGATAGATTCTGTCGAATCTTTTGCTTCCGTGATTGGCTTTGGATATGTTGATGCACGTATGCATTGATTCTGTTTTGATGCTTACTTGCATCGAGCTTGAGAGTATTTCCGCCAATTTCAATGGTTTGATCTGTGGGAGGGAGAATTGAGTCAGCAAAAGCCTCAATTATTCTTCTGCAGGTCACTAGCGCCTGACTAATTGATTCTTCATCACCATCGGAGAGTCTGCTCATCACCGATGGAATTTTCTCAAGAACTTCTCCGCAACTTTCTGCGATTAAGGTGTCGACTGCACTCTTGTATCTTTCAAAAATAGATTCAGAAAGACTATCGAATTCCTTTTCATAATACACTTCGCTTACGAAGGAGTGCAGTTGCGCAAGAACTCTACTTTTGATTGCGCTTAGCCTGGAAATGTTATTCGCAGTTTGGTTCATCGCATTTGTAACATTGGCGATGGCAACCGATGCCCATTCCCCACTCGAATCCGGAGTTCTTAACGCGGCTAATTTTGCTTTCTCGGCGGCTATTGCAGCCTCCTGTTGCGCAAGGGGCCCCCAATATCCAAGATTCTTTTCAATGTCAGTCCATCGTCCGGTGATGGACATATATTTTCGAGATGTCTCGTTAGTGCTGTTATATCCGCCCATCTCGAGCTTGAGCCAGTAACGAATTTCATCTGAGCCCACCCATCTCGCGAGGCGTGATGCTTTTAGGACAAGGTTTTCGGCACTTGTTCTACTCAGCTCAATATCGTCGAGAAGTTCACGCGCTAGTTCCAGAATGTGTTCTGATCTACTTTGGTCCGACACGAGGACTCCTTTATGTTTAACGTAATGTATCCCGCAGACCCTGCGGGATAAGCTGGACAGTGCGGGATATCCTGGTCATTTAAATCTCCCGAAAATGAAATCAAATCAAAGGGCTGGCAGCCAATACCTAATTTTTATACAAGTATAAGTAAACAAAGAAACCAGGCATTTGCTGACACCCAGCCAACGCTTCGCTTTCGGTCCTTGTACGACCGCAACGGGTCGGCTGCGTGAGTTCAACGCAGTGAACAGAGGTCATTAGCCGGGTTGCGCCGGTCTCCGTCCACGCACTCGCTGGCAACGTCTGCAGCACCTCACATTGCGGTCGCACGGGCCAGCCCTGGCAACCGCCCCGACGGTCGGCTTGGGAGCGCTGACCGTGAGTTCACAGGTTGACTGCGAACGGCCGCACCCGCTGCACACCGGCCGGCCGCGCTGCGATATCGGCGCGCCAGACTGTCGCATCAATGGTCGACCGTGATCACACTCAGCGTAGACTCGCGCCACTGGCACACCGCAGGCCATGAGAACACTTCAACGAAAGAGCTAGACATGTTGAACCACGTGATGGTCGGCACCAACGACATTGAACGGGCCAAACGCTTTTATGACGCCGTGCTCCGCGTGCTGGGCGCGGGAGAGGGCGTGCTCAACGTGAATGGGACTGGCCAGTCTCGCTTGTTCTACCGCCACGACGGCAGCACCTTCGGAATCAGCCAGCCAATCGACGGCCAGCCGGCCACTCATGCCAACGGCGGCACGATCGGTTTCAAGTGTCAATCCGCTGAGCAGCTGCAAGCCTTCCACGACACGGCCATCGCGCATGGCGGGACCTCGATCGAGGGCGCGCCTGGCCCCCGAGAGGACAAACCCGGCGCCATACACCTGGCCTATGTGCGCGATCCGGATGGCAACAAGCTCTGCGCGGTCTACCGGCCCGCGTAAGCCCGGCGTGAGCGAATGGCGCCTGCCTTGACACCAGCTCTGGGCGGACCAGAGCATGCACCGCTCGTTGGTGCTCCTGGCCGATATCAGCCCGCGGTGGCCGCCGGCTGTCCGACTGCAAACACTGCAACAACCCATTCAGTCAGCCCCCAAAGACCATACTCACCCCTGACATTCAGTGACTTTTCCTGGTGAACGCAGAGGAATGCAGATGCAAGGGGAGGTCGCAACGTCGCCGACACGGCACTTCCGAATGACCATGCGGCGTAATATCTCGCGTCATGAGCACCATCGCCGACGCCCTCAAACAAGAAATAGCCCGTGTGGCCCGCAAGGAACTCAAGGGCGAGATCGCAGCATTGCGCAAACTCACCAGTGCACACCGGTCCGAAATTGCCGCCCTCAAGCGCGAGGTCAAGGCCCTCACCAGTGTGGTCAAAGGTTTGCAGAAGGGCTTGAGCCGACCAATTGCGCCTCGTACGGCAGAACCCAAGGCGGCCACAGCCAAACGCAGAGGTGTACCATTTGAGTTCAATGCCGAACAACTGGCCGCCCACCGCGCTGAGTTCGGCTTGACCCAGGCACAGATGGCGCGGTTGATCGGCGCATCAGCCCTGTCGGTCTACAAATGGGAATCGGGCAAGGTGCAACCCCGAGCAGCCCAGAAGGAACAGATCGCTGCCGCACTCAAACTGGGCAAACGTGCGGTGAAGGCGAAGTTGCAAGCACAGGACGAATGAGCCAGGCATACAAGACCTATTCATCTACCCGGTGGGGCGGGCGCAAACCCGCACTGGCATCCCAGCCTGTGCCACAAACACCGCTGGGCGATGACCGGTTCCAGTCTTTGTTGGCCAAGGCCAATGCCTTCTTTGCCGAAGCAGAACGTGACGTCGTGGCAGAGCGGGCAGCGATGATCACCGAGATTCAGACGCGGATGGCCGAGTACGGCCTGAGCATTGAAGACCTCGAAGACGCCGATTGATCACCCGTCCCCGCTCACCCGTGCGAGAAGAGCCGAAGCGCCCGGTCTGGCATCGAGGCCGTCCAGACTGCACCTTGCTGTGAATCGACCAACAACAGCTCCTCCGTTCCCTGACGAAACGCCACGCTGCTGACATTGCGAAGGTGCCGCGCCTGCACCGCATGGGTGATTTCTCCGAGCATGTTCACGATGAAGGAACAGCTCAGGCCCGCATGGGCCACGATCAAGTGTTTTGTCGCGTCCATCGCCAGCCCTTGAGGTCCGCTGCCGCCAAAGAAGCTTCGCAGCAAGCAAACGCTGCCGATGGAGCCACCC
This sequence comes from Hydrogenophaga atypica, assembly GCF_042665215.1. NCBI lineage: Bacteria > Pseudomonadati > Pseudomonadota > Betaproteobacteria > Burkholderiales > Comamonadaceae > Hydrogenophaga > Hydrogenophaga atypica. Next base: position 10,542 of record NZ_JBHTCA010000033.1, read on the forward strand.
GCCCCAAGATCGGCCTGCCACAGCGCATTGCCCTGGTCCACGGCAACAAAGAGTTTTGTGGCATCCCGATCCAGCACGATGCCGCTGGGCCCAGGCACATTGGACAACAGCAGGTCCAGCCGACCATCAACACCCAGCCGGAAAACCCTGCCAGTTGGATCGTGCATGCCACTGTTCCCCGGCGAAGTGAAATAGCAGTTGCCCCGGCCGTCAAACACCAGGTCCTTGGCGCCCGGGGCGGCTTGGGTGCCGCTTCGCCCCAACAGCTCTCGGACGGCTTCCGTTCCTGGCCCCACCCGCAACAAACCCCTCTGAGCATCTGCCACCCAGAGCGAGCCATCCTGATGCACGGCGATGCCTTGTGGCGATCCGCCGGTTTCGACCACCAGTTCCCACTGCCCTGCCCGGCTCAGCCGCAGGATCCGTCCGGAAGGCGTATCGCTCAGAAACAGGTTACCCGCACGGTCAAAGGCCGCGCCCCGCAACGAACAATCCGTCCCCCGGCGCCTGAGCTTGTTGGGCATCTTCGACAACATCCGCGCCTCGATCACCAGCGGCGGCTCGAAATCCATGTTCCACACCATCGTTCTCCTGAGGTTGACCGCGACCTGCTCTGGGACATGTGTCGCGGTGTGTTGGTATGTACCATATATACAGGCTCTTATGTGATGAATATGCTGCGATACTGACTAACCATAGAGAGCACTGCACCCGCCTTCGAGCGGCACAGAAAGGCAACAGACGATGTGGTTGATTACTCCCTTTGGTTTTTTCAGTGTGGTGCGCAAGCCCACGGACGTCCGGACTGGCTCCCTGACCGTGCGGGCGCGGGTCCGCGCCGACCTGGCGCAGCTCAAGGCGCGTTACTTGCCTGAGCTGGGTGCCATCTCGGAGAGCGGTGTCACCGACTACCGCTTCCGGGCATTGGCCCCACAAGCGGCCGTGGCCCAGGCCATGGCCCGCCTGGTGACTGACCTGAACTACGACAACTTCAAAAGTGCCGTGGCTCTGCGCCAGGGCCAAGCTCGGGCCGACCTGTACCACGAGGTGTGGTCGGTGCTCTATGAGCTGCAACGCAAACCACAGGGTGAAGTTCACCCCAAGCGAGACGATGCTGGCCAGCCGGTGCTCATTCGCACGCCCAGCACCCCATCTGCCCAGCGTGCCTGGAAACAAGCCGAGCAGATTGCTGTGGTGCTGCCAGGCGGCAAGTTGCCGGCGTCACTGCATCGCGTGCCGTTTCGGTCTTGGGTGGATGCCCCCGCGACCTCGGCAGGCTGGGAAGCGCTTGCGGGCGAGAGCGAAATTCCGGAGCCGACCTTCAAGGTGCCCAAAGGCTTGGCACCTGCTGCAGGTGTGATCGTGAAGGAGCCTGACGGTCGAATCTGGCTGGTAGCTCCGACCAACCAATTTGGTGGCTACGAACTCACATTCCCCAAGGGCCGTCGAGATGGCAAGAGTCTGCAAGCCACCGCGATATGTGAGGCCTACGAGGAATCAGGACTGCACGTGCGCCTGCTGCAGCACCTGGTGGATGTCAGACGTTCCCAAACCTTCACCCGTTACTACCTGGCCGAACGCATCGGCGGCTCGCCCGCTGACATGGGCTGGGAAAGCCAGTGTGTGATGTTGGTGCCGCTATCGAAGCGGAATGGGCTGAGGCTGAAGGCGCCCGATCTGGCTGTCATTCAAGCGTTGGACACCTGAATCGACACCACCCAAGAAAAAACCCGGCACAAGGCCGGGCTGAAATCCACGGAGTCGTGGACCCGCTCAGGGAGGTGAAGCGGGGGACGCAAGCGTCCGGCAGGAAATGTAAACGATATTTGACAGTGCCTGCGACCTTGGGTTCGTCAGATCCGACTGACCATCTGCGGCAAAATCCCAGCCGCACACGAATCCACGTGCATCGACTTCACCCCCAAAGATCCCACAATGAACAAGACCGAACTGATCGAAATCCTGGCCGCCAAGAACGAATTGTCCAAGGCCGCTGCCGGCCGCGTGCTGGACACCCTGCTGGAAACCATCACCACCACGGTGGCCAAGAAGCAGGATGTCACCCTGATCGGCTTTGGCACCTTCAAGGCCCTCAAGCGCGCCGCCCGCAAGGGAAAAAATCCCCGCACCGGTGAGGCCCTCAAGATCGCCGCCACCACGGTGCCAAAGTTCACCCCAGGTGCCACCTTCAAGGCCGCTGTGGCCAAGAAAAAGTAACACTGCCGTGCGCCCCGGGCGACCCTGCCCGCCCGGCGTTCCTTCTCAGGCCTCTTGTGCCTTTGCAGCCACTGGCGTCTCGTCAGGTTGGTTCTTCCACGAGGCCAACTGGTATTCCACTTGGGCCAGCACTTCATTGGCCCGCAGCCAGTGGTATGCAAGCTCCTCGTCTGGTTTGAGCGGGAGAATCTCCAGCAGCGGCTGCAAGGCCGCCCAGCAATCGTCCTGGTTGACCTCCTCAGCTTCCAGGCAGGCCCCCAGTCGCTGCAGATGTTGAGCGGCTTGCTCATGGAATCGCTCCAGCGTCACCCCATACACATGGTCTCCCCAGGCCTGAAGGCCGGCGAAGTCATCCACCGGGTAACGCCTGACCCACTCTCTGAGCAAACGCCGATACCCGTCCAGGGACTGCTCATGCCCATTGCAGGGCAGCAACGCGATGCCCAGATCCTCCAGTTTCTTGGCAACGTAGCGTGCGGTCACGCCCACCCCGGGATACGGCTCGACCAGAAGGGACTCATCGCTGTCAGCGTCTTTGCCCACGTGGGGCGCCTCCGCCGCCAAGGGAGGGGGATCGGGTCGAGTGTGATCGGACACCCCGCCGGCATCAAACCCCTGCTCACTGGCCTGCTCACTGGCCTGACTGCGGGCCTGAACATCCTTGTCGTGCATCCACCCCATCACCCCAAAAGCAATCCAGGCCGGACCACCAAACAGCAGGAAGAGCATGAGCAGCCCTCCAATCTTGTCTTGGACGCCCCACCTGACGCCCAAGAGCGCGCTGATCGCCCACCCGATCAACAAAACAGCCCCCCGAACGCCGCTGCCCTCCTTCGATTGGTCGAGTTGATGCGCGCAGGACGCGCACAGCGTGCGCAAGCCCGAAGTCACCCCATATGAGCCCCCGGGTCGGCTGGACACCCAGGTTCGACTTTGACGGCTGGTTGTGACATCACGGCGAACCCCTTCACCAGGGGCGATGTGAGCGGCGCAGTGGTAACAGGTGGCCATAGTGTTTCTCCTTTCGATTTATCGGTTGGGCATGACCCAGATCTCGCCCCAGCCGCCGTGGCAGGCGTTGAGCACCGCTTGAACACGCCCGTTTCGGACCTTGAGCTCGCCCCAGCGGTCGATCTCGAAAGCGAGCGTGCGGTGCATTTCCCTGCCATCACGGTCCACCAGGACGTCGGTGACCCGGACATCCTCCCCACGGCTGTCCACTTCAACCTCCAGGTGCGCATGCTCCGCGCTCATGCTGGCGAGCTTGGCCAGGATCACGTTGCTCAGGGGAAGCAAGCGGCCATCGCGGCTCCTGCAGTCGATGTTGAAAGACGCCACCGAATGCCGAGCCAGATCGGTTCTGTAGTGAATGCGGTGGCCGAACTGGCGTCGCAAATCGAGGGCGTACGCCGAGTGACCGGGAAACAGTTCTTCCAGAGACATCGGGCGACCTCCAGTGCTCTGCGCTGACTTGCGCAAACTGAGCTGGGTGTAGTGGGACAGCCAGTGCCTGGCGTCTTCGCGCAGACCTTCGACGCGACTGGCGGTTTCTCCCTCATCAAACCGCTCCAGGAACACCCGGCAGTTCATCAGCGCTTCGTCCATCGCCACGCGCCCCTCTTCGGCGTCCGCGAAGCTGCCGCCTTCGGTGCGCCCACGCATGCAACTGATGAGCCAGCGGGCGATGTCTTCAGGGGCGGGCGCGGGCGCCGTGGCAGACACCGCCAATCGAGCCGGCGCCTGGCTTCCCCCGAAATCGATGCAGGCGCTGAGCAGAAGTGCCGCCATCAAGGAGACAAGCAGCGGGATCCCCGACCGGGAGTTTGCCAAGGAGAAGTCAGTGGGTCGTTGCATGTTCACGAAGCGGTGGTTCACAGGGTCGTGATATGTACCATATACACTGGCTCATAAGTGACCAAAAACGACTCAAAAATTCACTAAAACCAAACAGCAAAGGAAGACGGAACGGGCCCTACCGCTCTCGCCGTTGAGTCTTGAGCAACGCCCCCACCAGGCGCAACGCCAACCGCCTGTGGGATAGGTCCAGCCGGCTGAACTCGACCTGCATCTGATTGCATGCGCAAAGGTCCCCTGGTGGGGCCACCTGCTCCTGCTGAGAGGGCGCGCTGACCCGATGGGTCTGAGGTGAGCGGCGGTGGGTCATGTGGCACTGATTGGCGGTTGACTGGTGACTGTCACCAGAAGTTCTTGTTGCTCTATTTTGTACCATATATGCAGGTGTGCAAATGGTGCCAAACGGGGAAATTCCCCGTGCATGAAAAGCACTAAGAACACCGATCTCATGAAGGCCTTCGCGGCCGAACTTCGGGCGCGCCGCCTGGAGCTGGGCGTATCACAGGAAGAACTCGGACATCTGTGCGATGTGAACCGCACCTTCGTGGCGAAGATCGAGTTAGCGCAGAACCAGCCCACCCTGACCGTTCTGCTCAAGCTCGCGGGAGGTCTGCAGGTGGAGTTGCCCGAGTTGCTGCGCCACACGCTTAAGCGCTATGAGACAGAGAAGCGCGTCTCACGCCGGACAAAGCGTGTTTCGGCCCAGGCAGACTGAAAGTAGTGGGGCCGCACTTGTACCCAAAGACCGGGACCAAACTTGTGGATATCTTCGGGGACAACGCCCGCAAGCCGCAGCGGCGTTGAGCTGGCAGCCGTCGCTCAAAATTTAACCACCCCGAACATCCCTACCCGCACAAGACGCCACAGGGCAATCGCGCTTTAGATTGCGACCAGAGCGAGGGCAGATGCGAAGAGCGGCGTTGATCAAGATGTCATCATGGCTGCTTTCTGCCATCGCTGTACTTAGTCTTACTGCGTCATAAATTCATGCGAACTGAACACAGCAAAAAACACCTATTGCAGGGTGCCTGCTGAACCAGCCTGGCCGCCAGTAGCAGGCGCAGCGTTCGTATCGAGTCTGGAACGTGTCTTTGCGCCCGCCGGACTGCCCCGTGGCGCATAACCTTCGGGTAGGGCAGATTCTTGGAGAGGTGCGGCGTTTTTTTTATCCACCGCCTCGGATTCGCCCTTCAAACGCCGCGCCACCAAAAACCCATAGGCGGCAATGCTCAAGGTCGCGTGGTGTTGAAAGCCTCGCAATCCCCGTCCTTCGTAATGCCCGAGACCCAGGTCTTGTTTGAGATCCTGGTAGTCACGCTCGATACGCCAGCGCATGTGTGCCGCCCTCACGAGTTCCTGCGCAGAGGTGGTTTCGGGCAAGTTTGAGAGGTAATATTTTTCCGGCTCTGTTTGCGCCGCAGGCCATTGGATCAGCAGCCACTGCTCGGGCTGCAGCCGATAGCGCCCGCTGTTGCCGCCCGCGCACCGGACCCTCACGGCACCGAAGCGGCTGCTCAGCGCTGCGTTACTACCCTGACGCCAGGTGATCGACTGCCATGCTTGTGCCAGGAGCGCTGCCGCCAGTTCCTTGACACTCAGCGGCTTATTGCCAGGCGCTCGCTGCAGTCTGGACGGTGGCCGACCATTGCCAGCGTAGGGCTTGGGCGGCAACGGTTGCATGCCCGGGGGCCACACCACCATGGCTGATGTGATGCCGACCACATATTCAAGCCCTTTGGCCGCCAACGCCTCGCGGAAACCGCGATCAACCCCGTAGCCGGCGTCGGCCAGAACAATGGCGCGGCGCACCCTCGGCCAACAAGGTTTCCAGCATTGCCACGCCCATCTCCGGCTTGGTGGCAAATGGAACATCAGCAGGAACCCCGGCCTTTACCCTGCGCTCGCCGTCCTGTGCCCACGCCTGTGGCAAATACAGCTGCCACGCAACAGGAAGGCTGGCCTGTTCGCAGACCAATGAGATGCTCACCGCCACCTGGCAGTTGTCTTGCTTGCCGAGCAAGCCGCAATACTGGCGGGCAACACCCACCGAGTGATTCCCTTTCTTGGGAAAGCCCGTGTCATCGATCACCCAGTAACCACCGGCGCTGAAATCCATGTGGGGCACCACCCATCGCGCCACGCTGCGAAGCAGCAGCCGATCATCCCAATCCGCCTTGGCGACGAAATGATGCAGCGCTTGATGCCGAGCACTGACATGCTCGACATCCACCGCCGCCGCCATCGGCTCCACGCTCTTGCGCTGCAGCGGGAGCATCAAACCGGTGCAATAGCCCCGCAATCCCTCGCGCCGGTCAGCATGACCCAGCGCTTTGCTCAGGTGAGCCATATACCGATCAAAGTCGGACGCAGCATCCATCGCCATTCCCCATAGCAGAGACGGCAATGATTATGTCACTTTATGACACAGTAAGACTAGCCCGCGCTGCAAAAACAGAGGTGCGCCATGTGCCCTACCGCGGCAGCCAGTTGGCCATCCAGGACATGATGGGCGGTCAGGTGCCCGCCGTAGTGGCGCCGCTGGTCGAGCTCACGCCCCACCTCAAGGGCGACCGAGCCCGCCTGCTTGCCACCACAGGGGCCAGCCGCAGCCGCTTCTTCCCGCAAACCCCAACCTTGGGCGAACAGGGGTTTGCCGATATGGACCTGACCGAATGGCACGGCCTGTTTGCGCCCGCCAACACCCCGACCGACACCGTGTCACGGCTCAACAGCGCGGTGCGCGCCGCGGTCGCACTGCCCGACGTTGTCGAGGCCCTGGCGGCACAATCCTTCGAGGTGGCGCCCACCTCGCCTGCCGAACTGCGGAGCCTGCTGGCCCGCGACACGCAGCTGTGGGGAAGGCTCGTGACGTCCACTGGCTTCAAGCCTGAGGGCTGAACACGTAGCTGTGGTGGTTGGTTAATGTCAACGCCACGCGGGCAAAGTTCACTTCGCAGTCCTTCTCGAGGGGTTCCCCAATTACCGCGACTGAGTGCCGCTCCTACTCGTAGTCCTGGGTGTTGGGCTGGCAACTCAGGCTTGATCAAAATTCGTTGGTTCACTGAGCCTGCAGTAGGGGGGCGTGAACGGACCGGATAGATTTGATAGGCGAACTTGGCGATCACCGGCCCAAGGCCTAAGAGTAGCTGGCACGCTGAGATCCGCGCTTGTCCGCTAGATTTGAAGGGCTATTGGGCAATGTTCATTCATGCCACTCCATCGGGAGGCAAGGATTCCCACCAATCGAACGATTCCGGCAACGGTGTGCGCTCGAAAAATGCCTGCTCCAAGACCTGCGCGATACGCAGATCATCGACGCCCCAGGGTTCAGGCGGCGCGAGGCCGAAAGCGAGACCATATGCAGCCTGTGCATCATCCAAACGGGTCATTTTTGAACTCCATTAGCTCACGCCATGTAACACTCAGAGCCCGTTGAAGACGAGCTACAAGCCGGCGGCGCGGAGGAATAGATCGTTCTCCTCAGGCGTTCCGACCGTTACCCTGATACACCCCGCGAGGCTGCTGTACGCGTCTTGCCGACGGACCAATATTCCGGCCTGAAGGAGTTGCTCGCTCGCACGTGCGGCATCCGGCGTGCGAATGAGAAGGAAGTTGGCGGCTGACGCATAAACCTCCCACGTAGGATGCTGTCGCAGCGCGAGAGCAATTCGTTCGCGCTCACGAATCGTACGTTCGACCCGCTCGCGCATGTATCCGGGGTTTGACAAGGCTACTTCGGCGGCGATCTGCTGCATGACAGAGATTGCAAATGGGGGCACCAACTTTCGCAGATGCCTCGCAACTTCATCGGAGGCAAGTGCGTACCCGAGGCGCAGGCCTGCGAGACCCCATGCTTTCGAGAATGTGCGCAAAATTAGAACGTTTGGGCAACTGCGCGCCAACGTCGCAGAACTTGTTCCGGCGAACTGATGGTAGGCCTCATCGATAACAACAAGCCATTCACCTGATATCTCGGCGACCCTCTGCAATTCGCTCGCGGCAAGAATCGAACCTGTTGGTGCGTGCGGCTGAGGGAGATACACGACACCGCCTGCATGGGCAGCAGCGTTTCCCTTCGCCTTAGTCGCTGCAATGACTCCGTCCATGTCCACAGTGAGGTCTGATCGCAGCGGCACCTCAGTCAGTGCGGCACCCAGAAGCTTGGCATCCAATCCATAAAGAGAAAAGTTTGGAGTGACAGTGACCACACTTTTATCGAGGGCCGCCAGCTGAATCAGCAAGGAAATCAGTACGTTGCTGCCTGTGGTCACAACAACTCCGGAGGGTGACCAGCCCTCGTACCGTGCGATGGCAGCGCACAGAGTCTCAGCGTTCAGATCTGTGTACCGGTGCCACTTTTCGCGGCCCAGCCGCTCAAGGACAAGAGCCTTCAGGGACGCGGGGAAGTCCTCAGCAGCCTCGTTCTGGTCGAGTTTCACGGGTGCATCGATCGGCACAAAGGGATAGTTGGGGCTGGCTAGGACAGCAGCGCGAATTGGAAGCTTCATGGTTCGTAGATTATGGGAACTGTATGTTCTCGGTGCCTCTTGAGCGACTACAACAACCGAGGGCCTCACTCGGCCCGAGGTCATCATCCTCCAGCTTCCTGCCTCGGTGGGTACCAGCTACTGCAAGTCGCCTTGTCCGGCCAATGGGAGCCGTGGTTCGCGGAATGGAAGTTGAAGATCGTCGTAGCCGACAAACGGTTCGGTAAGTGCGCCGCCAAAGCTCGCATCTAGCGTTGGGGATGCCGCACACGAGCCCCGGTTGCTCGGTGACGCCGGTATCAAGCCGCCGCTTCGCGAACGCCACGGAAAAATCAACCGGAAAGTCCACGCCGTTCTTGACCGCCAGCAACTCGGCCATGACGCTGACCGCGATTTCTGTGGAGGTGTTGCTGCCGATGTTGATGCTGATGGGCCCACGCAAACACGACAGGACCTCTTCGCACACACCAAGGTGGGTGGCGGCAGCGCCGTCCAACGGCGCCGCCGGACATCGCAACGCCGGCGGCCGACGCAGCCACCACAGCGGCTGAGGGGTAGCGAAGCTGCACTTCGTTGTCGAAGCCAAGCCTGTCGCCACTCCGGCCCTCGAAACCGAGGTGGTCGTCAGCGGGCTGCCACAGGTGCTTGAGGGAACTTCAATCCCACCTCATCCACACGACGCTTGGTGACCAACAGGACCACCCCAGACTTGAACTCGCAACCGGGGCTCCTCTTTTCTTCACAAACCACCAATAGACCGACATCACTTCGCGGTGGGCATCACGAACTCGGCGCCTTTGCCGATCGACTCCGGCCAGCGCTGCATGATGGACTTCTGCTTGGTGTAGAAGCGCACGCCCTCTTCGCCGTAGGCGTGCATGTCGCCGAACAGGCTCTTCTTCCAGCCGCCGAAGCCGTGCCAGGCCATGGGCACGGGAATGGGCACGTTGATGCCCACCATGCCCACCTGGATGCGGCGGGCAAATTCGCGCGCCACGTTGCCGTCGCGCGTGAAGCAGCTCACGCCGTTGCCGAACTCGTGGTCGTTGATGATCTGCACCGCCTGGGCGAAGTCGGGCACACGCACGCAGCCCAGCACCGGGCCAAAGATCTCTTCCTTGTAGATCTTCATGTCGGTGGTCACGTGGTCGAACAAGGTGCCGCCGAGCCAGAAGCCGCCCTTGCAGCCTTCGCCTGCCTGGGCGCCGTCAAAGCCCCGACCATCCACCAGCAGCTGCGCGCCTTCCTTGGCGCCGGCCTCGATGTAGCCGGTGATGCGCTGGTGCGCGGCGGCCGTGACGATGGGGCCCATCTCGGCCGCGAGGTTGGTGCCGTTGAGCACCTTGAGCGCCTTCGTGCGCTCGATCAGCTTGGGCATGATGCGCTCGGCCACATCGCCCACCAGCACAGCCACGCTGATCGCCATGCAGCGCTCGCCGGCCGAGCCGTAGGCCGCACCGATCAGCGCGTCCACCGCCTGGTCCAGGTCGGCGTCGGGCATCACCACCATGTGGTTCTTGGCGCCGCCCAGGGCCTGCACACGCTTGCCGTGGTGGGCACCGGTTTCGTAGATGTAGTTGGCAATCGGGGTGGAGCCCACAAAGCTGATGGCCTTCACATCGGGGTGTACCAGCAGGGCGTCCACGGCTTCCTTGTCGCCCTGCACCACGTTGAACACCCCATCGGGCAGGCCGGCCTGTTTCAGCAGTTCGCCGATGAACAGCGAGGGCGAGGGGTCGATGGGGCTGGGCTTGAGCACAAAGGTGTTGCCGGCGGCGATCGCCACCGGGAACATCCACATGGGCACCATGACCGGGAAGTTGAAGGGCGTGATGCCGGCCACCACGCCCAGCGGCTGGCGCAGCGTCCAGTTGTCCATGCCGGTGGAGACCTGGTCGGTGAAATCGCCCTTCAGAAGCTGCGGGATGCCGCAGGCGAATTCGATGATGTCGATGCCACGCGAGACCTCGCCCTGTGCATCGGTGAACACCTTGCCGTGTTCGGCGGTGATCATGCGGGCCAGGTCGTCCTTGTGCTGGTTGACCAGTTCGAGGAACTTGAACATCACCCGCGCACGGCGAATGGGCGGGGTGTCGGCCCAGGCCGGGAAGGCGGCCTGCGCCGCGGCCACGGCGATGTTCACGTCGGCGGCGTTGGCTTGCGGCACGTTGCCGGTGACGGCGCCGGTGGCAGGGTTAGTCACAGTCTGACTGCGGCTGGAGGTGCCAGCGAAGTGGGCGCCGCTCACGTAATGCGGAATGTCGGTGATGCTGGTGGTGCGTGCGTTCATGGCGAGTCTCAGTTTTCGATTCAAGTGGATGAAGGTCGCCAGTCTAGGAACCCAGACCCAACGAGACAAGCTTAAAAACTTGAAATGATTGTTTAGTTTGATGAACAATCACAACATGTACGAGAAAAAGATCCACGACAGAGTTCACGAGCTGTGGGGTCATGTGCATTGGCTTACCGTGCTCGACCAACAGGGCAGCTTCACCGCCGCCGCCGCGCGACTGGGCGTCAGCAAAGCAGCCATGAGCCAGCGCATCGCCGAACTGGAGCGCCTCGCCGATGTGGCGCTGGTGCAGCGCACCACCCGCAGCGTGCGACTGACCGAGGCCGGCCAGCGCCTGGCCGACCAATCGCGCCCTGCGTTTGAGCAGATTGCCCAGAGCGTTGCACAGGTGCGCGACCTTGCCGGTGCGCCGCGTGGTCTGGTGCGTCTGACCGCGCCGGTGGCACTGGCTCGCCAGCAACTGGTGCCTAGGTTGTCTGAGTTTTTGCGGCAATACCCGGACGTTCGCGTGGAGCTGAACGTGTCGGACCGCCTCGTCTCGCTGGCCACTGAAGGATTTGACTTGGCAATACGCCACACCACCCACCCACCCGACACCCACGTGGCCTGGACCCTGTGCTCCACCCACTCGGTGTTGGTGGCCAGCCGGGCCTACCTGCGCCGTAACGGCGCGCCGCAACAGCCCAAGGACCTGCTGGGCCAAAACTGCCTGCACTATCCCCGCTCTCAAGACAAACCCGCCTGGACGCTCGAGCCCCGCGATGCCAGTCTGGGTGAACGGGTGACGGTGCAGCTGCAGGGCTCGCTGGCCGCCAACAACAGCGAGGCACTGCGCGACGCCGCACTGGACGGTCTGGGTATTGCACTGCTGCCCGACTTCACGGCGCAGGCCGCGCTGCGGACGGGCAAGCTGGTGGAAGTTTTGCCCGGCTGGACGCCGGTGGGCTCCTTCGCCGACCGGCTCTACGCCATCCGTCCTTATTCCGCCCACGTACCGCTGGCGGTGTCGGCACTGGTCAAGTTTTTGCGCGACGCGTTCGCGCCAGGCTTTTCTCGATAGCGGACCACACAACACCCCGCCCGAGCATTCAACCAGCACGACGGTGGTCATCACACTTGACGCTCGAAGGAATCCCGATTTGTCGCCCAGTATGTAGTCGCCCCTGATTTATTCAGATGCGAGCACCGACAGAGCGCTGGACCGAGCCGGTGAATGCGCGAGTGAGCAAAGTACCCAACGCGTCTTGCCAGTTCGGCGACACGCCCGCCACCGTGCACAGGCGCAAATAAAGCCGCCGCAAGAAGGGCACCCCCTTCCTGGCGATCATGCGCAGCAGCCAGCGGATGTTGTAGCCCGCCGCACACAGCACCGCATGCAGCCGGTCTCCCTGCCCGCCCTTGAGGTTGCAACGATCCATGCGGTGATCAGCCTTGAGGTGCCCGATGATCGGTTCGATCGCCTGGCGCCGCCTCAGCAGCTTTCTCTCCTGCTCGCTGATGCGCTTGGCCTTGCCCCGATGCACGATGTGCACATCCGGGTTGTCCGCATCCACACCCCGATAGCCCAGATCAACAAACGCCGTCGCTGGCTTTGACCTGCTGTCCTGCATCAGGATGGCCGCTTGCTCCAATTGCTCATGTAGTGTGTGGCCGTCATACGGGTTGCCGTGAAACGCCCGGGCCCCCACGATCAGATTGCCCTGCAGCGTGCTGGCAATGCCCACCTTCACGCCGAACTCGTAGGGCGTTCGGGCCTTGCCCTTGCTGATGCAGTCCACCTCGGGCGCGTGCCAAGCGTAGAGCTTGGGTTGTCCCTTGGCGGCTTTGCGCTGGCCGCTCTGGTCCACGATGCGCCGGGCTTTGTTCAAGGTCTCGCCCAGTGCTTCGCGCACGGCAGCTCCGATGGCGCCGGCCTTGCGCTCCACCTCTCGCTGCAGGCGGCCGACGATGGTGCGCTGGCGCTTGATGGCACTGCGCATGCGCTTGAACTGGCGGGCATGGGCATAGCGCCCGGCCTTGCGGTTCAGTTGCTGCCCCTCTTTGGCAAACGTCTGCTTCAAATCGATGCCTGCGTCCTTGGCTGCCTCGACCAGCTTGACCCGGGCTGTCTCCAGCATGCGGCTGTCGGTGGGGTGGGCAATCGCCTTGTGCTGCACCGTGCTGTCCACGATCACGCGGGTCAGCTCCTGCGGCTTGATCAGTTTGAGTTCGACGGCCACGTTGATGGTCTGCGCCAGCAGTTCTTCCACGCCTTCGTCGCCCAGCAATTGCCGGAACTTGACCAAGGTGGTGGCGTCGCAAGGCTGGCGGTCTTCGTAGTACGCACAGCCAGAGAAGAACTGCCAGCGTGGCGTATCAGCCCAGCGTGTCACCACGCCCTCGTCGGACTCGTTGAAGGCGTGCTTGAGGTACAGCAGCGCGATCATGATGCGCAGCGGCACGCGGGGGCGCCCCGCGTTGCTGGCCACTGGCGCTCGCAGCACCTGTTCACCAAAGAGGTCCAGGTCGGGCATGGCCACCCCGGCGCGGCCTTTGCGTGAGAACACCTGGGCCACCCGCGCTTCGATCTCTTGCCAGGGCATGCGACAAGCCAGCACCACCAGCGGGTGGCGCAGGTCGATCATGTGATCGATGCGCGAGCGGAAGAAATCGTCGGTGGCGAGGCAGGCAAACAGCACGGCAGAACTCCCAGAAAACAGCCCCTATTGGATATCAAACTGGGAGTTCTGCGCCCCCGATATCACCCCAGACGCCAGTGTTCATGCGGCTTCCAGGTGTTCTTCAGGGGCGACTATGTAAATACCCTGGCACATCTGGTCCCCCCCAACAGAATCAATGTACCCGGCCTGAGTAACCGCTGCAGCTCAACCCAAAAGCGCTCCCTCCAGAATTTCAGTATACTTTATATATTGAAAATCAATAATAATTAGCATTATGTTATTGTTTTTATTATTTTAAATATATTTCAGTATACCAATTAACCTGGATCAGACATGCGGACGATGACGGCTACAGCCCCAAATCGTCCTTGGAGTCCGAAGCGACCCTGTTGACCCCACTTGAATCTGTGAAAGAGAAAAATGACTTCGGACTTCCACTTCTACGAACCACGGCATGGACACAGGCTCGCGCACAATCCCTTCTACGCCATCATGGGCCCCAGAATGATTGGCTGGATCGCGACCCGATCAAAGGAAGGCGTGGACAACCTGGCGCCATACAGTTTTTTTGGTGCCTACAGCGCGGATCCGCCGATGATTGGATTCACCAGCGAGGGTTGGAAAGATTCGGTCGATAACGTCAGAAGCACCGGAGAGTTCAGCTGGAATCTCGTCTCGCGTGACCTTGCACAAGCCATGAACCTCACCTCGCAGTCGGTGCCGGCCGAGATGGATGAGTTTGAACTCGCAGGTATTCAAAAGAGCGAATGCCGAGTCATCTCTGCCAGCAGGGTCGAAGACAGCCCGGTGACCTTCGAGTGCCGCCTCAGTGAGTTAAGCCAACTGAGGTCTTCGTCGGGCACCTCTCTTGATCAATGGCTGGTGCTCGGTGAGGTCGTTGGCGTGCATGTTCGCAAGAACTTTCTGGAGCATGGTGTCTACCAAACGGCAAAGGCAAGACCCATTCTGCGAGGGGGCGGAAAAGCCGAGTATTTTGAAATTTCCTCAGCACTCCGATTTGAAATGAGTCGCCCCGAGTAGTGGCCCACCTTACCCTTCTTGAGGAACAAGCGATGAGATTTCCATCCCTGCCGATCGCGGCCTCACCTGCTGCGGACCACTGATGGCACGCTTGCCAGCAGTGACGCTGCGCCAACTCCGCGCCTTTGTGGCGGTGGCAGAAGAAGGCAGTATCGCGCGCGCCGCACAGCGTCTTCACCTCACGGGCTCTGCGCTGTCCATGCTCATCGCATCCCTGGAAGGCGAGCTGGGGACACGTCTGTTCGAGCGTACAACGCGCCGACTTCAGCTGACCGACGCAGGGCGGGAGTTGCTGCCCGCAATCGGCGAGGTGTTCCACCACCTCGACAGCGCACTTTCAGATCTGCGCGAATCCACTCAGCGCCGCGATACGCAGCTGCGCATCGCGGCTTCGCCGCTATTGGCAGCCACCCTGCTGCCGGGTTTGATGGCGGGTTTTCGGGAGCGTTATCCAGCGGTGCGATTGAAACTGCTCGACAAAGCGGTCAGTGCGGTACCGCAGGCAGTACGAGGCGGCGACGCCGACATCGGCGTCTGCACCGCAGATATCGACACGCTGGATCTCAAAGCCACCGTGATGCATCAGGACCAGCTGATGCTGGTGTGCCTGGAGACCCACCCGCTGGCGACACATCGCGAGGTGCGTTGGCAAGAACTGGCCGGGGAACCCTTGGTGCTGATGGAGACAGGCTCCGCTCTTCGCAGCCTGGTCGAACAAGGCCTGGCTGAGACCGGCGAACCGTTTGAACCTGCATTCGAGGTGGCCCATGTGGCCACCGCAATCGGCCTGGTCGAGGCCGGACTAGCAGTTTCTGTGTTACCGAGCTACGCTGTCGCCCGAACCCGGGCGGTGGGCATACGCTCGGTGCCGCTGACCAACCCCGTGCTCGAGCGTGCCATCGTTGCGTTACATGCACCCGAGCGTCCACTGACCTCGGTGGGCGAAGCCTTCCTGGCGCATTTCCGCAAGGCGATGGAAACATTCGCGGCGCCCACACCGGTCCCGCCGCGACGTCGGCGCCGCGGCGCCTGAACGGACTCAGGCGCAGGCTTCGCGCCGCGCATGCCACGCCTGCCAGTCGCGCCCAGGGTGCACTTCGCCGCAATGAGGGCAGGTGCGCTGGGCGTCGGTAGCGCCATAAAAGGCCTGGTAAACCGCTGGCAGGTCTTCCACGATGCTGGCGAGCTGCACCTCACTGCGATGCACCAGTCCGCCACAAGCCGCGCAGTACCACTCAAACGCATCGCGAGTGCCCTGCGGGCGCGGGAATTCAATCACGGTACACAAGCTGCCTGGCTCAGGACGCTGAGGTGAGTGACGCACGTGCGCCGGCAGCAAAAAAATGTCGCCCTCGCGCAGGTCCACCCGTTCAAATTTGCCGCGATCAGCGATCAGGAGGTGCGCGTTGCCGCGAAACTGGTGGAAGTACTCTTCGAAGGGGTCGTCGTGAAAATCGGTGCGCTGGTTGGGGCCACCGACCACGGTGACGATCATGTCCGAGTCCTTCCATATCTGCTGGTTGCCTACGGGCGGACGCAACAAATGCTGGTGCTCGTCTATCCAGCGGTTGAAATTAAGGGGCTTGCGCATGGTGATGTCCTTTTGAGGGGTTGCAGGAAGTTCAAAGCACGAGGGGCGCGCGCCAGTTCAGCACCGCCCGTAGCGCGCTGTGGGCCGTCACCAACGAGGTGCGGGGGTTGAGTGGATCGGGCCGGTTATCCAGCCGCAGCAGTAGGTGGCCAGCCTCGCCCCAAGCTTCAATCTCGTGCTGGTTGTCGCTCACACCGGGATCGGCCCAGAGCTCGACACGTGTCTGATCCAGCCCCAGCGTAGCCAGCGCCACGGTGGCGGCCACATTGGCGTTGCGGGGAAAGTCGCGTGCGGCCTGACGGGCACTGCCTTCGAACAACCGGGTCGGCGCCACCAGCGCATCCAGGTCGCGTCCAGGCTCGGCCGGACTGCCACGCCAAGCCTGTGGCGGTTTGCGGCCGCGGTAGACCACCTCGCGCAGGCCAGCGTCGCGAGCTGCTGTCAGCCAATCAATACCGCCAACAGCTCCCGCCACCAATCGCACTTGGCGCCCGTGGGCCTCGGCCAACGCACGCAAGCGCTCATAACGCGCGTCGTCGGTCAGCGCGCCGACAGAAACCAACAGCAAATCGCAACCAGCGCCCAGCACCGCCACAGCATGAGCATCCACCGCCGTATGGCCGGCGCATTCGACCACCAGATCGGGCGCAGCCTCCAGCCAGGCATCTCGGCTGTCACTCAGCAGCGGCCGCAACTGCGCCAGATCGTCCTGCGCAGCCGCCTGCGCCTCGGACAGATCTTGCACCAGTACACCGCTCAGAGTCACGCGCTGCGGATGCGCCAGGAGGCCACGCGCCAAGCGCTGGCCAATGGCCCCGAATCCGATCAATCCAACTCGCATTGCCTGTGCCATGGTGTCAACGCCCCAACAGCCAGATCAGGGCGGCAGCACCAGCCAGCAAAGTCAGCACATAGGGCAGACTGGCACGCAACGATGGCGACTCCTGCACCAACTCAGCCGGCGCCTCCGTCACACCCGGCGCGGCGCTGGCGAGCTGGGCCGCAAAGCGCTGAAAAAAGTCCTCGCTCATTTTGCGCACCGTGCCTTCGATCAGACGCGAGCCAAGCTGTGCAATCTTTCCGCCCACCTGGGCCTCGGCGCTCCAGTCGAGTCGGGTCTTGTCCACGCCCAGCTCAACCAGCGTCACCCGCGCTTCACCCTTTCCGAAACCGGCCACCCCCCCCTGGCCGGCAAAACGCAGCGTACAGCGGAACGGAGGGGCAACATCGGCCATCTGCACTTTGCTGCTGAAACGCGCCGACACCGGTCCAATGCTGACCTTGACGCTGCTGTTGAATTCGGTATCGCTGCTGCGCTCAAAGCTTTCGCAACCGGCGATGCTCTGGCGCAGCACGGTGGGATCGAACAGCGCATCCCAGACGCGCTGCACTGGGTGATCGAGGACCTGGGTACCTTGGTAGTTCATGAAGTTTGACGCATGTTGATGAGAGCGCGGCGTGTGAGCACACCGGCCAGGTGGAGTCGGTAGTCGGCGCTTGCGTGCAAGTCACTGCTGGCGCGGTTCGCGTCAGGCCGGAGTCCAGCCAACATCTCTGGCTCGAAGCGCCGCGATAGCGCGGCTTCGGCTTCCTGCCAGCGGAACACGCCGTGCCCCAGCCCGGTGAGAGCCACGCGCACCTCGCTCTCGCTGCGCGCCACGGCAGCACCGGCCAGCGCAAAACGCGAGGCCGGCTGCTCGAACTTGAGATAGGAGAGCTGAACACCCAGCGGGAAATGGGCGCCCAGCAACAGCTCGTCGGGCTCCAGCGCGGTGCTGAACAGGCCTTGGAAAAAATCGTCGGCCGATATCGCTCGGCGGTCGGTCAGCAGCGTGGCGCCGCAGGCCAACACACCCGCCTGCCAGCAGGCGGCGGGATCGGCATTGGCCAAGGAGCCGCCCAGGGTGCCACGGTTGCGCACCTGTTGGTCGGCGATGCCTGCGGCCAAACAAGCAAGTCCTGGCAGACATTCGCGCACCAACGGCGAGGCGACGACCGTGGCATGTGTGCACAGGGCACCGATCCAAAGGGACGAGCCTTCGTCGCGCAACGCGCGCAACGCTTCGATCCCGCCAAGATCGATCAACAGCGGAGGCGCGGCCAGCCCCAGCTTCATCGCGCCCAGCAGGCTCTGACCGCCGGCCAGCAATTTGGCCTCGGGTTCGTCGCGAAGCCACGTCACGGCTTCGGCCACGGTGGTGGCGCGTCGGTATTCGAACGGTGTCATGTCCCCTCCCCGCCGACACGCAGCTCAAGCAGGCCCTGGCAAACCGCGTTGACGATGCCCTGGTAGCCCGTGCAGCGGCACAGGTTGCCGGCCAACGCATGGCGTACAGGCCCGTCTTCGGCGGGCACCGGCTCGGCGGCCATGGCCACGGCACGCATCACCATGCCCGACGTGCAGTAACCGCACTGCAGCGCATGGTGCTGGCCGAAGGCGCGCTGCATCGGATGCAATGTGCCATCGGCGTTGGCCAAGCCCTCAATGGTGGTGACCTGCGTGCGGTCCACCTGCAGCGCGAGCACGTTGCACGACTTGACCGCCCTGCCATCCACCAGCACGGTACAGGCGCCACATTGCGCGGTGTCGCAGCCCGCGTGGGTACCGGTCAGGCCCAGGTCATCGCGCAGCAGCGCAATCAGCAGGCGCTGCGGCGCGACCGAACGCCGGATCTCCTGGCCGTTAACAGTGAGCGTGAGGTCGTAAGACATATCAGGCCAGCTTGAGCCCGCTGCGAGCCAGCGCATCGCGCGCGGCCGCCCGTTGCGCCTCGGTGAGGTTGAGCAGCGGACGGCGCACCGGGCCACCGACCTGGCCCAACAGCTCCAACCAGTACTTGGTGTAGGCCTGGGGCGTGCCCGATGGCCGAGCCGAGCGGAACGCCTGACGGGCCGGCTCCAAGCTGTCACGCACCGCGCGTGCTTCGGCGTGGCGCCCCTCGAAAGCCAAACGGGTGTACTCGTTGATGCGTTGGTCGGCCGAGGTCTGCAGCAGGAAAGGCGGGGTGGAGCACAGGTAGAGCTGCCATCCGAGTTCGATGATGTTGTCCAGCCACTCCTCTTCGGAGGCGGTACTGACCAGGATTTTGTCGCCCGCGAGCTCGGTCAGGCGACGGTATTTCTCGCGCGCCACGCTGTACTTGATGGCGACGATGTTGGGCAGCTCGGCGATGCGCGCACACAGCTCAGGACTCATCTCGTACCCACAGTCTGGGTGGTTCCACAGCGTGATGCCTATGTCGAGTTGCTCACTCAGGTAGCGGTAGTACTCGTAGACGGTTTCCTCGGGGTCGTGGTGGAAGTGCAGCACGGGGCTGTGAATCACCACGTAATCGGCGCCGATGTCCTGCGAATGGCGAGCGAGCTCCAGCACCACGTCGAGATTGGCGTCTGAACAGGAGGTGACGATGCCGCAGTGTCCGCGGGCCTCTTCTACCGCCAGCTCGAAGGTGCGCTTGCGCTCTGCCACCGACATCGAGAAGAACTCACCCTGCTTGCCACTGACGAACAGGCCACCGAGCTGAAGGTCGCGGATCCAGTGCCGCAGGTTGCGCCGCATGCCCTCCTCGTCGAGCGAGAGGTCGTCGCGAAACGGCGTGGTGGTGGCGGCCCAGACGCCACGGAAATGTTCGCGCGCGTAGGCCTTGGCGTCTGCCTTGAGGTATTTGGTGCTCATGATTGCGTTGAAGTGGAGTGGGAATTCATGGCCCGCCACAGGCGCTCTGCCGTCAGCGGGAAATCGAGATCAGGTTCGCCCAATGGCGACAAGGCGTCGGCAGCGGCATTGAGCAGGGCGGCCGGCACGCCAATGCAACCGGCCTCGCCCACGCCCTTGGCGCCCAGCGCGTTGGCGGCAGTGGGCACGTGCAAGCTGTGCAGCTCCACGGGTGGCATGTCGTCGGCACGTGGCACCGCGTAGTCCATCAGCGAGCCTGTGACGAGCTGACCGTCAGCGTCATAAACGATGCGCTCAAGCAGCGCCTGCCCCAGACCTTGTGCCAAACCACCGAGCAGCTGGCCCTCGGCGAGCTGGGGCGAAACGATGTGACCCGCGTCGTCGGCCCACACCAGGCGCTCCACCTTAGGATGACCGGTCTCTGCGTCAATGGACATGCGGGCGATCACGCAGCCGTAACTCCAAGCCTCAGCTGGCGCGCTGTAAACTTGCTCGACCGACAGTGGCAGTGGCTCACCCTCATCGCGCCGCCGTGCGGCCTCTTGAGCAGCCAACAACACCGCACTGCCACCAATGGCCATGCTCCGGCTGGCCAGCGCACCCACGCCTTCGGGACCATGACCGGTATCACCGTGGCGCACCCGCACCCGAACGGGGTCACAGCCGAGCGCCGAAGCAGCGATTGCCGCGTAACTGGTCTCATGGCCCTGCCCCTGGGCACTTGAGCCGCTGGCCACTTCCACAGATCCGTCGCCCAGCAGCGTCACGCGCGCACTCTCCCAGCCCTGGCCGCAGGGCTCGATGTACTGAGCAATGCCTATGCCCACCCACTCGCCTGCGGCTCGACGGCGCAGTTGCGCCGCGCGTTCGGCTTCGTAGTCGAACGCAATGGCGGCATGATCCAGCGCGGCCACGTAATCACCGGCATCCAGCGTCTCACCGCTTGGGGTGGTCCAGGGCATGTCCTTCGCGCCGATCAGGTTGCGGCGGCGCAGCGCCATCGGATCCTGCCCCAGCACGCGCGCTGCCCGGTCCACCAAGCGCTCGATCAGCAGCGCTGCCTCGGGCCGGCCTGCGCCGCGATAAATGGTGACGGCGGCGGCGTCGGAACGCTCGACACGTGCTGACACGTCCACCGAAGCAATTCGATAAGGCCCAGGCAATATGCGCGCAGCATTGCGCGCCGGAACCACAGCGCTGTACGGCAACCAGGCCCCCACCGGAAAGCGCAGGCGTGCGTCCAGATGCACGAATCGACCGGCTTCATCCAGCGCCAGTTCACCCTCCAGCATGGCACCGCGCCCGTGCACCCCAGCGGTGAACTCTTCACTGCGCGTGGCTGTCCATTGCAAAGTGCAGCGGTGCGCGCGTGCGGCCCAGGCCAGCACCAACTCCTCTGGACCCAACGAAGATTTCGCACCGAAGGCCCCGCCCACGTCAGGTGCGATCACGCGCACGCAATCCAATGCCAGCCCCAGGGTGCGGGCGATGTCGGCGCGGGCGCGCCATGGTGTCTGGGTCGGCAGCCAGGCCTCGAGCTGTTCGCTGCTTTGGTCCCAGCGCATCACCGCCGCCCGCGGCTCCAGCGCCAGTGCCACCACACGCGGCTGCTGCTGACGCAAGCGCACCACGGTCACGCCTGCAGCAGGCGCATCGCCTGTGTGGTGGCGCACGCTCGCCACGGTCGGTGCGGCGGTGTCGAGGTCGTTGCAGGCCGCCTCGGGCTCGCACTCGAACCACACCGACTCGGCCCCGCGCTGTGCAGCCTCAGCGCTGCGCGCCAGCACCAACGCCAGTGGTTGACCGACCGCGTGTACCGTGTCGGTGGGCAGCAGCGGTGTGGCCGGTGCATCGACAATGTCGAGCAAAGCATTGGGCGCAGGCATGCACAGGCCGATCAGATCGTGACCGGTAAGTACCGCCTCCACCCCGTCAATCGCAAGTGCCGCTTCGATGTCCACGGACAAAATGCGTGCGCGCGCAAACACACTGCGGACAAAGGCAGCGTGCCACATACCAGGGAGCTGGATGTCGTGCACGTAGCGGCCCTGTCCGGTCAGCAGACGGGCGTCCTCAACGCGAGCCAGTGGCTCGCGGGCTGGATGGGTACTGTTGGTAGCGCTCATGGACATAAAGATTGGGTGCTGCGATTGCACGCGATACACCCCGTCGCCACAAGCGAATATTTCTGAACGATTCCTCAGACCATCTGAGCAGCTACCGCAAGACCACAGAAACTCACGCCCGCAACATCTCTTGCTTGCCCCTGAATAGCTTCAACTCGGCAGTCACTGAAGCGCACATCTTGCAGCGCGCATCACGCGCTGTATCCGTCCGGCAAAGTCATCTTGAGCCCGAGCCGCATACCAAGGATGCTCGTGTCCGCGTAACTTCATTGCGGACACATGAACACTTCAGAAATCGAGTTGCCAAGCAGGCGGACACGGCGGCGG
>NZ_JBHTCA010000034.1:0-32514 GCF_042665215.1 Hydrogenophaga atypica
AGGCGTTGCCAACGTGGATGCTTTGCACCTGCGAGGGCTCCACACGGGCCGAGGCCAGCGCGCCCAGCGTCGATTCGCGCACCATGTCCGAGAGGTCTTGCCCGTGGCGCGACCACGCCTTGGCGAAGTCGGTCTGGTGGCCGCCGAGGATGTAGATGGAGTTGGTCATGTTCGTCTCCGACTCAGGCCAATCCGGCCCACTTGCTTTCATCGATTTCAGACGCATCGGCCCAACACGAATGGGTGCCGCTGCTGATGCGGTGGGGCAGCATGATGCGCGCGACCGGCCCGGCGGCCAGGTTTCGGGCGTTCAACACCACACACTCGGAGCGGTCGGTGTTCATGTCGCTGACAAAACTGACCACGTAGCCGTCGTCCTCTTCGGTTGCATCGAAGCAAGGCGCCATGGGCGATTCGCTGCCAAAACGGCCCTCGCCGAACAGATACTGCGCCGAAGCCCCCGTGGTGTGGTCGTAGCGCATGACACCGTCGAACAGGAAACTGCTTGGGTGGGCAATCATGTTGTACGAATAGCGGTACGGGCGTCCCCAGTGGCGGCAGTTGATCATGCCGAACTCGAGGTGGCGTTCATCCAGGCGCCGCTCTTTGACCGCCCCCGTCGCCAGGTTCAGGCGCCACTCGTACAGCGTGGGGCCATAGCGCTCTGGCCCCAAGGTGTTGCCGGTGTTGTCGTAACCAAGCTTGGGCATCGGCGTCTTTTGGTGGTAGCCGTGCAGCACCAGTTCGTCGCCCTCTTCCCAGGCGTTGAGCCAATGCAGCACATAGGTCGGACTGGCCTCGAACCAGCGCACACCGGTCTGTGGCGCATTGCGCCGCGGCACCACCGCAAAGCGGGCGGGCTGGTCTTCGCGGTAGATCAGTTTGTGTTTGCCCTGGGGCAGCAGCGCCTCGTCCCAATGCAAGGGGAAGTCGTTGAGGATGGCGAAGTGTTCCGTGAACACCATGTCGTGCGGCAGGCGCGGGCCAGGCAGTGGCACAGGCACGTAGTACACCAGCTGGTTGTTGCGGTCCACTTCGCCGTAATGCATGTAGGGCGCGGTTTTGCTGTAGTTGAAGAACAGCAGATCTCCCGTGCGTGGGCACACCTTGGGGTGGGCTGATATGCCGTTGTCAGGCAACACGTGCTCGCCCCAGTCCGCCACCCCCAGCGGGTCCAGCGTGCGTGCGTCGAAACAGTATGGCTCGCCACACTGGTAGAAGGTGGTGAGGGCCGCACCGGCATGGACGATCACATCCGTCGCCGACGTGTCCTTGAGCCCGCCGCGCGCGCCCCACCCCGGACGCTGCGCCAGAGAGGGTTTGTCGATCAGCCCTGCGTAAAGCGCGTGACCGGCAGCCTGCTCTTCCATGAAACCCTTGGTGCGCAGGAAACGGTTGCGGTACTCGGCCTTGCCATTCTGGAAGCTGAGCATGTGAAGCATGCCGTCGCCGTCGAAGACGTGGTAGGTGCCCAGCGGCTGGTGCACCGGGTTCTGCGTGTTGCGCAGGTAGACGCCGTTGAGGCGCCGTGGGATTTCGCCGATAACCTCCAGTTCGGTGGCGTTGTACTCGGTGTAGTTGGGCGCGAAGGCCCCGGTCATGTAGGGGTGGTCCCCAGGGTGCAGGGTAGGTTTGACCTGCCCCACGGTGTCTGCACGCATGTTGAAACGCTCCAGTCGAAAAAAGTCAGGCGCTGGCCAGCGCCACGTCATCGCCCAGCAAGACCGCCATGCGGCCCAAGGCTTGGCGGTACTGCCGCGCCAGGCCGTCCACCACATCGGCCACCGGCTCGATCGCACGGATCGCCCCCACGCCCTGGCCAGCGGCCCACACGTCACGCCATTTTTTGGCGCCGATAGGTTGGTTGCTGTCGTAGCTGCGCGATGGCGCGGCTGGCAGGTTCTCGGGGTCCAGACCATTGGCGCGCAGCGAGGGCTTGAGCCAGCTGGCCGGGGTCCCCGTGACGCCAGAGCTGACGATGAGGTCGTCCACCGTGCTGTCCACCAGCATCTGCTTGTAGGAAGGGTCGGCCATGCTTTCCACGGTGGGTATGAAGCGCGTGCCCATGTAGACCAAATCGGCGCCCGAGGCGATGGCACCGGCCACGCCCCAGCCATCGCTGATGCCGCCACCCACCACCACCATGCCGTCGAAGAACTCCCGGATGGCGCTGACAAAGGCAAAGGGTGAGAGGAAGCCGGTGTGCCCGCCCGCCCCCGCCGACACACAGGCCAGCCCATCAGCCCCTGACGCCGCCGCCTTGCGCGCCAGCGTCAGGTTGATGACATCAGCCAACACAATGCCGCCGTAGCTGTGCACGACGTCGATGGCCGGCTTGGGACTGCCCAGAGCGGTGACCACGATGGGCGGTTTGTACTTGGCAATGAGTTCCAGGTCCTCGGGCAGGCGGGCGTTGGACGAATGGGTGACGAGGTTGGCACACCAGGGACCAATTGTCTCTGGCGCCTGCTCGTCGCGTGCGCGCGCCAAGCCATCTGTGATCTCCCGCATCCAGACTTCAAGCACATCGATGGGGCGCGCGTTCGGTGTGGGGAACGCGCCCACGATGCCAGCACGGCAGGCCGCCAGCACGAGGGCCGGACCGGACACCAGAAACATGGGGGCGGCCACCACCGGCACGCGCAGCGTCCAGGGCAAAGGATGTGTGTTCATTCGCTCGCTTTGAAACCAGAAATCTTGACCGCTTCGGCCCAGCGGCGTGCATCGGCTGTGACAAACCGCTGCAACTCGTCCGGTGTCATCGCCAGCGCTTCGAAATCCATGCTGCGCCACTTCTCACGCACCTCGGGCAGCAGCATGGCCTTGTTGATCTCGGCGTTGAGTTTTTGCACCACCGCATCGGGGGTGCCCGCCGGCGCGGCGATGGACGACCAGATGTAGATCTCCAGATCGGGCACGCCCTGCTCGCGAAACGTGGCCACCTGCGGCATCAGCGGCGAGCGCTGTGGGCTGGTCACCGCCAGCACCTTGACCTTGCCCGACTCCACGTGGGGTTTGACCGCCAGCAACGGCAGGAAGGCCGCGTGCACTTGCGCGCCGACCAGGTTTTGTACCGCAGGAGGCGTGCCATTGAAGGGCACATGAATCATGTTCAGGCCCGTGCGCTGGTTGAGGATGACGCCCGAGAAGTGGGAAGAGTTGCCGGCGGTGAAGGAAGCATAGGACACGGACGGCTGCGTTTTGGCCCAGGCGATGAACTCCTTGAGGTTGTTGGCCGGCACGCTGCTGTGCACCGCCATCACCATCGAGGCGCCAACGAAGCCGGTCACGTGGCGAAAGCTTTTCTCTGGGTCATAAGGGAGCTTGCTGAAGGTGTACGGATTGATGGCCAGCATGCTGGTGTTGGGCATCAGCAGGGTGTAGCCATCGGGTGCGGCCTGCATCACGGTCTGGGCCGCGATGATGCCGGAGCCGCCAGGTTTGTTGTCCACAAGCATGGGCTGACCCGTGCTCTTCTTGAACTCCTCGGCCACCTGGCGCAGCGCGGCGTCCAGGGTGTTGCCGGCGGCAAAAGGCACTACCACACGCACCGGGCGGTCGGGGAAGGCCTGCGCGTGGGCCGCCGGCAAGGCCATAGTCGTGGCAACGGCCCCCATTGCGGCGAGGAATTGGCGTTTTTTCATTGTCTGTCTCCAGTGTGTTTGTGGTTTCGAAATGGGTTTAGGCGGCCACCGCGCGGCGCAGCGCTGCGGCCACCACCTGCGGGTGCTCCAGCGGCAGCATGTGGCCCGCGTCATCCACCCAGTGCAAGGTGGCGTTGGGCAAGGTGTCGGCCAGCGTCTGCGACATCGGCGGCGGCGTGACGCGGTCCTGGCGACCACACAGCACCTGCACAGGCAACGCGAGGGTTCCCAGCGCGGTGCGGTGGTCGGCGCGCGTGCGTATGGCCTGTGTCTGGCGGATGGCGGTGTCGGCACCAACGTCGCGCATCATCGACACCATCCGAACCTGCAAGGCAGCGTCGGGCTTTGCCAGGCCACGCCGGGCCACCCCCTGGATCGTGGCCTCGAAGTCGGTGCGAAAGGCCGCGATCGCCATCTCGCGGCCTGCAGCGCTTTCTGGCGTTTCGGGCAGGCAGCCGGTGGCGATCAGCACCGCTGCACGCCAGCGGTCTGGCACGGTGGACAGCAGCTCGCCCGCCACGTAGCCGCCCATGGAAAAGCCGACCAGCACCACCGGCCGCTCCGGTGGCACATCGGCCACCCGGGCCAGCGCCTCGCGCGCCATGGCGGCGATGCTGTCCTGTGTCAACACGTCGACGATGCGCACCTCGGCCTCGTCAGTCAGGGCATCGGCCACATCAGCCCAGACACGGGCGTCATTGAGCATGCCGGGAATGAGCAACAGCACCGGCTTCATGCTCGCACCGCGTCGGCGCGCGCTCCGTTTTCCTCAGCCTTGCGCACGATGAGCGTGCGCAATTCGCGCTTGAGCACCTTGCCCAGCGGGTTGCGCGGCAATGCCTCCACCAGCTCCAGCCGCTCAGGCAACTTGAAAGCGGCCACCTGCTCGACGCGACGGAGGTGATCCACCAGCTCGGGCAGATCCAGCGACTGGCCGGGTTGGGTCACCACCACGGCGCAAACGCGCTCGCCCAGCACCGCATCCGGCCAGCCAACCACCGCCACCTCGCGTACCTTGGGGTGCGACAGCAGCAGGTTCTCGACCTCTTCGGATGAGATGTTCATGCCCCCGCGCACCACGATGTCTTTGTGGCGGCCGGCAAAACGGTAGAACTGGCCGCGGTCGCCCGCGATCTCGAACAGATCGCCGGTGCGGTAGAAGCCCCGGTCGTCAAATGCGCGCGCGGTCAACTCCGGCGATCGGTAGTAGCCGCTGAAGATGGTGGGGCCGGCAAAACGCAGTTCGCCCACCCGCCCTGGCTCGGTGATGTCCTCGCCACCGTCTAGGTCCACCAGGCGCGTGCGAACCTTGCGTGCATTGGACAAGGACCAGTCGAAGCCTGGGACACCCACGCGCGGGAAATAGGCTGCGCGCTGGCGGCGGTCGGGCACGTCCTGCGGCGTGGACGACAGGGCCGCCCCTTCGTTGGAGCCAAAGTAGTTCACGACCTCTATGTCCAGCTGCTCGGCACACTGCTCGATGAGCCACTCCGCCACCGGGCCACCGCCCGACCCCACCCGCTTGAGACGCGAGCGGTCGATGCCATGCAGCTTGTCGGTGTGCTTGAGCAGCATGCCCAGCACGGCGGGCGCGGCCACGGTGTAGTCCATCGCATCCTCACGCAACTGCTGCAAGAACACGTCGAGATCGAACGGGTGGTGCTGGTGCAGTTCGCCCCCCACCAACAGCCAGGCCGCCAGGCTGGTGGAGACACCGGCCATGTTGACGAAAGGAAAGGGGATCAACAGCCGCGCGCCGGTGCGCAACTGGCCCGCATCAATGACTGACTGACCCACAATGCGCCATTCGTTGTGATTGCGTGGCACGCCCTTGGGTTGGGCCTCGGTGCCGGAGGTCCAGCAGATGGTCAGCACATCGTGGGCCGTCAGGCCGATGGTACGCATGTGGGCGCGCAGCGTCGCCTCGTCCCACGGGGCGGTGGCGTCAATGGCCGCCTGCAACGGCAGCACGCCGTCGGGCCAGTCTGCGGCCAACCCATCACCCAGCGCCCAGACCTGCTCCAGTGTGGCCGTCTGAGCTTTCAAGCCAGCCCACAGCGCGGCCTGCGCGAAGGCGCCCACGCGGCGGGTGGTGACGGCCAGACGGGCGCCGGTCATGGCGAGCACGTGTTGCAACTCGTGGGCGCGGTACTGCACGGGCACAGGCGATATCACGATGCCGCTCATGGCGCAGGCCAGGTAAACCGCATGCATCTCCACACTGTTGGGCAGTTGCATCACGATCACATCGTCCTTGCGCAAGCCGTGCTGGTGCAGCAGCGCCGCCCAGCGGCCGACCTGTTCGCGCAGGCCCGCCCAGGTCCAACGGCGCGGTGCGCCGTCACAGAAGGCCTCCCGGTTGGGTGGATCGGCCACGGCCAGGGCGTCCGGTTGACGTGCGGCGGTGTCAAGGAAAACGTCGCAAAGGGTTTGTTCGCTCCACCAACCTTGGGCCAGGTAGTGGTCTATGCGTTCTCGGGGAACCAGGATCATGGAATCGTCTCACTTCCAGCGGTCGAGCGTTTGCTGGCTCACAAAGGTGGCATGGAAACCATGCGGCACCCGGCGTGGCAACAGCACGCGGGCCACCGGGCCCTGCGCCATGCGCGCGTCCTTGCAATCGAATATCTGGATTTCAGACCGTTCGTCCTTGGGGTTCCAGACGTAGGTCACCAGATAACCGTCGTCCTCGCTTTGTGGGTTGTCCCGCGGCGCGAATCCCGGCTCGTTGTAGAAGTAGCGTGGCCCGGCGCTGAAGGCAACGTAGCCGCCCGTTTCCAGGTCGTACTTGACCAGGCCCGGGAAACGCGGCTCTTCCTTGCCGCCCTGCGGGAACAGCACGTGGTATGACCAGCGGTTCTTGCGCCCCTGGTAGATGCTGTTGATGACAGGAAACTCGGTGTTGAGCACGTCGTCGATGACGCGTTCGTGGGTCTCACCGGTCTTCAGGTTGAAGCGCCACTCGTACAACAGGAAGTCGCGCTGGCGGTTATGGATGGTGCGCTCAAGGCGGCGCGCGTCCGGGCGCCCCATGTCGTCCTCGTGCAGGCGATAAGGTGTGCCCAGCATCACCACCACATCGCCATCGTCCCAGGCATTGACCACATGCAGCATGTAGGTGGGCTTGGCCGTGAACCAGCGGATCTCGCTCGCCTTGCCATACCTGGGGACCACACCAAAACGCGTTGGCTGATCCTCGTAGAAACGCACCTTGTAGCGCCCCAGGGCCAGCGCCT
Organism: Hydrogenophaga atypica; assembly: GCF_042665215.1. Classification (NCBI taxonomy): domain Bacteria; kingdom Pseudomonadati; phylum Pseudomonadota; class Betaproteobacteria; order Burkholderiales; family Comamonadaceae; genus Hydrogenophaga; species Hydrogenophaga atypica. The sequence goes on from NZ_JBHTCA010000034.1 coordinate 6,881, forward strand.
CAGGATCAGGCTTGAGGGGGAAGTCGTGCAGGATGGTGTAACGCTCGGTGATCGCCATGTCATGCGGTAGGCTCGGCCCGGGCAAAGGCACTTCGATCTTGTGGCGCAACTGGCGATCAGGCCCCACCACACCGTATGTCATGTAGGGCGGGCGGACGTCGTAGTCGAAGAACAGCAACTCGCCAGTGTGTTCGTCGGGGCGCGAATGGGCGGAAATGCGCGAAATGGCGCCATCGAAGTCGGCCGTGCCCAGGGTGTCCAGGTTCTCGGGGTCGACCGCATACGGCATGCCCGAGCGGTACCACATGCTGATGAGGCGGCCGGCATGGTACTTGACGTCGGTGTTGGCGGTGTTTTTGAGCGGCTGGTCCGGACGGTCCTTGCGCCAGGGCTCCTTCAGGCCCTTCCACAGCGGGTGGCCAGCGGCCTGCTCTTCTTGCAAACCTGCGGTGCGCACCCAGCGATTGCGGTAGCTCACCTCGCCTTGGCGGAAACGCACCGCGTGCAACATGCCATCGCCGTCATAGGCGTGGTAACGCCAGTCGGGCGGGTAGTAGGCGTTGGGGCCGTTGCGCACGTACAGGCCATTGAGGTCGGCAGGCACTTGGCCGATCACCTCCATGTCCTCGAAATGGTCTTCCTGCCGGACCGGCGCGTTGTTGCCGTCCAGTGCCGGGACCTCGTGCACTGGCAAGTCGTTTACCTTCATCGTTTGTCTCCTGCTGTCTTTATGTAAAGACTGGAAGCAATCGTAGGCAGCGCGGCTTGCATTGTGCACAAGGATTTCGATATATTGGCATCTGTTTCAATATGACAAACAAAATCAAATCGCCCAGCCCCGCCCATCGCGTGCCCTCCGGCATGGCCGAACACGCCGGCGACCGCCAGTTCGCCACGACGCTGGCGCGCGGCATGGAGTTGCTGCGCTGCTTCACCCCCGAGGAACCCGTGCTGGGCAACCGCGAACTGGCCCGCCGACTGCAGCTGCCTGCGGCCACCGTATCGCGCCTGACCTACACCTTGGTGGCCATGGGTTACCTGGCACAAGACGAACACCAGGGCAAATACCGCCTGGGCTCGGCGGTGCTTTCGCTGGGCTACCCCTTGCTGGAGCTGTTCAACGTGCGCAGACGCGCCCGTCCGCTGATGCTGGAACTGTCACGCATCTCGGGGGGATCGGTCTCCATCGGCGTGCGCGACCGCTTCAACATCGTCTACATCGAGGCCATCCGCTCGGACAACAAGCGCATCTATCCGCTGGACGTGGGCACAAGCCATTCGTTGGCGGGCACGGCCATCGGGCGTGCCTACCTGATGTCCTGCTCCCCCCCAGAACGGGAAGCCCTGCTCAACCAGATGCGACTGAAGGCGCCACAGGAGTGGGCCCGCTTTGGCACCGAAGTCATGCGCAACGTGGCGCAGTACCCACGCAACGGTTGTTGCCTGTCGGTAGGCGAGGTCTACCCTGACGTGCAGGCGGTGGCGGTCCCGCTGGGTCGCATTGACCAGGGCGAGCCGGCCGCACTGAACTGCTCCTTCCAGGGCCGAGCACCGAACCGTGCCTGGCTGATCGGGGAGATCGCCCCGCAGCTGCAAACCCTGGCACGGCAGTTGATGTGAACCGACTTGGCCGCAGACGCAAGGGTGCAGACCAACCACACCGCGCAGCCTGGCACGATCAGCAAAACGCTCGGCTCCCAGGCACTCACGCGCAAGCGCTTCGCCAAATGACGCGCGTCAGCCCTTGACCAGGCGCATCACCTCGCCTGCGTCCAGGGTGCGGGCGCGGTTCTGGATGTCGGGCAGGTGGCGCTGCTGCAAGTCCTTGGCAGGGCCCAGCAGGCCCTGGTAAGTCTGGCGCAGCAAGTCGGTGGACATGACACGCCCGCCCGCGTAATACCGCTGCGCCAACTGGCCCAGCGCGTAGGTGGTGGCGAATGAAAACGCCATGCCGGTGGCCTGCACGGCGATGCCGCCCAACATGCGGCCAGCGGCCTTGCCGATCAGCCCGCCCAGCAGCTTGCGACCAAACTGTTCGATGTACTGCGAGGTCAGCCCCACGCCGGCGGTGGCAATGAACTCGCGGATGTGGCCCTGGTCCAGCGCCACGCCGTGTGCCGCGCCGATGCGGTACACCATCTTGATCTGCAGCGGGATGATGGCCATGGACGCCCAGGACTGCGGCAACAGCTCCAGCGCGCCGTTGAGGATGGCGTAGTTGAGCACCATCTTGTCGAGCGCGGCCTGGTCCACAGCCGAAGGCGCGGGGGGCGCCGACTCGAACGTGGCTGGGGTGGCCACATCGGCATACGCCGCTGCGGCAGCGTGTGTCTGGGCTTCGGCAGCCTCCACGTCCGCCTGCCCACCCAAACCGAGCTGAGCCCGCAGTTGCGACAAAAAGGCCTTTTCGGCGGTGCTGGCCACGCCGTCGGCGTCGCACACCGCCACCGCCCACTCGTAAGCCAGCTGGCGGTGCGACGGGTCGGTCAGTGTCTGGGTGGCGGCGTCCAGCGTCACACGCTTGAGCAGTGCGTCCTGCACCGCCTGCGCCAAGTGCTGGGCACCGGAGGTGCCGTCGAGTTGCTGCGACAGGTCACGGATGAACTGCCGCTCGCTGTCGGCCTTGGTGCCGTCGGACATGGCCGCCTGCACCAGGATGTTGAGCAGGGCACGTTGTTCGTTGGGGTTCATGGGCAAGACCTTGAGGTGATGAAAACAGACCACAAAAATTATGCAGGCCCTGGCAAACGCTCGCGCAGCAGGGCCAGAAAGGCCTCCACCGCCACGGGCAGATGGCGCCCGGCCAGGGTCTGCACCTCGATGTCGCGCAAGTCCATGCCGGGGTCGCTGATGGGGCGGGCCACGATGCGGCCACGCGCCACCATCTCGCGCGCCGCGACCTCGCTGGAGACCGACAGCCCGCCGCCGTTCACCACAAACTGGATCACCGTGCGCGCGTGGTTGCTCACCAGCACCGGATCGAGTTGCAGGCCCTGGCGGCTGCAGACGATGTCCATCATCTGGCGGATGGCGGTTTCAGGCGGGGGCAGTGCCAGCGGGTGCTGCCCCAGTTGGGCCAGCGTGACGCTGGGCAATGCGGCCAGTGCGTGATCCGGCGGCAGCAAGGCCAGCACCGGGGCCGCCTGGCGGTAGGCCACCGCAATGTCTTTTTGTGGCGTGCGGCTGAAACACAGGCCGATGTCGGCATGGCCCTGGCGCACGGTGTCGGGCACTTGCGCGGTGGGCAGCACGGTCACACTGAACCACACGCCCTGGTGCTGGCGCTGGAAATCCACACACAGGCGCGGCACGAGTTCGTTGGCAAAGGCGTCGGACGTGGCCAGCCGCACCTGCCCTGCCCGCAAACCCTGCAGCGCGCCAATGTCTTCCAGCGCGCGCTGGGCATCCAGCTCGGCGCGGCGGGCGTGTGCCAGCAGGATGTCGCCCGCCGCCGTGCGCACCATGCCGCGTGGGTGGCGCTCAAACAAAGCCACCCCGAGTTGCGCCTCCAGCGCGGCAATCTGGCGGCTCAGCGCCGACGCGGCCACATGCAGGCGCGCGGAGGCTTCGGTGAGCGAACCGGTGTCGGCCACGGCGGTGAAATAACGCAGGGCCGTGTCCTGCAGGCTGTGGAGGCGCATGGATTTGCTGAATTTTCTAAAATTTGACTTTCGTTTTGCCATTTTGGCAAATCCATTTGCCAAAACGGTGGTGGTGTTGTCGGCATGGGCTTTCTAAGATGGTGTGGCCTATCAACTTTTTCTGGAGCACGGGTATGGGTCTGACATCTTGGATTCGCGGCGGCGTGGCACTGGCCAGCGCCTTGACCATGGGCGCGGCGCTGGCACAAGCGCAATGGCCCGAGCGCCCGGTGCGCGTGGTGGTGCCCTTTCCGGCCAGCGGCGCCACCGACCTGATCGCGCGCGTGGTCACCCAGCGCGTGGCGCAGGACCTGGGCCAGCAATTGGTGGTGGACAACAAACCCGGCGCGGGCGGCACCATCGGCTCGGCCGAGGTGGCCAAGGCCGCACCTGACGGTTACACCGTGCTGTTCACCACCAGCAGCACCCACGCCATTTCGCCCCACCTGATGCCGCGCCTGAGCTATGACGCAGCCAAGGACTTCACCCCGGTGGCCCATGTGGCCGACGCGCCCAGCGTGTTGCTGGTCACGCCCTCGCTGCCGGTCAAAAGTGTGGCCGAGCTGATCGCCTACGCCAAGGCCAACCCCGGCAAGCTCAACTACGCCACCAGCGGCAACGGCACCATCGTGCACCTCAATTCGGCCGCCTTCAGCGCCCAAGCCGGCATCGACATGACCCATGTGCCCTACAAAGGCACGGCCTTGTCCATCCCCGATCTGATTTCAGGGCAGGTGCATGTGCTGTTCGACTCGCTGCCCACCGGCATGCCCCATGTGGTCAGTGGCAAGGTGCGCGCCCTGGGTGTGACCAGCGAAAAACGCAGCGGCCTCGCACCCGATCTGCCCACCCTGGCCGAGTCCGGCCTGCCCGGCTTTTCGTCCGTGACCTGGTTTGGTGTGTACCTGCCGGCCGGCGCCCCACCCGCTCTGGTGGCGCGCGTGCACCAGGCCTTCACCAAAGCCGTGCAAACCCCCGAGGTGAAAGCCAGCCTGGCCAAACTGGGCGTGGACCCGGCCGATGCGGGCACGCCGGCCAAGTTTGCGGCCATGGTGCAGGCCGACAGCGCGCGCTGGGCCAGCGTGATCCGCCAGCACAAGATCTCGGTGCAGTGAGATGACACACAACGCCACCACCCGGGACTGGGCGCTGCCCTACACCTCACAACGCAGCGCCGTGATGGGGCGCAACGTGGTTTCCACGTCGCACCCGCTGGCCGCGCAGGCCGGCCTGCGCATGCTGCTGGCTGGCGGCAACGCGGTGGACGCCGCGCTGGCCGCCGCCATGACGCTGACGGTGGTCGAGCCCACCGGCTGCGGCATCGGCAGCGACGGTTTTGCCATTCTGTGGGACGGCAAGGAACTGCATGGCCTCAACGCCTCGGGCCGCTCGCCAGCCGCCTGGACACCCGACTACTTCGCCCAGCGCGGCGGTATCCCCGAAACCGGGTGGAACGCCGTCACCGTGCCCGGCGCCGTCTCGGCCTGGGTGGCTTTGTCCAAACGCTTTGGCAAGTTGCCCTTTGCGCAACTGGCCCAACCCGCCATCGACTACGCACGTCACGGCTTCCCGGTGTCGCCCACCATCGCCCGCCTGTGGGCGCTGGGAGCCGACAAGCTGGGCGCACAACCCGGTTTTGCCGAGTGTTTCATGCCCAACGGCCGCGCGCCCAAGGCCGGAGAGATCTTCCGCAGCGAAGCCCATGCGCGCACGCTGGCGCTGATCGCACAAACCGAGGGCGAAGCGTTTTACCGCGGTGAACTGGCCCGCGCCATGGCGGCACACAGCCAGGCCAACGGTGGCGCCATGACCGAAGCCGACCTGGCCGAACACCGGGCCGACTGGGTGGGTACCGTGAGCCAGCCGTTTGGCGACGCCGTCATCCACGAAATCCCCCCCAACGGCCAAGGCATCGCCGCCCTGATGGCACTGGGCATGCTCGACGCCCACGGCATTGGCCAACACCCCGTGGACGACATCGAGACGGTGCACGCCAGCATCGAAGCCATGAAGCTGGCCTTTGCCGACCTGAACGAATACAACGCCGACATCGATGCCATGCGGGTGACGCCGGCCGAGCTGCTCAACGCCGACTACCTGAAGTCGCGCGCCGCGCTGATCGACACACAACGCGCACAAGACCCCGGCTGTGGTGCACCGCGCCCGGGCGGCACGGTCTACCTGGCAGCGGCCGACGCCTCGGGCATGATGGTGTCGTTCATCCAGTCCAACTACATGGGCTTTGGTTCGGGCGTGGTGGTGCCGGGCACCGGCATCAGCCTGCAGAACCGGGGCCACGGTTTTGTGACGACGCCCGGCCATGCCAACGAGGTGGGACCGCGCAAGCGCCCCTCGCACACCATCATCCCGGCCTTTGCCATGAACGCCGACGGCACGCCGCGCATGGCCTTTGGTGTGATGGGTGGGCCGATGCAGTCGCAAGGGCACCTGCAAATGGCGCTGCGCGTGCTGCGCTACGGCCAGAACCCGCAGGCCGCCGCGGATGCGCCGCGCTGGCGTGTCAACGGCGGCAGAACGGTGGCGGTGGAACCGCACATGGACGCGACCCTGGTGGCCGCGTTGCGCGCGCGCGGCCACGAGCTGACGGTGGAAGGCGGCAACGGCGTGTTCGCCTTTGGTGGCGCCCAGCTGGTGTTGCGCGAAGGCGATGCCTACATCGCCGGTTCAGACCCGCGCAAAGACGGCCAGGCCGTCGCGTTCTAAAGCTCCCCCCGCGCCGCCCCCGGCGTCACCCCCCAGGGGGCGATGCCAGCCGACTGGCAGAGCCAGATCGGCGGCATCCCCGGTTGGCGCACTTTATCCACCTCGCATCGCGTCGACGCTGGCTCTCACAACCCCCTGGACCGTGCCACTCTGCGCAAACTGTTTGCGCAGGTAGGTGGCGTGGTTGCCGTCGCGGGCCGCCGTGCGTTCGATCTCGTCGCGCGCGGCGCCCGAATTCAGCGCCACGAAGTGGGGCTCGATGCGGCGCAGCGTGGCCAGCACGTCTTCCCGGATGGAGATTTGTTCGCGCGTCTTGGGGTTCACCATCATGCCGTCCAGCCCGAAGCGGCAGGCCTGGAAGCGGTTGTAGGTGTAGACGAGGTAGTCGTCTTCTTCCGGCGGCTCTTCCTTGCGTTCCAGCAAGTGGCGGCACAAGGCCTGCAGGTAACACGCCAGGCCGGCGGCACGCTCCACCGTGAGCGGCGTGTCGCACACGCGCAATTCGATGGTGCCGTACTCGGGCTTGGGCCGGATGTCCCAGTAAAAGTCCTTCATGGACTTGACCACGCCGGTGGACTCCATCTTCGTGAAGTACACCGTGGAGAACTCCTCCCAGCTCAGCGTGAAGGGCGCGCGGCCGCTCAAGGGGAAGGCGAACACCGAGTTCAGGCGGGCCGAGTCGAACAGCGTGTCCACCCCTTGGAAATACGGCGACGAGGCCGACAGCGCGATGAAGTGGGGCACGTAGCGGTTGAGCGAGTGCAGGAGGAACAGCGCCTCGTCGGCCGAGGCGCAGCCGATGTGCACGTGTTGGCCGAACACGGTGAACTGCTTGGCCAGGTAGCCGTACAGCGAGGACAGTTCCTGGAAACGCGGCTTGGAAAAAATGCGCTGCTCAAACCAGCGTTGGAACGGGTGGGTGCCGCCGCCGGCCAGCTCGATGTTGAGGCGGTCGCACGCGGTCACCAGGGTGTTGCGGATGTCGCGCAGTTGCGCCAGCAGCGGACCGTGTTCGGTCTGGATGGAGGTCGCGATTTCGATCATGCTCTGGGTCATCTCGGGCGTCACCACGCCCGGGAAGGGCTTGCGCGAGAGCAGCTCCAGCAAATCGTTGGCGCTGCTGGAGAGGTCCAGATCGAAGGTGTTGACGAGCTGCATTTCCAGCTCCACCCCCATGGTCAGCGAGTTCGAGGACTTGAAGGTTTCCAATGGCATCGGTGTGTCCTTTCGCTCAAAGGGTTTCGTGGGTCACGTGGGTCTCACGCGCAGCCAGCAGCGCACGCTGCGTGACCACGGGCCCCAGCAACTCCAGCACCACCACCGTGCCCGCCAGCACGTTCAAGGCCTGCACAGCGGGCTCCAGTCCCAGCAGGCGGCTTTGCTCCAGCAACAAAATGGCAAACGCCGACAAAGGCGTGAGCGCCAGCCCGGTCAGCACACCCTTGCGTTCGGTGATGCCACTCAGGCGCGCCACACTCAGGTTGCACAACACCTTGCTGCCCGTGCGCACCACCAGCAGCGCCGCGCCCAGGGCCAGGCTGGTCCAGACGTTGGCCCAGTCGATCAGCGAGGCCACGTAGACAAACAGGAACAGGCCCAGCAACTCGCCCACGGTGCCGAAGTCGCGTTGCGCGTTGGTGAGATGCACCCGCCGTTCACGCGCCACGACACCAAAGGTCAGCGCGGCCAGCAACGGCGACAGCTTGAGCCCAAAGGACATGGTGGTGAGCAGCAGCACCGACAGCGCAAACACCATGGTCACGCCGTTGGCCGAGGTGTTGCGCGCCCGCAGCAACCAGGGCACGGCCACGCCCAGCAAGGTGCCCACCGCCACCGATGTGCCCAGCACGTGCACACTGCCGAAGGCGGCCGCCACCAGGTCGCCGGTGGTGCTGATGTGCCAGTACCCCACCACCAGCTTGAGCGCCATCACGGCCATCAGGCAGTTGATGGCACACAGGTGGAGCACACGCTCGGTCACCTGGCCGGCGCTGTGCAGCTCGTTGGCCACGCGCACGATGCCGGCCGGCGAGGCCGAGATGGCCAGCGAGGCCACAACCAGGCGCACATCGGTGGCCAGGTCAAACAAGCCCGTCACCGCATAGACCAGCGCAAACGTGATGACGGACTCGACCACCCCCACCACCAGCACCCACGGGTTGTGGCGGAACCAGCGCAGGTTGATGCGGTAGCCCAGCTCAAACAGCACCAGCGACAGCGCCACATTGGCCAGGAAGGGCAGGCCCGGCACCGCATCGGTCAGGCCGGGCAGGTTGATGAAGCCCCCCACCAGGCCCACGGCCACGTAGCTGGTGACGCGGGGCACGCGCCAGGCTTCGTGGGCACGCTCGGCCAGCAGCCAGGCCAGCAGCAGCACCAGTGGCCAGGCAATGGATTGAAGCAGGAAAGTCAGGTCGGTCACCATGCGCAAGGCACTCCTTTTCGATGGGGCCGATGGCCTCGGGCGGGGCCGAGGCGTGGCCGGAATGGCCGCGCCCGAAGACGCGACCCGAAGGGATCAGACCGAGAAACGGTCTGTAAGTTCTTGCAGATTCAACTCTTGCAGGACTTGCTGCAGCCGCTCGCGCGCGCTGCGTTTCGGGCCGCCCATTCTACGGGCCAGGATCAGCTCGTTTTTCATCGCATGTTCCCAGCCCACCAACTCGGTCACCGTCACCTGGTAGCCGTGGGCCTCCAGCTGGAGGCAACGCAGCACGTTGGTGATCTGGCTGCCGAACTCGCGCGTGTGCAGCGGGTGGCGCCAGATTTCAGCCAGTGGGTTGCGCGACAGCGACAACGCCTTGTGTTTGCGCAACACGCCGGCCACCTCGGCCTGGCAGCAGGGCACCAGCACCATGAAACACGCCTGCTTGGCCAGGCCAAAAGCGATGGCGTCGTCGGTGGCCGTGTCGCACGCATGAAGCGCGGTCACGATGTCGATCTGGCCCGGCAGGTCGAGGGTGGTGGTGGCCTCTGCCACCGTCGTGGCCAGAAAAGACATGCGCTCAAAACCCAGGCGCTCGGCCAGTTCACGCGACTTCTGTACCAGCTCGGCGCGGGTTTCCACCCCATGAACCGTGCCTTTGCCGCGCGCGCGCAGCACCCAGTCGTACAACATGAAGCCGAGGTAGGACTTGCCCGCGCCGTGGTCGGCCAGGCTCACGTCGCCGCGCGCCTCGATGACCTCATCGATCAAGGGCGCGATGAATTGCACCAGGTGCTGCACCTGCTTGAGCTTGCGCCGTGTGTCCTGGTTGAGTTTGCCCTCGCGGGTGAGGATGTGCAGGGCCTTCAGGAGTTCGATGGACTGGCCGGGCAAGAGGTCGGGCAGTTGCACCGAGAGGTCGGCTGCGGGCTTTTTGGACATGGCGGGATGATACCGAGGCTGTCCCCAAGGTGATGGCCGGGCGCCGGCCCGCATGGCACAACCCGGTCACCCCCCGTGTTCACCGGAGAACGCAGATGCACCTCCCTCCGCCCGAAGGCGAAATCCTGCTGGATGTTGACGGCCCCGTGTTGCTCATCGGCATACACCGCCCGGCCAAACGCAACGGTTTCACGCCGACCATGTACCGGCAATTGGCCCGGGCCTACACGCGGCTGGACGACGATCCCGAGCTGCGCGTCGGGGTCTTGTACGCAGAGGGTGGTCATTTCACCGCAGGGCTCGATCTGCCTGCCTTTGCGCCGCTGATGCAGCGCGGCGAAAGCCCCGTGCCTGAGGGCGACATCGACCCCACCGACACAGGCAAACCTGGCACCCGCCGGCGCCAGAAGCCGCTGGTGGCGGCCGTGTGTGGCATCACCTACACACTGGGCATCGAACTCATGCTCGCGGCCGACATCGTGGTGGCTGCCGACGATTGCCGCTATTCGCAACTGGAGGTCAAGCGCGGCATTATGGCCACCGGCGGTGCCACGCTGCGCATGGCCGAGCGTTGTGGCATGGGCAACGCCTTGCTGCACCTGCTCACCGCCGACGAATTCGATGCCCACGAGGCACTGCGCTTGAACTTCGTGCAAAAGATCGTTCCTGCCGGCCACGAGAAAGACATCGCCATCGACATCGCGCGCCAGATCGCCGCACAGGCACCGCTGGCCGTGGTGGCCACGCGTCTGAACGTGGTCAAGGCTGTTGAAGACGGCGTCCCCGCCGCCGCCGCTGAGTTCATCACCACCCAGCAGCGCCTGGCCCGCAGCGAAGATGCGGCCGAAGGCGTGCGCGCCTTCATCGAGAAACGTTCGCCCGAATTTGTGGGGCGTTGACCCGGTACCCCTTCCCGAAGAAGGGACTTGCCTCATTAAATTGTGCACAATTTAATTTTGAACAATAATTCAGCCATGCCACGCAAATCCAACCCCTCCGACGCTGCCTTGCTGCTGGACCACCAGTTGTGTTTTGCGCTGTACTCGGCCTCGCTGGCCATGACCAAGCTCTACAAACCGCTGCTCGCCCCGCTGGGGTTGACCTACCCGCAGTACCTGGGGCTCTTGTGCCTCTGGGAGTCCGACGGCATGACGGTGTCGCACCTGGGCGAGCGCCTGCAGCTCGACTCCGGCACCCTCACCCCCTTGCTCAAGCGCATGGAGGCCGCCGGCTGGCTGACGCGCGAGCGCAGCGCCGAGGACGAGCGCCGCGTGCTGGTGTGGCTCACGCCCGCCGGGCAGGCGCTCAAGCAGCAGGCGCGCGCCATCCCCCAGTGTGTGTTGCAAGCCGCCGAATGCAGCCTGTCTGACATCCAGGCTTTGAGCGCCCAGGTCCGCGCGCTGCGTGACCGCGTGCTGGCCCACAGCCGCTGACCCATTTTTCAACCCCGCCCACAGGGCAACACCAAAGGAAACCACCATGGCCAACAAGATCGAAAAAGTTGTTTACCAAGCCCACGCCAGCGCCACCGGCGGGCGCGACGGCAGCGCCAAGTCGTCCGACGGCCTGCTCGACGTCAAGCTGTCCGTGCCCAAAGAAATGGGCGGCGCGGGCGGCGGCGTCAACCCCGAGCAGCTGTTTGCCGCCGGCTACAGCGCCTGCTTTCTGGGTGCACTGAAGTTCGTCGCAGGCACCCAAAAAATCGCCATCCCGGCCGACGCCAAGATCGACGCCACCGTTGGCATCGGCCAGATCCCGCAGGGCTTTGGCATCGAGGTGCAGATGAGCATCCACCTGCCCGGCATCGAGCGCGCCACCGCACAGGCGCTGGTGGACAAGGCCCACCAGGTCTGCCCTTACTCCAACGCCACGCGCGGCAACATCGAGGTCACGCTCACACTGGCCTGAGCCCGACCACGGGTGGCGCGACAATCGGCGCATGACGCAAGCCGGCCACCCCTTTGACGCCCTCACCCCCGATGCCGTGCTGGACGCGCTCAGCGCCATCGGCCAGCACGGCGATGGCCGCCTGACCGCCCTCAACTCCTTCGAGAACCGCGTCTACCAGGCCCACCTGGAAGACGGCACGGTCGTGGTGCTGAAGTTCTACCGCCCTGGGCGCTGGAGCGAGGCCCAGATTCTCGAAGAACACCAGTTGGCACACGAGCTGGCGGCCGCCGAGGTGCCGGCGGTGGCCCCCCTCTCCATCGGCGGCCAAACGCTGCACCGGCACGGTGAATTTTTGTTCTCGGTCTCGCCCCGCCGGGGCGGACGCCGACCCGAGCTGGACGATCTGGACGTGCTGGAATGGATCGGCCGCTTTCTCGGCCGGCTGCACACCGTGGGCGCGCAACACGCCTTTGTGCACCGCCCGGCGCTTGACATCGCCCAGTTCGGCTTTGAGCCACGCGATTGGCTGCTGCGCCACCACATCATCCCGGTGGAGAGCGAACGCCTGTGGCGCGACACGCTGGACCGCGCCCTCGACGCGGTGTCGGCAACCTTCGATCGGGTCGGCGATGTGGCGACCCTGCGCCTGCACGGCGACTGCCACCCGGGCAACATCCTCTGGACCCCGAGCGAACTGCCTGGCGGCGGCCCCCACTTCGTGGACCTGGACGACGCCCGCACGGGGCCGGCCGTGCAGGACCTGTGGATGCTGCTGGGCGGCGACCGCGCCCAGCAGACCCGCCAATTGGGCGCACTGGTGGACGGCTACGAGGAATTCCGCGCATTCGACCGGCGCGAACTGGCCCTCATCGAGCCGCTGCGCACCCTGCGCCTGATCCACTACAGCGCCTGGCTGGCCCGCCGCTGGGACGACCCCATCTTCCCCATCAACTTCCCCTGGTTCGGCACCCCCGCCTACTGGAACGAGCAGGCACTGTGGCTGGCGCAGCAGGTGGACGCGATGGCGGCGACGCCCTTGGTGGCCTGACGCAGCGCGACCCAACCCCCATGCCCCTGCTGACCCTTCAACAACTCGCCGCCCGCGAACGCACCCGCCAACGCAACCGGCAGCTGGGTGGCTTGCTGGCCTTCATGGCGGGCGCCATCAATGCCGGCGGTTTTCTGGCGGTGCAGCGCTACACCTCGCACATGACCGGGGTGGTGTCGTCCATCGCCGACGACCTGGTGCTGGGTCAGGGCTTGTTGGTGCTGGCCGGTGTTGGGTCGCTGCTGGCCTTCATCGCAGGGGCTGCGGTCACCGCCATCCTGATCAACTGGGCACGGCGGCGCCAGATGCAGGGCGAGTACGCGCTGTCGCTGCTGCTGGAGGCCGCGCTGCTGCTGCTGTTTGGCCTGCTGGGGGCGAACCTCAACGAGCTGATCGAGGTGTTCATGCCGACCACGGTGCTGCTGCTGTGTTTCATCATGGGCCTGCAAAACGCCATCGTCACCAAAATTTCGCAGGCCGAGATCCGCACCACCCACATGACCGGCGTGATCACCGACCTGGGCATCGAGCTGGGCCGGCTGCTCTACTGGAACCGCAGCCACACGCCTGGCGGCGAGCCGGTGCGGGCCAACCGCGACCGGCTGCGCATCCTGTCGCTGATCCTGGGTCTGTTTTTTGCTGGTGGTCTGGTGGGTGCCTGGGCCTTCAAGACCGTGGGCTACGGCGCGGTGCTGCCGCTGGCCGCCGTGCTGGCGGTGGTGGCGCTGCCGCCGCTGTTGCACGATGTGCGCGAGCGCTGCACACCCAGCTGATGGTCGTGCTGGGGTGCGAGGTGGCGCAGAAGCTGGCGGCCACCAACCACCTGGTCACGGTGGTCGGCTTCTGAACGACATCAACCCTGCAGGGCGGCCCACATGGCCTGGTCGCGCTCGGCCGTCCAGATGCGCGGGTGTTTGATGCCCTGGGCCTCATCAAAGGCGCGGCTCACGTCAAACGGCAGGCAGTGTTCGTAGATGAACACATGGCCGAACAGCGGGTCCATGCTTTTGCGGGTGTGGGCCATGGCGGCTTTGAGGTCCATGCCGGCGGCGGCGGCCTCTTTGCCCGCCTGGAACAAGGTGGTCACCCAACGCTGCGTGTAATCCAGCGCCTTGTTCACGTTGGCATTCCCTTTCATAGCCTCGCCCCGCCCGGGCACGATGGCCTCGGCCTGCAGGGCACGCAAGGCCTCCAGCGTGGCAGGCCACTCTTCCAACTGCGCATCGCCGGTGTAGACACCTGCCTCATATTCGACCAAATCGCCGCTGAACAGCACTTTTTCGGCCGCCACCCAGGCGATGGTGTCGCCGCGCGTGTGCCCCGGCCCGGGGTGCCAGATCTCCACCTGCACACCGCCCAGGTCCACCGTCAGCGAACCCTGGCGCCCTGGCGTGCCATCGCCCACCACCAGCGTGGGCCAGGTCAGGCCGGGCACGCTGTCGGCGCCGCGGAAGAGGCGCGGAAACCGCTCCATCTCGCTCAACATGTCCTGCGCGCCACGCTCCACGATGAGGTCGTGGGTGCCCCGGCTGGCGATCACCTCGGTAGCGCCTTCGGCCAGGTAGGCACTGGCACCGAGCACACGCACCGCGTGGTAGTGGGTGAGCAGCACGTACTTGATGGGCTTGTCGCTGACCTGGCGGATGCGCGCGATCAGGTCCTGCGCCATGGCGGGCGTGGCGGTGGTGTCGGCCACCATGATGTATTGGTCGCCGATGATGACGCCAGAGTTCGGGTCACCCTCGGCCGTGTAAGCCCAGCAGTGGGCGCTGAGCTGTTCAAAGGTGATGGTCTTGTCGCTCAGATCGGCCTGGCTGGCGAAGGCTTTGCTCATGGGGGCTCCTGTGTCGTCACGGGTGGGCGCCCATTATCGGGCGCCCGCCCTCGCCCGCTGGCCTTCAGGGTGGGTTGGATTCAAAGCGCGACAACACCCGCCCGCGCCCAGCCACCAGGTAACTTGACAGGTACGCCGCGTACCCCAGCACCCCCCAGGCCAAACGCCCCAGGGCCACGGTGGTGCATTGCAGTGCGTGTGCCAGTTCGCGCCCTGGAACACCCACCTCTGCCTGCCAGCGCGAGGGCGCCTGCACCGGCGCTTCGGCGTGCGCCACCCAGTCAAAACGCACCGGAGTGTCGCCCCAGGCTTCCACCACCAGGCGCTCGCCCGGCAGCACCGCCAGCGACTCACCAGCGCCCAACACGTGATCACCTAGGCGGCGGGCGGTGCGGTCGAGCGGCGCATCGGTGGTGGCCCAGACGCGGCCACACACCACCTTGAGGGTGCTGGCCTCGCGGGGCCGCATTTGCACCGTGCGCCCGGCCGCCAGGCGCCACAATCCGCTGCATGTGGGGCTGACGGCCACATGAGAAGGTGTTTGAAGGTGTGACATGTGGGGCTCCTTGGATGGCGAATTCCATTGCGATTCGGGAATGAATGATCTCGCCTCAAGTCGTTGAAGTCCAATGAAATGGCGCTAAGCTATTGATTCCGTATTCACATCAATCACGGTTTCCGCCATGCAACTCACCAGCAGCCACCCCCGCACCCGCCCGATTGGCGTGGGCCACCTGCGCGCCTTCGAAGCGGTGGCGCGCCACCTCAACTTCCGCGCCGCTGCTGAAGAGCTGTCGCTCACACAAAGTGCGGTCAGTCGCCAGATCCAGGCGCTGGAAGACGAGGTGGGCACCCCCCTGTTCCTGCGCCACACCCGCGCGGTGGACCTCACGGGCGCGGGGGCCCAGTTGCTGCGCGCGACCGCAACATCGCTTGAACAAATCGACGCCGCCGTTCGCCACATCCGCCAGAGCATGGGCCGCAAGAGCGTGGCCATCACCACCTGGGCCTCGTTTGCCTCCATGTGGCTGATTCCCCGGCTGGAAGCCTTCCAAACCGAACACCCGGACATCGACATCCGCATCGACGCCACCGACAGCTCGGTGGACCTGGGCACGGCCGACGTGGACCTGGCGCTGCGCTATTCGGTGCCCCAGAACGTGCCGGCCGGTGCATGGCGCATGTTTGGCGAGCAGCTCACGCCAGTCGTCAGCCCCTGGCTGCTCAAGCAGCACGGCATCGCCCAGGTGGAAGACCTGACGCACTTCACGCTGATCGAGGCCGGCGACGCCCACCGCAGCCGCCACCTGGAGTGGCTGACCTGGCAACGCTGGCTGGACCACCAGTTGCAGGCCGGCAAACCGGGACGCAAGCCACCCAAGTTCGCGCCCAAACGCTGGCTCTATTTCAACTACGCCAACCAGATCGTGCAGGCCGCCCTCACCGGCCAGGGCGTGGCACTGGCCCGCCTGCCCCTGGTGGCCGAACACCTGGCCAGCGGCGACCTGGTGGAACCCCTGCCCCAGGCCCGGCTCGACTCACCACTGGCCTACTGGCTGATGGTGGCGCCGCGCAGCGTCCAGCGGCCCGAGGTGAAGGCCTTTTGCGACTGGATCCGGCGCCAAGCCGAGATCACCCGCCACGCGATCGGCGACGTGCCCGACCCTGAAACGCTGGTGGATGCGGATTGATCGGCCCACCCCCGCGCCGCCTTCGGCGTCACCCCCTCAAGGGGGCGATGCCTGCCGACTGGGAAACCCAGATCGGCGGCATCCCCGGCCGCGAAGCTCATCCAGAGAGGCCTCGCGGTTCAGGTGATGGGCCAGACCACGCCGTTGTCGTTGAGGATGGCGTCCAGCGGCACGTCGTGGGGCTCGGGCTCCAGATCGGACAAGAACCCCTCGGTGAACCCCAGGCCCACCGTGAAGGGCTTGGGCTGCAGGGCGGCCAACGTGCGGTCGTAAAAACCGCCGCCATAACCCAGGCGGTAACCGCCCGGCCCATAGCCCACGCAGGGCACAAACAGCAGGGTGGGCTGGATGATCTCGGTGTCCTTGGGCTTGGGAATACCGTAGGCGTCCTCCTCCATGGGGCAGCCGGGGTACCAGGTGTAAAAGGTGAGCGTCTTGTCCACCTTGTTGACCACTGGCAGGCCGATGCGGCGGTGGTGTGCCGCGCTTTTGGCGTCTTCCTCGCGCCCGGCCTCCTGCCAGCGAAACAGGGCCGGCAGCGGGTCAAATTCGCCCTTGATGGGCCAATAGGCGCCGATCACCGTGTCGGGCCGCGAAATCAGCCACACCCGCATCACGCGCTGCAGTTGTTCGCCGCGCCAGATGCGGTCGTCCATGCGCTGACGCTGGTCGACCAGGGATTTGCGCCACGCGGCCTTGATGGCCGCCTTGTCGGAGGGATCGGGAACCGGAAGGCCTTGTTGAGCAGTCATGAGCAGCGAGCACCGAGAAAAAACCCTCTGCCATTGTGGTTCATTTTTGCGGCGATGCCGGACGTGCCCACCAATCGGGGCCGAACTGGCCCTGCAACCACTCAATGAACTGGCTGACCTTGGCCGGCACCAGCTTGGGCGAGGGGTAGACGGCGTGGACTTCCTGCTGCGGCAGGTGCCACGCATCCAACACGGTGTGCAGGGCGCCGCTGTCAATCGATTCCTGCGCCACATAGCGGGGCAAGGCGGCCACCCCAAAGCCGGCCCGCGCCGCCGACAACAGCATGGACAGGTTGTTGGAGCGCAGGCGCCCCCGCACCGCCACCGAGGCGGCCCGCCCCTGCGGGCCATTGAAATGCCAGCGCGCGTCGCCTTGCACCGTGCTGTAGATCAGCGCGTCGTGCGAGGCCAGGTCTTTGGGGGTGCGCGGCGTGCCGTGCTGGCGCAGGTAGTCGTGTGACGCCACCACCACCCACGGGTTGAGGCCAAGGTGCCGCGAGCCCAGGGTGGAGTCGGCCAGGCGACCCATGCGGATGGCCACATCCACACCCTGCTCCACCAGGTCCACATAACGGTCGTCGCAACTCAGGTCCACCTGCAAGCCGGGGTTCAGGCGCATGAACTGCATCACCAGCGGCGCCATCACGCGCCGGCCAAAGGCCACCGAGGTGCTGATGCGCAAAGCCCCCTGCACCTGGGTTTGCAGCAGCGCGGCCACCGAGGCGGCCTCGTCCACGTGGTGCAGGATGAGCTTGCACTTTTCGCAGTAGAGCAGCCCAATTTCGGTGGGGGTCACACCCCGCGTGGAACGGTGCAAGAGGCGCGCGCCCAGTTGGGTCTCCATGCGGCGCACCTGCTTGGTGGCGGCGGGCTGGCCCATGCCCAACTCGGCCGCAGCCTTGCTGAAGGAGCCGAGGTCCACCACCCGAACGAACAAACGCATGGCCTGGATGTTTTCCATGGAGACACAGGTTAAACGCTGACAGTGCGCGCCTGGTATTCCACCACGGAATAAACCAAATGCGCGGCGCACGCCTTCCGAACCGGGCCGCTTGTGGCGACGATTCGCCTCAACCCACAACCCCTCAGCAACCATCTTGATGACCACCTCACTGAGCTTCAGCGAAATCGTTGCGCCAAGGCGACTTGGTGCGAGCGATGGCATTCAAGATGACCAGCAACTTGTGCATGCAAGCCACCAGTGCGACCTTCTTGGGCTTGCCGGCGGCCAACAGCTTGGCGTAGAAGGCTTTGAGCACCGGGTTGTAGCGTGTTCCCACCAGGGCGGCCACGTACAGCACCCGACGCACATCAGCGCGACCGCCAAAGATGTGACGTTGCCCGCGCAAGGTGCCCGAATCACGGTTGATGGGGGCCAGGCCCACCAGGGACGTGATCTGTTTGCGGTTGAGCCGTCCGAGCTCGGGCAACTGCGCCAGCAGCGTGCTGGCCGTGGTCGGGCCCACGCCTTTGACAGAGGTCAGCAAGGCCGCCAGATCGGCGTGGTGAGCCAGGACAAGTTCTTTGAGTTGACCGTCCACGTCACGCAGTTGCGCAGCGATGGCATCCATGATGCTCAGGATGCTGGGCTTGGCTTTGGGATGGGCCAGCGCCAGACGCTGGCGCTCGGCCACCAACATGGTCACAAGCTGGCGCCGGCGCACCACCAGGGCACTGAGCTCACGTTGCTGCTCGTCGGCCAACGCGCGCGGTTCGTGCCCCTGGGCGTCGAGCAGGGAGGCAAAGCCACGCAAGGCCTGCGCGTCGATGCGGTCGGTCTTGGCCAGCCTGCCCATG
This sequence comes from Hydrogenophaga atypica, assembly GCF_042665215.1. Taxonomy (NCBI): domain Bacteria; kingdom Pseudomonadati; phylum Pseudomonadota; class Betaproteobacteria; order Burkholderiales; family Comamonadaceae; genus Hydrogenophaga; species Hydrogenophaga atypica. The sequence continues at coordinate 25,625 of NZ_JBHTCA010000034.1, forward strand.
CAACGCGCAAAGTCGCGTGCCTGACGCGGATTGATCACAGATACGCGCAAGCCCGCGCCCGCCAGTGCCAACGCGAGTTCCTGCTCATAGCCGCCGGTGGCTTCGAGCAAAACCAGGCGCGGGGCCAGTGGCACCAGCAATTGGCAAAGCTGGGCGTGGCCACTTTCGTCGTTGCTCAGACCCAAGGTCTGCACTTGGCCCGAGACAGCCACTTCAAAGCTGCTCTTGGCCACATCGATACCTACGTAAACAGGTTCACTCATAGCAGTTCTCCGGCTCCCAGCCTTATGAATACGAAATGTGTTCGATCAACCATTCGGGATGCAGCAGAACAAAGAGACCACCACCGTGCGCCCTGGGCTGAGATTCGAGTTCGGGCTCGCAGGAGACACAGGCTGCACGGTGGCGAGTCAACCAGTTCAGCAATCAAGGCAACCAACCACACCTTGACCACTGAAGTTTCTACGTTTTGAAAGATATAAGGAGACTATTCCATGAAAATGAACTTTTGCCGCGTCATGCGCCTGATGACGATGCGCTTTAGCGACCGGCAAGCGATCGTCAATGTGGAGCGTGGTCGCAGCTACAGCTACCACGACTACCACCTGTTGACCAACCGCATCGCCGATGCGCTCCAGAATGCGCTCGCTATCGGCAAAGGCGACAAGTTCCTGCTCATCCTGGAAAACGACAACCTGAGCCTGATGACGCTGCCGACCGTCCTCAAGCAGGAGGGCACGGTGGTCATGACCAACCTGCGGGACGCGCCGGAAGAGCATGCGCGTCAGGTCGAACTGGTCAAGCCGAAGGTCGTATTCATTGAAACGCGCCTGCTCGATGGCTACTACGCGATGCTGCGCGCGGCCGGGTGTGAGATCGTCGTCATGGACGATCCGACGCCGGAACAGGCCGCGTGCCCCGGCGTGCATGCATTCTGGAACCTGGTCGACACTGCCTCCGAACTCGACATCGACGACGTGGAGCTTGACGACGACGAGCACATCTTCATGTTGCGCTTCACCGGCGGCACAACTGGCCAGGGCAAATGCGCGATGTACTCGATCGCCAATCTGATGGCTTGCCGCGACAGCGGATTCGGCAACCCGGATCTCGGCTTCAACGGCCACACACGCATGCTGCACGTGGCGCCGCTCTCGCATGGCACGCTGATCCCTTTCATACCGACTTTCTATGCCGGCGGCACCAACATTACGCTCAATCAGCTCGATCTCGAGCAATGGCGACAAACGGTCGAACAGCAGCGCGTTACGCATTCTTTCCTCGTGCCAACCGTTCTGTACCGTCTGCTCGAACTGCAGCGCGCTAACCCACGAGATTTTTCTTCGCTGAACACCGTGATCTACGGCGCCTCCCCGATGAGTCCCGCCAAGCTCGAAGACTTGATCACATGCTTCGGCCCCATCTTCGCACAAGCCTACGCCGCCACCGAAGTTCCAATGTTCGTGTCGGCGCTCGACAAGGCCGAGCACGAGACCGCCCGTACGAGTGGCGGCGGCATCAAGCACCTGTCTTCGGCTGGCCGGCCGACACCGGGCGTCGAAGTCTTTGTCACCGATGAGCAGGGCAAACCGCTGCCAACCGGCCAATGCGGCGAAATCCGCATCCGCAGCCGAGGCATCATCAAGGGCTATTACAACAATGCGGAAACGACGGCCGCCGAGATTGCCGACGGGGCGTGGAAGTCGGGCGACCTCGGCTACATCGACGAGGACGGCTATCTGTACATCGTCGACCGTTTGAAGGACATGATCATCAGCGGCGGCTTCAACGTCTATGCGATTGAAGTTGAAGCGGCGCTGGCCTCCCATCCGGCCGTCGTAATGTCCGCTGTGGTCGGCATTCCGAATCCGGAGTGGGGTGAGACCGTGCATGCGGAAGTGGTGCTGCGTCCCGGTGCCTCGGTCGAGGCTACCGAACTGATCGCGCACGCCAAGGAAAAGCTTGGCGGCTACAAGGCCCCGAAGTCGATCGTGTTCGTCGATCAATTGCCGACCTCGGCGGTCGGCAAGGTGTTACGGCGCGCGGTCAAGGAAAAGTACTGGCAAAACATGCAGCGCAAGGTCAGCTAGCAGCCCCATTTCAGATGCAAGCAGGAATCCACTTATGCCCATTCCCTCCGCCCCCAACAAGAACCTTAAATTCACGGCTGCAGCGATGCAAGAGAAAAGGCACACCGCGACAGCGCGCCGATGTGCAGGGCACTCGCCCCAGCGAACAAACAGATACTGAAGAGGAGACACGATGCAGACTGCGGAATCCCGCTCGCCCGAAACACAAGGGGCACCATTCCTGGCCGTCCTGCGCTGCGGCGCATGCGGCAAGTTGACCTACCCCGCTTCCGCCTATGGCTGCCAGTACTGTGGCGCCGAACCCGAACGCGGCATGGTGGAACAGGTGCCCTCACTGGGCACGCTGCGTAACTATGTGACCGTGCATGCGCCGCTGGTGCGCGACATGCCGCCGCCGTTCGTCGTCGGCGAGGTCGAGTTTGCGGAAGGCATGCGCGAAGAAGTGCTGCTCGACGTGACCAGCGAATCGGAACTGGCTCCGGGTATGACGGTGATGGGCGTGATCCGCACTGATGCCGCGTGCAGCGACCGCTATCCGCTGTGCTTCGCACCCGCAAGCCAGGAGGTGCAACAATGAACCGCCTGCTTCAGCAAACCCCCGTTTACGTCGTCGGTATTGGGCTACATCCGTACCAGTTCGCGTCGGATATCCCTTATGTCGGCCTTGGCCTGCGCGCGATGCGCGAGGCGCTGGCGGACGCTGCCATTGCCTGGCCGGAGGTGCAAAGCGCCTACGTGGGGACGTCGGCGATCGGCATGGCGACCGGGCGCGTCATGTTCCGCCACTTAGGCTCCACCGGCCTCGCCGTGACGCAGGTGGAAAGCGCCTCGGCCTCGGGCAGCTCGGCGTTCCGCCAGGCATGCCTGGAGGTGGCGAGCGGCGTCTCGGACGTGGTGGTGGCAATGGGAGTGGACAAGTTCGGCGATGGCCGCATGGCTGCCGACAAGGACGGCCTGCCGCACCTTGCACCGACCGCGACAATGCCACTCGTGACGTTCGCGCTGATGGCACATGAATACCTGCGCCAGCACGGCCTAAAGCCCGAAGCGATGGCACGCGTCGCGGTCAAGAATCACGGCAATGCGGCGCTGAACCCGTATGCACAGTTTCGCAAGCCTCGCACGCTCGAGCAGGTCATGGCCTCGCCGAAGGTGGTGGGCGACCTGACAGTGCAGCAGTGCTGCCCGCAAGGCGACGGCGCCGCCGCCGTGATCGTGGCGTCGGAGGCGGCGATCAGGCGGCTCGGCCTGGACAAGCGCCGCGCCGTGCGCGTGCTGGCATCGGTGGCGAACAGCGAGGAGCTTGAGCACGGGGAATCGTCGGCAGTCGTCGACATGGTGCGCAAGTCTACGGCGATGGCGTACGAGCAGGCCGGAATCGGCCCACACGACCTGAACCTTGTGGAGTTGCACGAGGCCTTCTCGATCGAGGAGCTGGTCTACACCGAAGCCATGGACCTGTGCGCGCCCGGAGAAGGCGCGGCGTGGCTCGAACGCGGCGCTTCGGCCATTGGCGGCCAATGCGCGGTCAATGCGTCGGGCGGCCTGCTCGGCATGGGTCATCCGGTCGGACCGACCGGAATCGGGCAGATCGCCGAGATCACGCGCCAGATTCGCGGCGAAGCACACGGCCGGCAACAGCCAGGCGCGCGCCTGGGGCTGGCTCACATGATCGGGCTCGGCTCGGTGGCCTTTGCACACGTCCTGGCGGCGGCGCACTGACCCCGTGGGCTCGCCAGCCGCGCGTGCGGCCGGCGACCCCCCGCGCAGACATCGGCGCGAACATCATTCCAAGCAAGGAGACATCGATGTAGTTCGAAACCCTGTTATACGAAGTGATCGAGGGCATGGTCATCATCCGGTTGAACCGCCCGGAGTGGATGAACACACTCGGCGGCACCATGAAGCCGGATCTCGCCAAGGCATTCTTCGAGCTGGCCCGGGACGACGCCAGCGTTCGCTGCGTGGTGCTGACCGGCACCGGCGACAAGGCGTTCTGCGCCGGTGCGGACATCAAGGAGCGCGCAGGCGGCACGGCCCACCCCGCCGATTACCACGTCACGTAGCAACGGACGCACGAGTTGTTCCGCGGCATCGAGGAATTCGAGAAGCCCGTGATCGCCGCCATCAACGGCGTAGCTCTCGGCACGTGATGCTCTGGCGCAGCCGGGTGTGGCGCTGGCACGCGCCACACCCAACCATCCGACCAAGGAGAACCGATGAGTCCGGCAGCACCCGGCCACGCGGCCGAACGCATTTTCCAGACGCGCTTGGCCGCGCTGCTGGATAGCCTACGAACCGGCGCCGCCACCTCCCACATCCGCGGCAAGATAGCCATCCCAATCCGATTTGCGCTGCTCTTTCGCCACGCGCACGCCTTCGATGGCCTCGGGGGCGGATTGGCGTTGCGAACACCGTCGAAGCCCGCCCGTCTCCTGTGATCGATCGTCGAGCTGTTCTGCAATGCAGCCAGGGCGGCCAGCAGGCTGACATCGATATGCATGGGGGCTTGCTGCCGGGATCCGCGCGAGCCGCCAAGGTGAAATAATCAGAGCGCATTTCCGACGTGATGAACGTCTTCTTGCCGATGACGACATAGCGGTGATAGTCGTTACTTACGCGAGTACCAACCGTCCGCGTTAGCTCAGATATCTGCCTCTCGATTTAGTCTTTCGGCTGTCTCCAAAGGGTCGTTCTGAGACCCTCGCCCCACCCCGCAAATCGGTGATGAACCCAAAAAAAGCCGTCCCGAGGGACGGCCATCAAATTGCGGATGGAGACACCGCTGAAGAAATCTCAGAATAGGGCGCCTTTCAAGCTGCTCGTGCAATGCGTTCCTGAATCGCCTTTCGCGACTTCCTTGGCTTACGCCTGGCCAGGATAAGAAGTGTGACCAGCACGAAGACGGCCGTTACCATTTTCAGGTCCGACTGTTGATTTCCGCGCAATTCTGACCCCGGTTTTTCATCCAATATTGACCCCACCTGTTTGGGTGTAGCCGGGCTACGCGTCTGTGGATAAGTCTACTGTTGGTGCGTTCGTTTCTCCTTTCTCAATGACTTCCGGCAGGGCCGTCCTGGGCGGCCTTTTCTGAACGGTCTTGGGTGCTGCGCTGGAATGCTTGAACCGCCAGCTCTCGTTGCCGGTCTCCACGATGTGGCAGTGGTGGGTCAGCCGGTCGAGCAGTGCGGTGGTCATCTTGGCGTCGCCAAATACCTGACTCCATTCCCCGAAGCTAAGGTTGGTGGTGATCAGCACGCTGGTTCTCTCGTAGAGCTTGGAGAGCAGGTGGAACAGCAGCGCTCCACCAGTCTGGCTGAACGGCAGGTAGCCCAGCTCATCCAGGATCACCAGGTCCATGTAGACCAGCCGGTGAGCCAGCTGTCCGGCCTTGCCCTGGCTCTTCTCCAGCTCAAGCGCGTTGACCAGCTCCACGGTCGAGAAGAAGCGCACCCGCTTGCCGTGCCGCTGGATCGCCTCGATCCCGATGGCCGTGGCCAGGTGTGTCTTGCCGGTGCCCGGACCGCCGATGAGCACCACGTTGTGCGCGGCCTCGATGAACGCGCCGCCGTGCAGCGTGCGCACCAGTGCCTCGTCCACACTGGCCTGACTGAACTCGAAGCCGGCCAGGTCACGGTGGGCAGGGAAGCGGGCTGCGCCCATCTGGTACGCCATGGAACGCACCGAACGCTCGGCCTGCTCGGCCCGCAGCAGCTGACTCAGGAAGGCTTCAGGAGTGAAGTCGGTGTGCCGCGCCTGCGCCGCCACCTCGGGGTAGTTGGCGGCCATGCCGTGCAGCTTCAGGGCCTTGAGGGCGCCGATGATCTCCTGGCTCATGCGCGCGCTCCCAGTGCGTCATCGTCGCCGACCGAGCGAAGCCGGTCGTAGCGCTGCACGTTGGCCTGCGGCGCCACCGTCAGGGTCAGCGGCGTCCTGGCCGCCGCCACCTCTGCCTGGCTACCGGCCTTCAGGCGCGCGAGCACGTTGAGCACGTGCTCGCCGCTGGGCTTGCCGCTCTGGAGCGCCAGTTCGGCGGCCACCAGCACCGGCTCCAGACCGTGCACCGGCACGGCCGCCAGCACCTGGGCCATCACCCGGTCTCCGCCCTCGTGGCGCAGCAGGATGGCCTGCAGCTTCTTCAGCGGCTCGGGCAGGGTCTCGAAGGGTGCGCCGTTGCGCAAGGCTCCGGGCTTGCGTTCGATCAGGCTCACGTAGTGGCGCCAGTCGTAGAAGGTCTGGCTACGCTCGAAGCTGCGCACATGACTGGCGATGCGGGCGTTCTCGGCCACCACATCAATGCGTTCGGGATACAGGCGCAGGCTGACCACCTCGTGGGCGTGCTCGGTGGGCACGCTGTAGCGGTTGCGCTGAAGGTGCACCAGCGCCGTGCTGGAGACACGCGCCAGCACCTCGATGTAGCCGTCAAACGGCCGGGGGGTGGGCATCAGGCGCTGCTGCTCGTCCTGCAGCACGTCGGCCACCTTCAGCGTCGGCCACTCAGGGTGGTTGAGTTCGGCCCAGGCAGCGCGGCACTCGCCCTCCAGCCACGTATTGAGCGCCTGCATGTTGGGCCAGCGCTGCTTGGTCGCCTTGTGCCAGATGCTGATGCGCCGGTCGCGCACGTTCTTCTCGACGATGCCCTTCTCCCAGCCGCTGGCGACGTTGCAGAACTCGGGGTCTCCTCGTTTTCAGTGCAATAAGTGACGGTACGCAAAGCTAGCACTGGCGCGGGGGTGGTCTGGGTAGACCGTTGATTTCATTGACTTTCCTGTTCGCTTTGTAAACGGGTATGGTGGCCTC
>NZ_JBHTCA010000035.1:0-27296 GCF_042665215.1 Hydrogenophaga atypica
GAGGCCACCATACCCGTTTACAAAGCGAACAGGAAAGTCAATGAAATCAACGGTCTACCCAGACCACCCCCGCGCCAGTGCTAGCTTTGCGTACCGTCACTTATTGCACTGAAAACGAGGAGACCCCAAGCCACGGCGATGACACCATCGGCGCCCTTGGCGATCGCGCTTTTCGCGTGGCGATTGGTGATCACATCGTGCAGAACGAAGCCGCCATAGGAATGAATCGCGTCATTCAGTTCCGGACGAACCCCCAGGGAGGTGATGACGATCGGGACCTTGTGTTCCACGCAAATCGCCAGGTCATGGTCGAGCCGTTCGTTGCTTCGATGGGCGACCAGATTCACCGCATACGGTGCGGCCGGCGTGTCGGGGTGCGCTGCATCGTGTTCGGCCAGAGCGGATCGAATCTTGCTCAACCACTCGCCCAGAAGCTCCTTGGGACGTGCATTGAGCGCGGGGAAGGAGCCCACGATGCCGGCCTTGCATTGCTCTATGACGAGATCCGGGTTGGAGATGATAAAAAGCGGTGCCCCGATCACGGGCAAACGCATCGATCGATGAAGCAGAGGAGGGCGTGACATCACGTTGGGACCTTGCTGCGGCTGCTCATTGCAGCGACGCTGGCTTGAACTTCAGGCGAGTGCAGCCGCTCGGTAAAGAGGCCGTGTTCGCGAGCTATCACACGCCGAACCGCGTCGCGGTGGCCCTCGCGCATCAGCATCTTGGTCAGGCGGATGGAGTCAACCGATTTGGCGGCAATGGCTTGTGCGCTTGCCAGTGCCCGCTGCAGCGCTTCGCCATCGGCGGTGGCTTGGGTCACCATGCCGACTTCGCTTGCGGTGTCCACACCGAAGTACTCCCCCAACATCAAGAGTTCCGCTGCCTTCCGGTAGCCAGCAATCAGTGGCAGGTAGTAGCTTGAGGCACCTTCCGGGCAGGTCCCCAGATGCGTGAAAGGCAATCTGAAACGCGCACTGCGAGCCGCATACACGAGATCGAAGTGCAGCAGCATCGTGGCACTGCCGCCCACCGCGAGTCCTTCGACCGCAGCGATAAGAGGCTTTGTTGCGTCGTTCAACGCTTCCATCATGCGCTGACCTACAGGCGGATCGGTGCGCAAATCCAGCTGCTGAAATTCAGTCAGATCGCCGCCGCTGGAGTAATTTCCCCCGGCACCGGTGACGACAATGGCGCGAATATCGGGGTCGTCATTCGAGGCTTCAATTGCATCGATGAACGCGTTCGTCATCTCGTGAACGAGCGCGTTCTTTCGCTCCGGCCGATTTAGCGTCAGGAGAAGGACGCCGGGAGAGGGGCTCTCGCAAAGCAGATATGGAGTCATGGCAGAGTTCGAGTGTTGGCGTTGCGACTGCGATGTCGCGGATTCACGGTGCAGCGGTGAGTTCGATCAGCAGGGCACCGGCCGTCACTTGTGCGCCTTCCTCGAAGCACACGCGGGTCACCACGGCATCCATGGGTGCGATCGCAGGGTGCTCCATCTTCATCGCCTCGAGAACGAGCAGTGGTGTTCCCTTTTCAACCGTCTGGCCGTTGCTGACATACATGGCCACCAAACGCCCGGCCATGGGCGCGCGGACCGCTCCGGTGTTCGACGCAGCACCGCCCACGGTGCCCGTCAAGGTCTGATCGTCGAGAATGGTCTGGCGTCCGTGCTGGCTCACGAACAGGCGGTCTTCATCGAATGCCCATGCGATGGACTCGCGACCGGCGCTGGAGGTCACGGTCAGACCGTCCTCCCTGCAGCGGGTGACGGTGAAGTCTTCTGTTGCAGCGCCACAAGCCACTCGATAACGGTTCGGCTTGAAGGTTTCTATTTTGGCTTCAATCGCCTCGCCGTCGAGGGCGAACCGCATTGGCCGTGCCCAAGGTAGCGCCAACGCGATGTGCATCGGGTCGTTCCCCATGCGCAGGGCCTCGGAGGCGTACAGCACCATGGCCGCCAGCGACGCGCGCATCGGCGGCGTGCCGCGCAGCAATTCGTCGCCGTGCGCCGCAATGAAGCCGGTGGTGGCCTCACCGCTGACAAAGGTCGGATGTTGCAGACAGGCCGCAAGAAATGCCTGATTGGTTTGCATGCCCAGAACCACGGCGGTGCGCAAGGCTTCGGCGAGCGCGCTGCTGGCAGCATCTCGATCGGTGCCATGAGAAACGAACTTGGCAACCATGGAGTCGTAGTACGGCGGTACTTCGGCGCGGGCTTCCAGCGCGTGGTCGACACGCACTGCTGTGCCGGGCTGCCAGGCGAGGAGCCGGCCGCTTTGCGGCAAGAAGCCGTGCCAGGGATCTTCGGCGCACAGCCGCACCTCGACCGCATGGCCGCCGGATTCGAAGCGGCGCAGGATTTCGTCCTGCGAGCATTCGGGCAGCACCTCTCCCTGCGCGACGCGCAACTGCCATTCGACCAGGTCGTACCCGGTGAGTGCCTCGGTCACCGGGTGCTCGACCTGCAGGCGCGTGTTCATCTCCATGAAGTAGTACTCACCGCTGGCGTCGAGCAGGCATTCGATGGTGCCGGCGCCGCAGTAGGTGATCGCACGCGCGGCCGCCACCGCCATCGCGCCCATGCGCCGGCGCAGCTGTGCGCCGTCCGAGCCGGCCAAGGCCGGCGAAGGCGCCTCTTCGATCACCTTCTGGTGTCGACGCTGGACCGAACAGTCGCGCTCGCCCAGGTGCACGACGTTGCCGTGGCTGTCGGCGAAGATTTGAATCTCGACGTGGCGAGGCTGCACGATGGCCCGCTCTAGCAGCACCGTGGAATCGCCGAACGCCGCCTGCGCCTCCGAACGCGCGCTGCTCAGGTGAGCGTCGAAGGCCGCGGCCGATTCGACCAGGCGCATGCCCCTGCCGCCGCCGCCCGCGGTGGCCTTGATCATGAGAGGGAAACCGATGCGCTGGCCCTCGGCGCGCAGCGTGGCCTCATCCTGCGCGTCGCCGTCGTAGCCGGGCACGCAAGGTACCTCGGCCACCTTCATCAAACGCTTGGCTTGCGCCTTGTCGCCCATCGCACGGATGGCCGAAGGGGGCGGGCCAATCCATATCAGGCCCGCGTCAACCACCGCCTGCGCGAATTCCGCGTTCTCCGCCAGGAAGCCGTAGCCCGGGTGCACGGCACCGGCACCGCTGTGCTGCGCCGCCGCGATGATCGAGGCGGCGTTGAGGTAGGAGTCGCGTGGGGCCGACGCGCCGATCCGCACCGCATCGTCGGCGAGCTGCACATGCGGGGCGCTGACATCCGCGTCCGAATACACCGCGATGACGCGGTAGCCCAGGCGTTGCGCGGTGCGGGCAATGCGCACGGCGATTTCGCCTCGGTTGGCGATCAGGATGGATGAGAAACGTTTCATGGCCGCGCCACTCCGAATTGAATGGGGCGCACCGTACGCCGCGCCGCCTCGTTGAGAACTGTCAGGCTCAGGGCAAGCACATCACGTGTGTCGCGCGGGTCGATCACGCCGTCGTCGAGCAACAGGCTGGAGGTGGCGATCGCGCTCTGCTGGCGCTCGAAGGTGTCGACGATCGCCTTGTCCTGCGCGTCCAACGCCGCCTCGTCAACATCGAGACCCTTGCGCTTGGCACCGGCCTCGGCAACGATGCGCATCGTCATGGCGGCTTGCTCCCCTCCCATGACCGCGGTGCGCGCGTTGGGCCAGGAAAACAGGAAACTGGGCTCGTACGCCCGACCGCACATGCCGTAGTGGCCAGCGCCGAACGAGGCGCCGCACATCACGGTCAACTGGGGCACGGTCGCGTTGGCCACCGCCTGGATCATCTTGGAGCCGTGCTTGATCATGCCGCCGCGCTCGTAGGCCTGGCCGACCATGTAGCCGGTGGTGTTCTGCAAGTAGACGATGGGCGTTCCGCTCTGGCAGCAGGCCTGGATGAAGTGCGTCGCCTTGTTGGCGCCGTCCGGATCGATCGGGCCGTTGTTGGTGATGATGCCGATGGCGTGGCCCCGTATCGCGGCATGCGCGGTCACGGTGGAGGGCCCGTAGAGGGACTTGAACTCGAGGAAGTCCGAGTCATCGACGATGCGCGCGATGACTTCGCGCATGTCCGCGGGCTTGCGGCCGTCCGGGGACATGATGCCCAACAGATCCTCTGAATCGAAGCGCGGGCCTCGCACCTCGCTGCCTTGCGCGAGGGCGCCCGGCGTGAGATGCCGCGACCATTGCAGTCGCTTCACCACTTCACGCGCCAGACGAACGCCGTCGGCATCGTTTTCGGCCATGTACTCACCCAGGCCGGACACGGCTGTGTGCATCTCGGCGCCGCCCAGGTTCTCTTCGGTCGCGATCTCGCCGGTCGCGGCCTTGAGCAAGGGCGGCCCGGCCAGAAAGGCGCGCGCCCGTCCGCGCACCATGATCACGTAATCCGACAAGCCGGGCATGTAGGCCCCACCCGCCGTCGACGAGCCGTGCACAACGGTCACCACGGGCAGTCCTGCAGCCGACAAGCGCGCCAGATTGCGAAACATGGCGCCGCCGCCGACAAAGCCTTCGACCTTGTAGCGCAGCAGGTTGGCGCCCGCGCTCTCCACGAGATGGACGAAGGGCAGCTTGTTGTCCAGCGCAATGCGCTGCGCCCGCAGGATTTTCTCCAGCGCCATGGCCCGGAACGAGCCTGCCTCGATGCCCGAGTCGGAGGCCACGACCATGCAGCGCGTGCCGCCCACCATGCCGATGCCGGTGATGACGCCCGCGCCCGGCACGCACTTCGCCGGGTCCGGATGGTCGAGACCGAAGCCCGCGAGCGCCGAGAGTTCCAGGTAGGCACTGCCTGGATCGAGCAGCAGCGCGATCCGGTCCCGTGGCAACAACTGACCCCGCTTGTCGAATAGCGGTTGGGATTGCGCCGAGCGATCGCGCGTGCGCTGCTCCAGCGCCCGCACTTCGGCCAGCATGCGCAGCATGTGATCGCGGTTGGCCGCAAAGGCTTCGCTTCGCGGGTCGATGCGGGAATCGAATAGGGGCATGGTGAATCCGGGATGGGGGAACAGGCTTGCAGGTTGGACGGAAAGTCAGGCGGCCGGCACCACGTAAGGCGAATCGGCGATGGTCCAGGACGGTCCCTGCTCGGTGCGGAATATCTGCCGCAGGTGCACCTCATCGGGGCCGTCGCCAATGCGCAGACTGCGCGCGTAGACGTAGGCGTGGTGAATCAGCAGTTGGTCGCTGCCGCCCATGGCACCGAAGATCTGCATGGCGCGGTCGGCCACCTGCTGCAGCATGTTCGGAACGGCGACCTTGGAGATCGACACGTCGCGCCAGGAACCGCGATGCCCCTGCTGGTCGATCAGCCAGGCGGTGCGCTGCACCATGATCCGGGCCAGTTCGATATCGATGCGCGACTGTGCAATCGAGCGCTGCACCGTGTCGTAGTCGATAACGGCGCGCCCGAAGGTGCTCCGCTCCTTGGCCCGCGCGACCATCAGTTGCATCAGCACCTCGGCCATGCCGATGAGCCGCGTGCAATGGTGCACGCGCGCCGGCCCAAGGCGGGTTTGTGCGCCGCTGAAGCCCGCGCCTTCCTCGCCCAGCAGGTTGCCCACCGGCACGGCCACATTGACGAACTCCAGCTCGCCGATGGGCGCCACGTGGTCCTCCCATCCCATGAACCGTTGGGAGCGCACCACCCGAAGGCCAGGGGTGTCCATGGGAACGATCACCATCGAATGCTGGGCCGTGCGTTGCCCCTCGGGATTGCTGCGACCGACCACCACCACGAACTTGCAATCCGGGTGCGCGGCGCCGGTGATGAACCATTTGCGCCCGTTGATGATGTACTGGTCACCACGGCGTTCCATGCGCGTGTCGATGTTGGTGGCATCCGACGACGCGGTGTCGGGCTCGGTCAGCGCGAACGCCGACTTGGCCTCGCCTTCGAGCAACGGCCGCAGCCAGCGCTGTTTCTGCTCGGGATTGGCGACCTGCTGCAGCAAGGCCATGTTGGGCACATCCGGCGCGTGGCAATTGAACACCTCCGAGCCCCAGGGCAGGCTGCCCATGAGTTCGCACAACGGGGCGAACTCGACGTTCGACAGCTGCGTGCCAGGCTCGTCGGGCGCCAAGGCGGGCAGTGCGAGATTCCAAAGGCCCTGTTCGCGCGCCGCGGCACGCAAGGCGGGCATGAATGCCGCCTGTTGCTTGCGCACGACAACGGCGTCATGCCATTCACGGTGCCGAGGAAGCACTTGCGATTGGAAGAATGCCGTGAAGCGTTCGCGTATGTCACGCGCCCTGGGTGATTCTGAAAAGTCCACAGTGTTGTCTCGCGGTGATATTGATGTTCAGTTGCCGCTGAGCCGGGCGTTCATCTGGTCCAGCGCGCCTTGGGTTTCGGATACGAGGCGCTCGACGATCTCATCCACCGTCTTCAGTTCGTTGAACCAACCCACACCCTGGCCCGCGCCGGTATAGGAAAGGGCCTCGATGCCATGCTCCTCGACGGCCGCGAGCAACTCGCCGGTCAGCACCTGCTGGTAGGGCATGGGCAAGGGTTTGGGTGCCGAAGGCGCTTCCCATTCGTCGGTCCATGCGCTGCGGATCAAACGGGCCGATTTGCCACTGTGGCTTTTGGAGATCACCGTGTCCTCTCCACGGGCGGCCAGCACCTGGCGCAGCAAGATCTCGTTGAACGCGTGTTCGCGGCTGGTGAGCCATGCCGTGCCCAGCCAGACACCTTGCGCACCCAGCCCAAAGGCCGCCGCGATGTGCCTGCCGTGGCCCACGCCCCCGGCCGCCAGCACCGGCACGTCCCCGGCCGCTTCCACCACTTGGGGTACCAAGGAATAGGTGCCGATCGGTCCGGTGTGGCCTCCCGCATCGGCACCCTGCGCAACGATCAGGTCGACACCCGCTGTCTTCGCGGCCACGGCATGTTTTGCCGAACCCACCAGCGAGATGGTGAATTTTCCGCATTGCGCTGCGCGCTGGATGACACTGGCCGGAAGCCCGATGCCAGCCGCAAAAGCGTCAGCGCTTGAGCCGAGCACAGCGTCAATCTGTTCGGCAAACAATTGCTGCGAGCGGATCTGGCTGGAGAAGAAGGTCGCTTTTGTGGCGGGAGGTACGTTGTACTTGGTCCGCAACTGCTCAATGAACGCCTTGTTTTCTGCAGGCAGTCCGGCCACGACCGCTGCGCGATCGGTTTCGCTGCCCACGCCCGATGGCAACAGGAGGTCAACACCGAATTTCCCCGTGCCGATGCGTTCGCGGATTTCCTTGAGGTGGCTGACGATCTCGTCCGGCATATCGCGCGTGGCCCCGTAGATCGGAAAGCAGCCTGCGTTGGCCAGCGCGACCGTCACGTCGACGCTGTGAGAGAAACCAAAGATGGGGTAGCGGATGCCCAGTCGACGGCACAGCGTGGTGTTCAATGGCGTGCTCATTAGTTCACCTTGATATTGGCGCGCTTGATCAGCGTCGAATACCTTTCGGTGTCCGACTTGATCAACTGATCGACATCGGCCGATGTCATGGGGCGCACGAGTTCTGCGCCGAGCTTGACAAGCTGCTCGCGCACTTCGGGCAATTTCAGGACTTCGTTCATTTCGTTGTTGATTTGATGAATGATGGCTGCGGGGGTGCCACGTGGTGCCACGAACCCATACCAGGGAATGAGTGCGGCTTCGGCGTAACCCGCCTCGGCGAATGTCGGCACGTCGGGAAGTAACGACGAGCGTGAAGCGGAGCCGGAAGCAATGGCCTTGATGCGACCGGACTGAATCTGGGCCAGCGCCACGGTGAGCGGGAGCCCGGTAATCTGCACATTCCCGTTGATCAGATCGGCCACGATCGGTGGCGCACCTGCATAGGGCACCATCAGGAAATCTGCGCCAGATGCATGTTTCAGTGCCTCGAGGAGAAATTGACTGGAAGACCCATTCATCGTCCCCGCTGTTATCTCTTTGGGCTTGGCCTTGGCGAGTTCGACGACATCGCGCAGCGTCTTCACGGGCAGCTTTTCAGTGGCCACAATGATCATTGGCGAGTAGCCGACGACCCCCAAACCGACGAAATCCTTCATGGGATTCCAAGCGGCATCTTTTGATAGCGATGGGTTGGCGGCAAACGATGGCCCGACCATCAACCAGGTATATCCATCGGGTTCGCTGCGCAGTGCCGCCAGCGTTCCGATGTTGGATGACGCGCCTGGTCGGGGTTCGACAACGATCGACTGCGACCACCGCTTTGCCATGGCGTTGGTCACGACGCGCGCGAAAAGGTCAACGACACCGCCAGCGGGGTAAGGAACGATGACCCGAATCGGCTTCGATGGATAAGCGCTTTGAGATAGTGCGGGACTGGCTATGGCGACGGCCGTCAGCAAGACGGCGAAGAACCGGGTGGTCAGGTGTCTCATGGATATCTTTCTAGGTGTGGTTTCGGGTAGGCGGTGATCTCATGCGGCAATCGATGGCGCGTGGGAATCGACAATTCAGGCGCGCGCATGCGCCATGTGCGATGTGTGGATAGGGATTGCTTGTTTTTCCAGTTGGGCTTGTGCTTGGAAAACACCGGATCACACGACCGATTTCTCGCGCAGAGTCTGTAGTTGGGCTTCGGATAAACCCATTTGCCGGGTATAAAAATCCTGGTTGTATTCGCCCAGAGTGCCGGCGGTCGACCGGACCGCGCCCGGATTGCTCACGAAGCGAGGCACCACGTTTTGCATGCGCACCGACCCGAAGTCCGCGTCTGGCACAGAGACGATGGCTTCTCGCGCCACCATCTGGGGATCGTTGACGATCTGGTCGATGGAATAGATCGGCGCAATTGCTCCGCCTTCGCGCTCGAACGCTTCGAGGATTTCGTCCAGGGTGTGCTCACCCATCCAGCGGGAGAACACCTCATTCAATTCGGCCGAGTAACCCATTCGCAAACTATTGGTCATGAAACGCGGATCCTCTGGCAGGTCAGGGCGACCAATGGAGCGGGCGTTGGCGACAAAAATCGCGTTGGTGCTGCCCGACAGCGAGACATAGCGTCCGTCTCGACTTGAATACACCGCAGAGGGGGCGGAGTACTGGTTGGCATTGCCCGAACGCTCGCGCACTTCTCCCAACTGGTCGTGCTCGATCGGCAGGAAATCGAGCAAGCGAAGCACGGCCTCCGTCATCGACAGGTCGATCTCCTCGCCAGGCGCATCGGGCTCCATGACACGCCGGCACAAGGCGGCCAGCACGCCGATGGTGCCGAACAGGCCACCGATCGCATCCCCCATCGGGTACCCGGTATGCATCGGTGCGCCTTCCGGCTCACCGGTGATATAGGTGAGTCCGCCCATGGCTTCAAACAACCGGGCAAAGCCGGCCCGATCACGGTAGGGGCCCGTCTGGCCAAAACCTGTGGCACGCAAGATCACCAGACGCGGCTGCAGTTCCCAGAGGACTTCGCGCGTCAAACCCCAGCGGTCCAGCGTACCGGGCCGGAAGTTCTCCACCAGCACGTCGAAGCCCTTGATCATTTGCTTGAACAGAGCCAGGCCTTCAGGCAGTCGCAAGTCGAGCGTAATGAACTTCTTGTTGCGGTTGATGGCCTTCCACCACAACGATTTGCCGTCCTTGAAAGGAGGGAAGTCTCGCGCACCGTCGCCGTGGCCAGGAAGCTCCATCTTGATGACGTCAGCGCCATAGTCGGCGAGCAAGGTCGCGCAGGAGGGCGCCGCGATGATCGTCGCGATGTCGAGAACCTTCAATCCGCTCAGCGGTCCGCTCATGGTTGTTTCCTGTTGCTTGTTCCATCGTTTCTAGAGGCCAACGCAGGCACTCAGAACAAATAAATGGATCAAAAATCTTAAAGTGTTCCTGTATTTTGAACTTCGTGGATAAATTGGTCAATGCCTCTCATCGCGCGGCCTGCTCGTTGAGCCGCCGCTGCATCCGCTGTTGTGATGAAGAAGAAAACAGCCAAGCAGCCTCGATCAGTGCTGGGCTGCGGGTGCGCTGATGTGTTTGAGAGATGGCGCACCACAGTGGTCGGTGCGCTTGCGTGCGCTGTGGGCGCCCCCTGCGGCCGGACAGATCGTGGCGCGCCAGGGCAAGGCGCTCAGGCCCAGGGCGGTGACGCGCTAAACTTTGGCCTGATTCCGTCGACCGAAGTCAACCCGATCGAGCGCCTATGGAAGGCCATGCGCGAGGACTGCCATGGCAACCATTTCATGGCCGCTTTTTATGCCTTCGAGAGCTCCGCCGCGGATGCGGCAGCCGGCTTTATGGCTTCCACATGGTGCGAATGCTGGCTGCCAGTGCGACGGCGCGTGGCGCGACATCATTCTCTAGCTGCCCGTAACCAAGTCGGAACGCTGGAATGCCGCAATTCATCGCCAGCGCTGTCCCATCGGGCAAGGTCAGCAAGGGCACGCCCACCGCGTGCACTCTGGGATCGAAGTCGCCGTAAGACAGGCAGTAGCCCTGACGCGCGCAATCCTGCACGGCCTCGGCCGCCTTGGCATGGTGGCGCTCCCACAGGTCTGGCATGTCGGTGCGGGTTTGCTCGAGAACGCGCATTCGTGTTGCTTCATCGAGCTGCGCCAGCAATGCCCGACCGATCGCCGTCTGGATCAAAGGCGCATTGTTGCCCACGTCGGGCGACCGTGGGTGGGGGTCGGTGCTTCGAGCCGTTTCAACGTAAATCAGGCTGAGACGATCCAGGGCACCCAGCGAGACCGCACCGCGGATTTCGCGTGCAACCTCCAGCATCAACGGCCGCGCGACCAGCCGGATCGTCAAGCTGCGCAGTACAGGGTAGGCCAAGGCGAGCAAACGCACGCCAGGGCGAAACTTGCCTTCGTCGTTGCGGGTCAGAAAGCCCAGTTCAATGAGGGTTGAACTCAAGCGGGAAACGGTCGGCTTCGATAGACCTGTGCGCCGCGAAAGTTCGGCATTGCCAAGCCAGGTATCTTCAGGACCGAAGGCCTCGATGAGAGAGAGTCCGCGCGCCAACGTGGTTGCAAACCATTCGCCGTGTTCGCTCTCATCTCGGACGGTTTTGGTCGTGGGCGGCTGTATTTCGGGTTTGGGCATGATTGGAACATTTTCCCATAAACGTTTCGAAACTCGATGGAGGATGCGGTGAGACGTATTGATGGTCTCCGAGGCTTTGGCACTGGGCACGTCCAGGAGCCGCGCGTGGCCAGGGCAGGCCAGAGTTCCGCCGGGAACTCGCGCATAGCTCGACGCACTTCTTGACGTAGACGCTGGCGCACGTGGGCTATGCAAGCAGCTTGGAGGCGGGGGTGTTGGACAGTCCACCGCGGCGCTGATATCCAAGCACCACGGCAACGGACTGATGGCCTGTCATCGCCATCGTGTCGGCGATCGAGACGTTCTGTGCAGCCGCTTCGGTGACGAAGCCAGACCGCAATGAGTGTGCAGAAAACTTCCCCTCAACCCCCGCCAACAAACACCGCACTTGCACGATGTCGCGCACGGCTGCAGCCGACAGTGGCCCACCCAGGTGGCCGCCCTTGAGCACGCGGCGGAAGAGGGCGCCCTCGCGGATCCTACTCACCGACAACCAGTCTTCCAGCGCTGCACCCGCAGCACCGAGCACGGGCTTGTGGTTCTCGGGCCGGTCGACGCCGCTCTGGTTCGTTTTCGAGAAGACCAGCTCGTAAGAAAACTCCCCCGATCCGGTCTTCTTCAGGAACTTCATGTCCGCCGCGGCCACTTCGGAGCGCCGGCGCCCACCACTGGCCCAGGCAAAGAGGAGGAGGGCGCGATCGCGTTTGCCTTTCAATGTCTCATCGCAGGTGGCCAGCACAAGCTGCAGCGGATCCTTGGTCAGCGCGTCTTTTTTCTTGGGCAACTCGCCGCGCTTGGCGTAGGCCTTGCGCGTGCGCGAGAGCAGCTCGCGCACCTTGGGGTCCTGACACGGGTTTTTCACCTCGCGCATCTGGTGGGCTTTGGAGAGCACCGCCAGGCGGTGCACGAGCGTGTTGTGCGCCATCGGTCCCGCCTTTCCCTTGTAGCCGGCCTGAACCAGGGCGGTGTCAATCCCGGCCGGGAGCTCGTGCACCAGGCCCTTGGGCGTGCTGCGCTGCGCGTGGTCGACGATGAACTGCAGCACGCAAGCCGCTGGCAACGGCAGGCTGATCTGCGCCCCGTAACGAATCCCGTACCAGGCGGCCCAATATCGAAGTGCGCTGCGGTAGCTCAGCTGCGTATTGAGCGATTCACCTTCGCGCAGCAGGTCGGCCACGGCCTGCGCGGTCACATCGCTGAGCTCATGCGGCTGCAGGGCGGGGGTTTTCTGGAGGATGGGCAGGCGCATGTTCAGGGCAGGGTGACGAATGGAGTTTTATCGCACATACTATGTATGATTTGATACGAAACGGGTCGATAAATCACGATAAGTATCCCTTATCGTTGGTAATTTACAGTGTGAAGCAGGGCGGTGCAAATGAAAAGTTCGAGAGTCTCCCGAGGCGTTCAGGTCGATGAGGTCTGGGGCGCGGCCGACGCCGTGCTCGCCCAAGGCGAGCGGCCCACGATTGAGCGCGTGCGCGCGCACCTCGGACGAGGATCGCCGAACACCGTGGCGCCCATGCTCGATGCCTGGTACGCCTCGTTGGCCAAACGACTGGGGGGTGGCGATGAGGGCGTCGGGGAGCAGGGCGCCCTGCCAGCACCGGTTCTGCGGGCGGCCAAGGCGCTGTGGGGTCGCGCCCAGCAGCACGCCCAGGAGCAGGCGGCGCAATCGGTACAGGTCGATCGAGACGCACTGGAAAGGTTAGTAGAGCGGCTCGCGGCCGAGCGAGTCACCCTCGATCAAGAACAGCAACGGCTGAACGAGCGCTCGGAAGCACTGGGCGCCGCGCTTCAGGCCAAGGACCACCAGCTTGCGGATCTGCTTCGCCAGGTTACCGACCTGCAAAAAGGGCTGCTGGGCCGGGACGCTGAAATTGAATCCGTGCGCGCCCAGAATGCTGCGGCAACGCAAGCGTTGCAAGCCGAGCGTGGTCGCCTCAATGCGCTGAACGAGGAGCACCGGCAGGAGCGTGAGCGCCTGGAACAACGAGCTTCAGCTCAAGAAAGACGGCTGTTGGAGGACGTCGATAGGGCGCGACAGGAACTCAAACGCGTCACCCTCTTGCTCGCAGATGAAAACAAAAAGGCGGCCAAGGCGTTGGGAGATTCGCACGAGCTGGCCCAGTCTCTTCGGGTGCAGGTCAGCGCACTGAGCGCTGAGAAAGCCGGCTTGGCCCGTGAGATCCTTTCTGCACGCGAGGACTTGCAAACAGCCCAGTCGCAACAGGCGCAGTTCCGAAAAAACACGACGGAGCTGTTGGTCGAGCTCAAGACACGTCTTCCCAAGGGAGACGCCAACGCTGGGACACCCGCGAAGCGGTCCAAAACGAAGAACGTGCTCAAACGCTAGTAGCGCAACAGCACGATACTTCGCGCCGGATGGTTGGCGGTCAACCAATCCGCAGAACACACAAAATAAAGTTCTATCCCTGTTAGTTGCCAGGACGGTTATGCGGCAGCCGGAACTTTGGCGGTCAGCTCGATGCCCAAGGCTTTCATGACCGCCAGAGTCGTCTTTAGGGTCGGGTTGCCGTTCTCGCTGAAAGAGCGGTAAAGCTGCTCGCGGGAAAGCCCGGTTTGCCCAGCAATCTGGGCCATTCCCTTGGCACGCGCGACGACCCCCAGCGCGTGCGCGATATAGCCGACGTCATTCGTCTGGAACGCTTCCGCCATGAAGATCGCAATGGCTTCGTCCGAAGTCAGATCCTCGGCGGGATCATAGGTAGTCAGTTTTTCAGCCATTTCATTCGCTCCATGCTTCAGCCAGGCGCTTTGCAGCCTTGATGTCCTTCGCTTG
This sequence comes from Hydrogenophaga atypica, assembly GCF_042665215.1. Taxonomy (NCBI): domain Bacteria; kingdom Pseudomonadati; phylum Pseudomonadota; class Betaproteobacteria; order Burkholderiales; family Comamonadaceae; genus Hydrogenophaga; species Hydrogenophaga atypica. Next base: position 13,851 of record NZ_JBHTCA010000035.1, read on the forward strand.
CGTGCTTTTGTCACCGCCGCACAGCAAGACGATGATCGTGCTTCCTCTCTTCTGGAAGTAGATGCGGTATCCAGGGCCATGGTGAATACGCAATTCGCTGACTCCCTGCCCCACGGGCTCCACATCGCCCGCAAGACCAAAGGCGAGGCGGTCCAGTCGGGACGCCACCAAGATGCGCGCTCGTTCGTCCTTGAGCCGCGTTCGCCATTTCCTGAATGTCTCTGTTTGTTTTAACTCGATCATTGATGATCGAACTGTAGTTTATGGACTACTGCCTGTCAACCAAGCCTTGGCTGCGCATCAACCTACGCTGTACAGCGTATGGAATGCTTTGAGCACACAGTCCAAGACGCGTTGGATAGTGGCTACGTTCATAAAGTCGGAAAAAATCTTAGTTAAATCAAATACTTAACTGCTTTTCTGCGGATTTTGCAGGAATCACGGCCGACCCTCAATATGGGCTACACGGTCCCGGCCATGAAAGCCATCATCAACCGTGCTGAAAACACGGTCGACAGCCGGACGATGGCCAATCTGATCCGTGACCAGTTCATGGAAATGCGCGGACGTGTCAACGTCCTCAATACTGTTGTGCCTTCAGCCGTGGCTTACCGCAAGGCGGCAACCTTGCAGGTGCCAGTCCACTGGGTGGACCCTGTGAAGGCCGGCGATGTGATGCACCAGCTTCTCTGGGAACTGATTCCTTCCCTAGAAGGCAAGTTCACCCCGAACCACCGGGGCGAATTGCCCGAACCCACCTCGAAAACGGCGACACACAGCCACCCCACGGACGCCTTGCCATCCCAAAGCTGAAGCTGAAGGAGGCAGACCGTGAATAAAACCCCTGAGAGCGTGACGGCCGCGCAGCGTGCGCAGCGGCTGGGCATCACGTTGGTGGAAGCCGACACGTCAACCCCGTCACTTTCCGACGCAAAGGACACGGCAATCGTGAAACCTAATAAACAACTGCAGCACCAGAACATGGCCCGCGAGAACATGATGCGCGGCCTGTCCCTTGAGACGCCACGCAACGCCAAGCCGGCCATCGACCCACGGGCCGACAAGGACATGTCGTTTTCGTTGCTGCCGATTGACGACATCGAGCCCTACGAGCACAACCCGCGCACCGGCCTGAACCCCCGCTACGACGAAATCAAGGCCAGCATCCGTGCCGAAGGGATCACCAACACACTGACGGTGACGCGCCGCCCGCAGTCGCAGAAGTACATGCCCTACGGCGGCGGCAACACCCGACTGCGCATCGCCAAGGAGCTTTATCACGAGGAAGGCGACCAGCGTTTTGCCCAACTGCACGTCATCGTGCGGGCCTGGCCAGGGGACGCCAACACCATTTCCGCGCACCTGGCCGAGAACGAGATGCGTGGCGACATCTCTTTCTGGGAGAAGGCCCACGGCGTGGACTTGTTCCGTCAGGAGTTCCAGCGCGAGCACGGTCGCGTGCTCACGGCAGGTGACCTGAACAAGGAACTGCGCGAGCGTGGCATCAACTTCGGCATCAAGACCATTCAGAATTTCTTGTTCGCGGTCGAACACTTGAAGCCGGTCGGTTCATGGCTCAAGTCAACGGATGTGAACGAGATCATCCGTCCTTGTATGGGCGGGTTGCTGGACTTGGCCAAGGCACTTGACACCGTGCCTGCGGTCGAGCAGGCCATGGCAAAGGTGCTGAACGAGCGCGCCAACGAATTGCTGTTGCTGGTCACCCAGAACACCGAGTTGCCTGAGAACGAGCGGCATACCCTGAACCTGGATGTCGATAACCTGGTCAAGCGTTTGAATCTGGCCGCAGCGCAGGCCCTGAACTGCGATCCTGCCGTCATACCCCTGATGGTCACAGCCCTGGCCAACGACAGCCGGATCAGTGCCGATTCGCTGCGCCGGATCAAGGTGGTGCAAGCGCCTGCGCCCGCCCCCGAAAGCGTGTCCCCCCAGGAGTCAGACCCCGCCGCGAACCAGCTGCCTCTGGCAGGCATGCTGGCTGGCGTGCCTGGACGTGCGGCTCCCACGCCGTCACTTGCAGCCGCGCCCCAGCCCACGTCATCGCCCCCGGCCGGCCGGGCGCCAGTCGCCTCAGGCGGTGCGCAGGCCAACGCCCCAGTGGTCCCCGGCCCGAGCCTCGACTCGGCACCTGCGAATCCGCTGGCCAACGTGCACCAGCTGCTGCAGGAGTTGGATGCGGAGGTGCCGATCCGGGACGCCATCATGTCGGCGCCCTACATGCCCTTCGGCTTCCTCGTGGAGTTTCCGACCGATCTGTATTCGATTGAGGGTCAACCACTCGATGAAGCCCTTGCTGGGTTGCGTGCCGGGATGCTCAAGTTTCTGATCGGTGTTTCCGGCCAGCTCAACACGCCCTACATGGTCAAGCACACCAACGCCCAGGCTTCGAGCTGGATGGCGGCGGTGCTGTCCGGTATCAGCGGCTTTGCCGAGACCTACCGCACCCGCCTTGTGGGGGACATGCCAGATGGGGGCCAGCCGTGCCTGGCTCTGTCCGAACTGACCCAGATTCTCAATTCGCCCGGCTTGTCCTACCTGGTGCCCAAGCTGCTGCTGGCCATGGAGCAGGTGCGGGTGAACCACCCCGAACGCATGGATGCGTTCAAGCCTCAGGCATGAGGTCGGCACAGATCGACCGCCGCCATTGAGTGCACGCAATGAATGAACAGCAAACCCAGGGAGTAACCGATGTTGGCCGTGACCAACCCCATGCTTAAACGACTCGTCCTTGAGGACATTGTGGAACGCATAGACCGAGGCGGCATCGACAGCTTGCTGGAATGCGGGCTGACGCCCGATTTCATCGACATGATCCGACGCCGCCCGGCACGCGATCTGATCCACATCGCCAGCATCGGTCAGCTGCAAATCAATGTGTCGCTGGAGCCAGGCAAAGTGGTCTCCCACTTGAAGCAACTGGACTGGTTGCGCCAGGATGCCGAGATCCGCGAATACTTCATCCGCAATGGCGCGACGCAGCGCATGCTGATGCGGATCTTCAAGATTTCCAGCGCCGATCTGCGCGTGCTGCGAGAGCAATTGCTCGACGGCGAGACCGTTGGCGGGCGCACCCGCATGCCTGAGCCCGATGTGCGCGATGCCATCCACAGTGAGTGGGCGCGGCTGCAAACCGCCTTTGAACATGAGCGTGAACAGATTTACCACCTGCACCAGCGCTTCCCTGATTACACGATTGCCGCACTCGCATCGACGCTGAGCGAGTTCGATACCGAGTAACGGCCACTCTGACCTCTCTAAGTCTGCTCCCATCCCCATCCAATGGAGTCCGCCATGACCACCACCGCCGATGCACGTTCTTCTGCAGCGCAACCAGTCAAGCCGAGCGCAACGCCGGTCGGTGGCAATCGAAAGCATCGCCGCGATACGTCACGGCTTCGGCTGGTGGGATGGGCGGGGCAGGGCGACAGCGAGCCCTCGGGCGAGCGCCTGAGCCAGACCACTGGCTTGCAGTCCCCAAGTGACGTGCCGTTGCTGGGCCAGGCCATGCTGCTCGATGTGATGGGGCAAGCGCCCGTGTCCTTCCATCGCGTGTATGTGGACATCACAGGCAACGTGCTCACCGCCCTGTGGCTTTCCTACGCGGTGCAGAAGTTGACGCAGGCCGAGATGGCCGGTCAACAGCCCGTGGATGAGCATGGCGAATTCGTGTTCTCCGCGTCCGAGCATGAGTATGAGCAGGAGACCGCACTGACCAAGGCCCAACAAGCTCTCGCGCGCAATGCGCTCAAGCGCCAGGGCCTGCTCATGGACACGCGTCGCAGCCGTCAACAGGTCATGGTCTACCGCCTCAATGTGGCCGTCCTGATCGACAGCCTGTTGGCCAGTGCCCAGCGCACCGCACGGGCCTTGGAGCTGCAAGAGCAGGAACGGCAGCTCCACGAGGTGCCCAGCCTGCAAACGCTGCGGCACCAGGCGCCGACTGCAGCTGTCAGGGCTTGAACTCAGCGGTACTTCGCAGGCCTGCTGCTCAACGTCCATGCTTTTGAGACAAGCCCTCTCGTTCAGTGCCGAAGCTCGCAGGGCTTCCAGTGAGCCATTGGCATCAGGATCGGTCGCCACGGGCGTGCCACCCATGGCGGTCACGCCGAACTGGCGTACCGACGGTTTGGCCGATCAGATCGAGACCGCCATTGAGAACCTGAGCGCACGCGGCTACATCCAGTTCCACCCGGTTCTGGCTCAGTACCTGGACAACTTCAAGGCGGCACTGTTTCTCGGCCACGCCCTGTATTGGACGCGGCACTTGGCCAGGCACAACCGGCACCGTGATGGCTGGTTCTTCATGACTGCCAGGGACTGGGAGAAGGCCACAGGCTTGAGCCAGCGTGAGCAGTTGACGGTCAGGGCGCTGTTGCAAAGCCAAGGCTTGATCAGTGAGGCCCTGGTGGGCAAACCCGCCCAGCTTCATTACCGGGTCAACCTGCCTGGACTGGCCCTGTGCATGTCCAAGGCCAACGCCTTGGGTGTGCCCTTGCCCTCGGGCAGTCAACTCAACCTGGAGGCCTTGTCACCCTGGCTGGCCAGCAGCGTGCAGTTCTTCAAGCCGCTGGCCGATGTGGTGGGCAGCACCGCAGCAGGCCTCTACATGTCCTGGCTGCTGCAACAGCAGCGACGCCAGCTTGTCGCACAGGGCGCACGCCAAGCCCATCCCAAATCTGCCGGGGTGCCCACCATCGCCGGGGCATCCAATGGCTTTGTACTTGTCAATCTGGACGATGTTCGTATCGCGCTGTGCCTTGGTCCCAAGACACAGCGCAATGCGCGCGAGAAGCTCAAAGCGGCTGGCTTCATTCAAGAGGCTAAGGTCAGCGGCGACCGCAGCGGGCAGCGCCTGATTCACGTTAAGGTCAACCTGACCGCTGTGCTGGCCTGCCTGAGTGCGCAGGATGCGCGTCCTTTGCCGGTACGCAAAGCCACGCTGGCCGCCCGGCCGACGCCAGTTCCTGCGACCGAATCGGTCGTGGCCACCAGCACGCAAGTGCTGATCGGCTCCAATGAATCGGGCCAGGTTGGCGCGCCGTTGATCGCCAGCGGCGGATCGAAGCGCAAGCATCGGCAGATCCCCTTGTTTGGCCCGATGGGATTGCAATCGGGCGCTGTGCAGGGTTCGGGACAAGAAGGGGCCACTGCGTCCCTGCTCTTGAATGGCGGTACTGTCCGTCAACCTGGAACCCGCCTTATGGCTGCGGCCCAGTTGTTCGGCCAGGGCCACGCCCTGTTGACCGGGTACGCGGTGCACACCGCAACCTTCACACGCACGCAGCGCGACGAGCGCGGCGACTCGATTCAAGCCGAGGCTCAGGCAGCCACTGCCATGGAGCAAAACGTCACGTCAGAAAACCCTATTTCTGACGATGCCGTTTTGTCGAAACTTGATGGACAAGATGCCGTTTTGTCGAAACTGGACGTGCCGTTTTGTCGAAACTATATACAAGTGGTATTTAAAACAAATACTACGACTACAGATACCTTCTCTCTCCCGCGCGAGGCCGACCCTGTGGATAACTTTCCGGTGTCGGCGAAGACCCCGGTTCGGGTCACACCCAGTCGTCGTCGTGCGATTCACATCGTTTCGAACCAAAAACCAGCCACCCAGCCGGAAGTCACCCAAGGCCTTGACGCAGAAATCAACGCTGGGGCCGAAATTCGGCCCGCTGAGCGCGTTTCGGTTGCATCCCAGGGGGTAGGCGCCAATCGGGCATCAAAGCGCCTAGACGCCGCCGAAATCCAGGCGCCGATCCAGCAGCCCGAACCTGCCCAGCCTGCAATGCCGGATGGGCCTCAACCGCAGAGCAAAGCGGGTGCTGTGGTGGCTGCTGCTGAGGCCGTCGAGTGTCAGAACCTGATTCTTCCGGTCAACCTGGCCAAGGACTGGCATCCGGGCGTGCTGCATGCCCTGCAGCAAGTGCAACCCGCCGACCGGCAGGCGCTGCTGGATGAGTTGGCGGGCCAGATGGAGAGCACGGCCAAGTCCATTCACAACCCGGCCGGCTGGATGCACGGCTTGGCGAAGCGTTTCGTTCAGGGTGGCGTGGTGCTGGCCATGGCCGAGAAAGTGGCTGCTGAGCGGGCTCGCCGTCAGTACGTCAAGAACCACATCGATGCGGCTTCTCGTGGCGTGACCCTGACTGACGCGGGCACAACCGTCCAGGCGGCTCCAGTTCTGACTGAGGCCAACAGCGAAGACGCGGAGGCGATCAAGCGAAATGCGTTGGAGCGGTTGCGGGCGCTGCGCGCTACTTACGTCAACAACAAGGAGGGCACGTGACTCAAAACGATACACACGGTAAGCCTTACCACGTGACTCAAAACGATACACACGGTAAGCCTTACCACGTGACTCATAACGATACACACGGTAAGCCTTACCACGTGACTCATAACGATACACACGGTAAGCCTTACCACGTGAGTCGAAACGATACACGTCGGCTCGTCCAGTTTGTCCAATTCGATGGGAGATGGTGATGAACGAAGTTCAAGAGCAATCCAGTCAGGTCTTGTTTGTGCACCTGATGCACGTTTTGAAAAAGTACACCGATGTCTGCGTCTTGATGGCGTTGCTCTCAGACCAAGCGGACCTGAAAGAAGTGAAGACTACTGCGGGTGAAATTGCGCTGCACAAGATGCACATGAAGGTTCCGAGACTGGCCGTTCAACGCTCTTTCGACCGTCTGAGCGATCTGGGCCTTATCGACATCCGTGTTCACGCCAACACCCGCACGCATGTGACCGTCAACCGGGATGCGGTTCTTGCATTCCTGCGCCAACCACTGCCTTCTCGTCTGCCCGGTTTGTCTGCGCGGGAGTTCCCATTCCTGGAGGCCTGGGCTGCTGACCGCGCCATGGCCGAATCACTCAGTCCGGCCGATGAATCGTCGGCCCAAGTTCTTCAATAAGCACATCTCTCAAATCAAGGAGTAACCACATGCCATCGACCAAAACCAAGAAGCAACCGGATGCCGCTACTGTGGTGCCTCCGGTCTCAGCGGTGCCCGCCAGTCTGCTGCTCAAGCCTGTTGTGGCTCCCGCTGGTCGCATGAAGTTTGAGACAGAGAAGAACTCGCCGTTTGCTGACGGGTACAGCATTGCGAAGGAAGAAGCGTTTTTGGCCGACTTCCTGGCTGGTGACATGGACGAAAGCGATCCGCTGTACGACCGCTACGTCGAACTGGATGAGCGCAAGAACCAGCTGGAAAAGCTGCGCGCCCAGCACCGCACGCACCGGGGTGCCGACAAGATTGTGGATCATGCCGAAGCACGTGGTCTGGACGAGTTGGGTGCACTGGTCGATGAGGAAGCTGACCAGATGAGCATCCACACCAAGGAGGCCTATCGCATGTTCATGGGACGGGCGAAGGAGCCTGGGACCAACAACCCCGCCATCATCGGTGGCAAGCGTGTGGCAGCAGCCTTGAAAGCGCTGTGGGATGCAACAGGCAATGACAACCCCTACGCCGACTGGGCGTTGCTGCGGCATGAGCAGACCATCAAGGAAGTCCAGCGGCGTCTGCGCCGTGAACTTCAGGCGGCTGAGAAGGAGTTGGTGGAACAGCAGAGCCGGGGCATCAAGCTGTCGGTGCTGCGCTCGGAGAACCCCAAGGTACTGAACCTGGGTTTCAAGTCGCCCTACGGCTTTGCTGTGGCATCCCTGATTGCTGAGTTCGACTACTACGTTCGTGTCCAAAAGACCCTGGCCCGCAAGAACATCCGTTCCGATGAGCAGGTGCGTCAGGCCATCACCGAACTGACCCGCTTTGTGCGCCGCGTGTTCAATGAAACGGCCCGTTTTGATCGCTGGCTCATGCGTGCCGAAATGAAGGGTCTGTGCCGAGCCGACTTCATTCCTGATGCTGCCGCAGATAGCAAAGCTCGCGTGGAGTTCGCTGTCGGGGTGTTCGGCATGGTGCCCAGCGAAATCTATTCCACCAAGCTGCAACCGCGCCATTCGCGCCGTCGCCTGCAGATCACACCGGCAGAGAGGAGCCTGCTGCAAACGGTGGGCGCGGCGCTGGCCAAACAAGAGGGCTTGCAAGCCGATGAAGCTGTGGCAACGGTAAGTGGCGAGGGTGCGGCGCTGCTGAGTGAACAGGAAACTGCGGCAGGGGTCGCGTGAGCGCGGGCGTTGGTGGCTGCGGCAATCACAGGAACGGTCAGGAATCTGCGGCAGGGCTCATGCACTGGTGCATAGAAAGGCAGAGGGTGAAAGGCATGGTTGTTGAAAGGGCGGTTGATGAAAGGGTTCGGCGTTCCACTTCGGCTGGGCAGGAGGCTGTCAATCCAGTGATGTGGGCGAGGGAGCAGATGAAGGTCGAATCGTGTCAAGAACCGGCTGACACAAAAGCCTTTAAGGGTAGGGGCAAAGCCCATGCTCTGCGGCAATACCTGGCTGAGATTGACAGCCTGGAGCAGGAGATGCGCGAACTGTGTGATCTGACCAAGCAGGTTCAGGGAGCAGGCCTGTACTTGATGCTTCACCGAATCAATCGGACCGGTGCCGCTTTTCTTCGGTGGCGTGCCGTGGGTGGGTCAAAGAAGCACTTGTCCTGGGACGAGGCCAAGGCAATGACTTTGGGTTTCACGGCGGAAGTCCGGGACTGGTACAGCAGCGTGACGATCAAGGCTGACCACCTCAATGCGCGCCACATCGAAGTTCGCACGTCGATCAAGGCAACGCGCAAAGCCATCAGTCGTTCGAGTCCCTACCTGTTTGCCAGGCCTATTCCTGAAGGGGTAAGTGCCTGAACGGGATCTGGGGGGGGTTCTTGAGGGTCTCGGTGTTGGTGCAGCCGGGACAACTTTTCATCACGCACCGAGGGAGAGAAAAATGCAGAACATGTTCATCGGAAAAGGCAACCTGGCGGGATCGCCTGAGTTGAAGCATTTGCCGGGCCGCAATGGCGATTTCACTGTGGCCAGCATGCGGGTGATGTTTGGTCGCTACGGTCAGAACGAGGAGGGCCAGGTCGAGCAGGTCGGCGGCTTCTGGCGGGAGGTGGAAATCTATGGCCCCAAGGCCGAGGCTTGTGCCAAGCTGCTGCGCAAGGGCGCCCGTGTCCTGGTCATCGGAGAGGAACGTGAGTACACCGGTCGTGACGACGACGGCCGAGAGGTCCAGGTGCTGAAGGTGGTGGCCGAGGATGTCACGCTGCAGCTCTCGCGTGTCGAGAGCATCACCTTTGCGGCGCCTCGGGCGCGGCAAGCCGAAAGTGAGCCGGCAGAGGCTTGAGCGGTCACCAACATGTTGATCCCGGTGAACATGAGCCCTCACTACAAGGGCGAGCTACCAGGCCTGGACGAGTTGGCTCAGCAGGTTGCGCGTTTTGGCTTGTGCCCTGAATACTGGGGGTTGCGACGGGATGAATGGGTCAATCCTTCTCTGGAACACCCCTACATCTACCTGCACGTCAGCGATCACCGACGTGCGTTTCCGGTCAGTCAAGTCGTCACGAGCGCTTTTGAGGCGGGGTATTACTGGCGGTTCTGGGGGTTCTTTCCGGGAGATACCGGTCCACAGAGCCCTGTGGTTCAGCGCAAGCCAGACGATTTGCGGTTCTGTCTTGAGTTGCATCCTTTTCCGGCAAACCACGGAAAACAGCAGGAGTGGGTGGCCTATCGAAATGAGGCCATCCAGTTCCTGACGCGGGCCATGAGCGACTTGTCTGATGCGATGGCGCTCTGCCGAGCAGAGGCCACGCCGAGCGGTTGACTGCGGTGACAGGCGAAACAAACGTACATGTTCTTCCAGATGCTCATTTCTGCGGCACATCCACGGCACTGGGGATGTTCTGATTCAGACGCTCTGGAGGACGGAGCAGAGGCTGAGTGTGCGTATTTCATGGGTGGGTACTCCTTGAATGTGGTTGTGTTGAACGGACGGTGTGGGCAGCTCCGGCAAGAGCTTTGACCCCACACCGGCAATCTACCACGGAGTACCCGCCCACCCTTTTAAGTGATTGATTTCAAATGACTTTTTGCAATCACTGGTTTTTGTCCTTTGTCATACGTGGCGAAGTGGCATTTTTCCCGCCATCAAGATAATGAACGTTATCTTGAGCGCGGATTTAATCGGCGCACCCCGGAAGCGGGGGCGACCGTCTGGTCCAAGTCAGTTCATCCATCTCGATGGGCTGCGCCTGCATGATTTCGCGTTCATGCGCGCAGTGGCCGAAGGTGTCGATGTCGTGTCGGCCGCACGGAGGTATCTGCCCGTCGATCAGGTGGATGCCTCAGCCGCAGGCGCGCTGGAGCAAGCCTTACGCGCGCGCATGGTGGCTCAGCTGCAGGGGCGTGGGGAGAATGATCTGGCGAAAGCCTTGGCCAAGGTCTCGGGTACATCGTCGGATGGGACAGGTGAGGAAGCCGAATCGCTGGAGGCCTTTGCCGAGCAGTTCGACGCTGACATGTACAGCGAACGCGAATTGCAAGAGCTGTTCCTGGAGCGGCAACAACAAGCGGCTGGCAGGCGTGGCTCGGTCGAGCGGGCCGAGCAGATCTGCGCGCTGGACCATCTTCAGTCCTTGTGTGCCGTGCGGCCGACACCGCAAGATCACGTCGGGCAGTGGTTCAGCGCCACCGTGGCCAAGCGACTGGTGGCCAGTGGCATGCCCACCCTGTTCACCCTTGTGGATGGCATCAATGCCAGGGGCCGCCTGTGGCATCGTGGGGTGCCAGGCCTGGGCGTGGACCGCGCCAGGCGTCTCCTCGAATGGCTGTTGGATCACGAGTCTTGTCTGGGCGTGACGTTGAGTGTCAGGGTGCTGGAAGGCATGGGCAGCCTGCGCCCCGCGTCGCCTTCGGTGCCGGTGACGGAGGTACGAGGTGTTATGCGGTTGGTCGTGGACACGCCAACGCGAGATCAACTGGATTTGCGTGCCGGTGGGGCAAACGCCCTGGGCGCCTCGACTGACGCCCAAGCGCTGCAGGCCTGGCTGGACACCTTGACGCTGCGCTCAACGCACACACAGCGGGCCTATCGGCGTGACGTGGAGCGTCTGCTTTGGTGGGCGCACGAGCAGGGCAAGTCATTGGCTGGCCTGACCGTACAGGATGCACTGGAGCACGTTCGTTTCCTGGAGAACCCGCCTTCACACTGGGTCAATCCTCTGCCGAGTCGCCGGGATGCTGTGGACTGGGCGCCCATGCGTGGCCCGCTGGGCGGGCCTGCCATTCAACGCGCCTTGGCTGCTATCAACAACCTGTATGGCTTCCTGGTGCAAACGCACTACCTTTTGGCCAATCCGTTTGCCTACCTGGGCCACTGGCGAGCGCCCAAACGCGCCCCCGATGCTCTGCGAGGCTTGTCACGCAGCCACATCGAGTTGATGCAGTGCTGCCTTCACCGTATGGCCGAAAACCCCGCCAAGCGCCGCCTGGTGGCTTTGCTGGCCCTTTTGGAGACCACAGGGGTACGCCTGTCCGAGTTGTCTGCGTCCACATGGGGGGACATCCAACTCGCACGAAGTGGCGACAGTGAATGTCAGGTGCTCAAAGTTATGGGCAAGGGACGCGTTGAACGCTTGGTGCCGCTGAAGCCGTCTGTGCTGGCTGCGTTGCGTGCTCATGCGGCCGACCGGGTGGGCGTCGCTTACCACGGTGGACTGTTCACTCTGCCAGGTGAAGATGTGCCGCTGGTCTCCAGCCTCGCATCAAGCTTTGGACGTGCGCGGAATCGGTACAGCGAGTCGGAGCCGGTATCGGGATCGGGTGGCGCTCTTTCCGCTGCAGGGGTACATCGGGTCTTGAAGGGTTTCTTTCGCCAGGTGGCCAGCTCGACCTCTGATCCGCAATTGCGTGGCACGTTTTACCGCGCTTCATGTCACTGGTTGCGCCACACCTTTGCACATGAAGTGCTGCAGGCCTCGCAAGGCGATTTGCCGGCAGTCCAGCAACTCCTGGGGCATTCGTCCATTGCTACCACGGGCATTTATGTCACGGCCGACATGGCCAGCCGCGCACGGGCCATCGCAGCCCTGCCGGACTTGTTTGCAGGCATCAAAGTAAATTGATATGAAAATGAATACCGATCTTAAACAGCTTTTGGCATTGTCGATGCCTACATTCGCATATACGAAGCTTGAGCGATTTGCCGACCATGAATACAGAGCATCCGGGGTGCCTGAAATAGAGCACAGTTTTGCAAGCGTAGACTTGTCCCAAGTTGCGGGCACTACCCATCCAGTTTACGGGGGGCGCTCCTGGATTGATCTCCTTGGGAATCCGCCTGGTGGGGAATTTGCAGAGTTGCAGCATATTCGACGGTATTTAAGGTACATGGTCGAAAACCCGAGCTATTACACTAAAGACGAAAAAAAACCGGGTTGGTCTTTCTACTTGGTTGACGGGCGATATTACATAGGAGACGGAAGCCATCGCACTGTAATTGGTCGATTCCTATTGTCATTAAACGGACTCCCAACAACCGTCTCAGGCGTTTTAGCAGGCCGTTGAAAAAATGCTCATCGAACGCGCCAGGGTCGTGGATTTCGAAGAAACGGATCGCCCAAACTGGCCTGCGCAGCGATTGGAGCGGCCATTTCGGCCTGTTTGCAGGCCGTTTTGCCCGTTCCGGGCGCACGTATCCCATGGTTCACGCATGATGCGCGTCCCACCAACCGCCCAGACTGCCCATGCGCACCAGGTTGTAGGTGGCAAAGCACAGCAGCGCCTGGCCCGCGAGCTTGGCCTGACCGATCAATTTGGTCTTGGCCAGACCGCCTACTGTCTTGATCCAGCCAAAGGCCTCCTCGATTCGCTTGCGCACTTTGAGGCTGGTTTTGTAGCCCTCGTGGCGCTTGATGCGGCCATCGACTGCAGAGTGCTTGTCCTTGGCCGCCACGTGAGGCGTGACCAAGAGCCGGCGACAGCCCTTGATGAAGGCCTTGCTGTCGTAGCCCTTGTCGGCGCCGACCGTGGCCCGCTTGTTCCTGTTGCCCCGGCGCCCCAGCATGGCCAGCGCCGCTTCGCGCTCGGCGGTGCCGTTGGCATGAGTGATCTCCACATCCACGATCAGACCGTTGCGGTTCTCCATGAGGATGTGCCCCATGTGGCACAGGCGAGATTTGTCGCCCGCGCTCTTCTTGAACAGCCGGGCATCGACATCGGTGGTGCTGGCGTGGGTGCCGTTGCAGCGCTCCTGACCCTTGAAGTCCACCTCGGGATTGCGCCCGGGCGGCGTGCCGCTGTCGTCGTCTTTGCGCCTGAAGCTCTTGTGCGAGGCCCAGGCCTCAATCAGCGTGCCGTCCACGCTGAAGTGTTCGTCGCTGGCAAGCCGGCCCCACTGGGCGCTGAGCTTGACGCGCTCGAAGAAGGCGCGGGCCAGGTCTTCGTTGAACAGGCGTTCGCGGTTGGCGCTGAAGGTGGAGTGGTCCCAAACTTTGTCCTCGATGTTCAGGCCCACGAACC
>NZ_JBHTCA010000036.1:0-26681 GCF_042665215.1 Hydrogenophaga atypica
CGCCAAAAATCACCACGAGACGATCGTCAACCCATCTGCGGACAAGCGCGATCTCGACAAGTCGTAACTGCGCCGAGGCTGCACGCCGTGTCCAGCGGCCTCTCAGTCCCTAACACCGGGCCAGTTGGCATTGGCGAATGCCTTGTTCAGTGCGCCGGGCCAGATCCATGGCGTGGCGCCCCAGTCGATCTTCTCCTTTGAGCCAGGCGACTTGGAAATCTGACCTCTTTGGAGTGCAAAGTGGCGGACCTTATTGCGACAGAACCGTCTATATTCCACGATTCTCGCTCGATTATAAATCGCATCACTTGAACAAAAGTAGTGCGCATATCAAACTTCTCCCCCATGAATCAGTCTGAGCACATCCTCGAACTGGCCAGACATCGGCACATGCTGCGGGCAGCGGATGTACGCGAGCAAGGCTGGTCGCCGCAACTTTTGATCCGTCTGCACCAAGCTGGCAAGCTGCAGCGGCTTGGCCGTGGTCTGTATGGCCTGCCCGACGCCGAAGTCAACGAGCACCAGACGCTAATGGAGGTCTGCCAGCGCGTGCCCAAGGCCGTGCTGTGCCTGCTGAGCGCGCTGCAATTCCATGAGATCGGCACGCAGCTGCCGCACGAAGTATGGATCGCATTGCCTGAAGGCAGTCAGACCCCGGCGCTAAGCTACCCCTCGCTGCGCATCACGCGCCTGCGCGGCACCGCATACACCGACGGCATACAGACCGTGACCGATCGCGGCGCTCCCATCCGGGTGTACTGCGCTGCGAAGACGGTGACCGACTGCTTCAAGTTCCGCAACAAGGTCGGTCTGGATGTGGCGCTGGAGGCACTGAAAGACGCTTGGCGCAGCCGCAAGGTCACCATGGACGAGTTGAGCCACTTCGCCAAGATCAATCGGGTCGAACGTGTCATGCAGCCCTATCTGGAGGCCATGACCCAATGACCGGCAACCTTTCCGCATCGATCCTGGCCCGGCTGCTGACCCTCGCCAAACAGCGCGGCGACGACTACAGCCTGCTGCTGAACCGCTTCGGTATGGAGCGACTACTGGTCCGCATCAGCCTCTCACCACATGCCGACCGCTTCCTGCTGAAGGGTGCGCTGCTTTTTGCACTCTGGTACGACACGCCGCACCGACCGACAAGGGACGCCGACTTGCTGGGCTTCGGCCCCGACGATGAGGCGAACCTGATCGCCACCTTCCGCGACATCGCCGCCATGGACCTGGACGACGGCATCGTGTTCGACCCCGATTCCGTGAAGGCAGGTGCCATTCGCGAAGACAACACCTACGGTGGCACCCGCATCACGGTGGTGGCACGCATCGGCTCTGCACGCTGCGCGCTGCAGATCGACGTGGGCTTTGGAGATGCGGTCACACCTGGGCCACAAACAGCGGTCTACCCCATCCTGCTACCTGATTTCCCAGCCCCAACGCTGCGGGTCTATCCGGTCTACACCGTGATTGCGGAGAAATACCACGCCATGGTGATGCTGGGGCAGGCGAACAGCCGCATGAAGGACTTCTTCGACCTCGCGGTGATTGCACGCCGCACAGAACTGGACGGCGCCACGCTGGCCACAGCCATCGGCGCCACCTTCACCCGGCGCCAGACCACCGTGCCGATCGAGCGGCCCTTGGCACTGACCAAGCAGTTCAGCGACGACCCCGCCAAGCTGCGCCAGTGGCAGGCATTCCTGAGCAAGAACCGCATCGAAGCTGCGAGCCTGGGTGACACCGTCGCACTGTTGGACGACCTTCTGTGGCCTCCGACTCAGGTCGCCACCGCTGGGAGCCAGGCAACTGCAACTTGGCGCCCGGATGCACTGCGCTGGGTCTAACGCGATAGCTCCGTACAACATTGACTGCTGTATGCTCAACACGCACTTAACAGCAGCATTTTGAGATGACCCAAAGTGAGGAGCAGTTGGCCAGTTTGAACCTGCTGCGGGAGGCTTTGAACTACCTTGAGCGACTGCCGGCCCATCCCATGACATACGCGATGGCGCTCAAAATTCGCAACCACCTCAACAACCCGCAAACTCTCGCGCTAGAGCGCAGGCATCATGAAGTCGAGGCGGCCGAAAAGTTTTCACGCCACGGTCACAGCGCCAATTTTGGTTTCACCAATGAGGGCATTCCGACCCTGACCGCCAGCTTGTTGGATGGCGTGCTTGCCCTGAAATCACCAGCTGCGGCACAAATTCCTGACGAAGAACTCGAGGGGTTTTCTCGTCAATTGACAGCCTTGCTGGCGCAAGGGGTCAAAGTCAGGCTTGCCCCCGTCCAACTAAAGTCACACCCTGCTGACACCAAGTGAGTGGTTGGAGCATGGGGTGAAAATCGTCAAACCTGTACGGCATGGCCAATCCAGACGCCGGAATGCATGAAAGCAACGAAACGAAGCATGCTCGCAGTGCCGTCACGAGACAACAGTCGCCAACTTCAGCGGCGCGATCACGAGGGGCGAATATTGTTGGTGGGCAAGTTCGCGCAGTGCCACGGTGACGTTGCTCGGGTGGTCGAGACCGGGTAGGGAACTTGGGTTCAGAGCTGTGGCCCTGCTCAGCCTCAATATTCCCCGATTTTCGTTATGTTAAATAATGAGAACAAAGGTTCTGATCTCTGACTCTGCGCGGATTCGCTGCGTGGGTCGTTTAGCGGCTACCAGTTCGTGGTGCTCTTCGCGTCTTGCTCGCTGATCGGAATGCACCCAGCCTGGCCTATCTCCTGCCCTGCACGTCGGCACACCGGGGAGGTCGTGTCGATCCAGCCATGCTCTTGACCGGTTTCGGTGATGGGTGCCTTGGTGGCCACTTGTAGACGATATACAGCGTGGTGCTGGGCGGTGTCGAAGGTCTTGGGAACTGGGTAAAATGTTCCGTATTCCCGTTGTATATTAATATTCGACGAAATAATGGAACATGTTCGACCCATGCCCTCCAGTGCCCACACTCAGCGCGTTCTCGATCTGGCCAGCCAGAAGGGGGTGCTGCGCGCCAGCGATCTGGACGCCATCAGTGCGCCTCGGGTCGTTCTGACGCGCCTAACTGCTGTAGGGGGACTGGAGAAGGTGGGGCGTGGCCTGTACCGGCTGCCGGATGCACAGGTTTCGGAGTTTGAGAGCCTTGGCACCATTGCCACCAAGGTGCCTCAGGCCGTGTTCTGCCTGCTCACGGCACTGCAGTTTCATGAGCTGACCACGCAGCTGCCGCGGCAAATCTGGATCGCTATGCCTCGGGGTAGCCACCCGCCCCGCATCGACTACCCGCCCGTCAAGATGGTGCAGTTCACGGGCGAGGCCTACTCCGCAGGTATTGAAGAAGTGGAACGCGACGGTATTAGGCTGCGGATATACAGCGTGGCCAAGACCGTGGCGGACTGCTTCAAGCACCGCAACAAGATTGGGCTGGATGTGGCGCTTGAGGCGCTCAAAGACGCCCGCGCGCGCAACAAGGCCTCCGTCGACGACATCTGGCGATTCGCCAAGATCTGCCGCATGGCCAACGTGATGCGCCCGTACCTGGAGAGCTTCGGATGAATGCGGCCATGCCAAACGTCGCGGCCTCCGTTCGTGCGCGTCTGCTCAATGTAGCCAAGGCACAAGGCGTCGATTTCAACCAGGTGCTGGTGCGCTTCGCCTTGGAACGCATTCTTTATCGCCTGACCCAGTCTCCGCACGCAGATCGATTCTTGCTCAAAGGAGCACTGCTGTTCACGCTCTGGTACGACATGCCACATCGGGCCACACGCGATGCCGATCTGTTGGGCTTTGGTGCCAGCGATTTGGAGTCGGTCGCCCAGGTGTTTCGGGACATCGCCGCCGTGGCGGTCGACGATGGCATCGTGTTTGACGCTGCATCCGTTGCGGTTGAGGAGATTCGGAAGGAGGCCGGCTACGGCGGTGTTCGTGTGATCATTACGGGCGATCTGGCAAGAGCACGCTGCAAGACCCAAATCGATGTGGGCTTTGGGGATGCAGTCACGCCAGCGCCCGTTGATTCGGTTTACCCGGTGCTGCTGGAAGGAATGCCCCCGCCGCGGCTGCGTGCCTACCCAACGTACACCGTCATCGCAGAAAAATTCCACGCCATCGCATTGCTCGGCATGACCAACAGCCGCCTGAAGGACTATTTCGATTTGTCCGTGCTGTTCGAACGAGAAGTTCTGGACGTCAGTCTTGTAGCCAAGGCGATCGAGGCCACGTTCCAAAGGCGCGGGATGGCGGCGCGTGGCGCTTTGCCGGTCGGTCTGACCGAAGAGTTTGCGAACGACGCTACACGGCAGGCGCTGTGGCTGGCATTTCTCAAGAAGAACGAACTTCAGCCAGAGCCATTGCCTGCCGTCGTTGACCGCCTGCGCGTGGCATTTTCTGGGGTGCTCTAAAGTCTTGTAGAGACCCCTGAATCAACTCCAAAAAACATGCCATTGCAGTGCGAGAGGCGAGTCAGGCGGCAGCTTTGCAGCGATTGCGGTCGGTGGGCGGTGCCACGTCGTACGTCCAACGGTTGTAAAGCAATGATCCCAACATTTGCCTAGCGACCGACCGCAAATGAGGGGCTAGCCGTCTGTAAGTTAGCATCCGCCGCGATTTCAGATGTCCATCTGCATCGGCAGGTCGAGCGGATGAGCGACCTCAATGCCCAGGAGAGCAGAAGGAACGGCATACCGGAAAGAAGTGTCGATTGACGGGAGGAAAAGTCTGCCTCGGCCTTCAGCCCAGATATTGGTTTTAGAGGCTTCTTTGACGGCAAACCCGAGGTGTGCCCGAAACACGGGAAACAAGGTGCTGCCTCCGTCCGAAGCACAGAAAGCAGTGCCTAAACCTGTGGCAAAAGTCAACCAGAAAATAGTCCCTCAGATTGTGCGTATCTGCAGCGGGAACGGGTGTACATTGATTGGCAAGATGACGGGTTTCTCTAGGAGTTGATTTGGCCACCGAAGCAGAAGTGAAGATTTACGCCAAACTGGCCGAGCTTGAGCACGAGATCGAATCACTCCGGACTGGGTATTCGTTGGTCAACAAGCGCTACTCCGATGCACTTTCCCAGATGAAAGAACTGACGAACTCCACCCTTGAGGCTGCCTTGCGCTCCGCCACAGCGGCAGAGAAAGCGGCGCTTGCCTGCAAGAACGCCACCTCGGCGGCCCTCAATTCGGCATCTCTGCAAATCATCGAGGCCACAGAAGCGGCGGCTGAAGCTGCCAGCCAGGCTGCCTTGGCAGCCTCCGAGGCCGCAGCAGCAGCCTCTGCCGCGGCATCTGCAGCAGCCACCGCTGCAGCCATACAGGCGGAAGAAGTGGCCTTGCAATCGTCGGCAGAAGCCGCACGAGCCACAGCCCGGGCCACCAGCGCCGCTGCGACAGCGGCCCATTTGGCGAGTGAGGCCGCAGCGGCCGCTCGTTCCCTCCGTTAGTAAGACAGCTCTGCCTGTGCTTGGCATATTACGGCGTGCTCCTGTGTGATTGCCACGGCCCACGCCAACACACTGGAAGCGCGACTGGGGAAGCTGCATGGTGTGGTCGCCCACATGTTCCAGACGGCCCCTTTTGGTAGCCACTGTCTGGCGCAAGACGGTTCGTTCACCGAGATCAACGACATGGAGCTGTCGTGGCTGGACCGCCAACGCGAAGACGTGGTGGGTCGAACCTCATTTCGGCAGTTCCTCACCCCGGCCAGTCAACTCAAGCTGGATCATTACCTGGCTGCGCATCAACGCCACGGTTTCATAGACCTGGAGCTGGAGTTGTACCGTGAAGGGGCCGAGCCGCTGCTGGTGGCCGTCAGCTTCAACGGCACCCTGACCGACGAGGGGCAACGCAGGCCAGGCCGCTATGTGCTGTTCGACTTGACGGCCTTGCAGCGGGAAAGGACGATACAGAAGTACGCGGCCATGTCTTTCGAGTCTGCCTGCGGGATCTGTGTCACCAACGCCCTGGGCATCATCCTCCGGGTGAATGCCGCCTTCACCACCCTGACCGGTTTCACCAACGACGAAGTGGTGGGCAAGAACATGGCCATCCTGAGCTCGGGGCTTCAGTCCGAGCAGTTCTACCAGGCCATGTGGAAAGCCATAGAAACCCGGGGCTACTGGCAGGGCGAAATTCGCAACCGCCGCAAGAACGGACACCTCTACACCGAGTGGCTTAGCATTGCGAGCGTCAAGAACCCGGAAGGGCTGGTCACCAACTACGTGGGCACGTTCTACGACATCACGGCCGCCAAGGCCAGCCAGGAAGAAATGCACCGCCTGGCTTTTCACGATGAACTCACCCACCTTCCCAACCGGCGCCTATTGCAGCAGCACATGGAGCACACGCTGGCGTTGAACAGCCGCAACGGGAAGCTCAGTGCGCTGCTTTTCATAGACCTGGACCATTTCAAGGCCATCAACGACACACGCGGCCACGAAGCCGGCGATTTGCTCCTGATTCAGGCGGCACGCCGCATGCAGACCCTGGTTCGCGAGGGGGACACGGTGGCACGGGTAGGAGGCGACGAATTTGTGGTGTTGCTGGAAGGGCTGGACACCGCCATGAACACAGCCGCTGCGCAGGCTCAGTTGGTGGGCGAGAAGTTGCTGGCCATGCTGGCCACACCCTATGCCATCAGGGATTTCAAGTTTCGCTGCACCGCAAGTATCGGTATCCGTATGGTGAGCTTCGGCGACCACGCCTCGCAGTTGCTGACCCACGCCGACCTGGCCATGTACGAAGCCAAGAAGAACGGTCGCAATTCGTTGCGGTTCTTCGATCCCACCATGCAGGCTGCCGCCACAGTGCGAGCCCACGCAGAACAGGACTTGCAGCGCGCCGTGGAGAATGGCGAGTTCGAGTTGTTCTACCAGCCGCAGGTGGATGCGCAGGGCAAGATGGTGGGCGCCGAGGCTTTGTTGCGGTGGCACCACCCGGAACGTGGGCTTGTGTCGCCAGGCGAAGTGATTCCGTTGGCCGAAGAGACTGGCCTGATCATTCCCATTGGCAACTGGGTCATGAAGACAGCTTGCGCGCAACTCAAGCGCTGGGCCACGCTGCCCGAGGCGCAAGGGCTGACCATGGCGGTGAATGTGAGTGCCCGGCAATTCGCACGGGAAGACTTTGTCAATTTCGTGCTCAAGGTGCTGGAGGACACCCAGATTGATCCTACGCTGCTGGAACTGGAAGTGACCGAAAGCATGATGCTCGACATCGACACCGCCGCAGCAAAAATGCAGGCGCTGCGCACTGCGGGTGTACGGTTCTCGGTGGATGACTTTGGCACCGGCTACTCATCACTGGCTCACCTCACGCGCATACCCATCGCGAAGTTGAAGATTGACCAGTCTTTCGTTCAGCACATGGGCGACCGGCAAGCGGACCTGGTGATCGTGCAGACCGTCATTGCCATGGCCCACAGCCTGGGCCTGTGTGTGGTCGCCGAAGGCGTTGAAACGCCAACCCAACACCAGCAATTACTGAATGACGGCTGCAACGTGTTCCAGGGCTACCTGTTCGGCAGGCCGCAGCCCAGTGGCGCACTGGAGCGCCAGTTGCTGCAAGGAAATCCACCTGCGGGTTAGGTCACCGCATAAAACCAGCTCTCCCGCGAGTAGGGACCGTCCGCTGCAACTATGTGTACAGTCATTCGACCTGAACCTACCTGTGACCAATGTGGATCGGAGGCGGTCGGTTCGCGAACCGCCGCCATAGACCGCTACCAGCCTGAAGCGACCATCGACAGGGACGGCTTTGCAGCGATTGCAGTCCGTCACGGCATCGGCCGAACGCAAGCTGATCGGGGTTAAGCGGTCGCTGGCACTGACGACCACAGAGCATTCGACCGTCAGCATTACGAGGCGAAGCGGTCGTAAGTCCGCTCGTGGCTCTGAGCGCAATGCTATTAACTGCTTGTCACTGGACCTACGGTCAGCTACGAAACATCGCCAAGAGGCCAATGGCTACCACTACGCCGAGGACGCCGGATGCGGCAACCGCACCCCATGTTCCCAGCTTGGGCTTGAGCCAGTAGTAGCAGCCAAGGGTGACCAGCCCGCCGACGAGGCCGAACAGCTTGACGATGATGACCGCAACAATGGACGGCCACAGCCAGTCCCATGAGCCGGACTTCTTTTCGGGCGTGGCCGCTGGTGCTGCTATGGGCGCGGCAATCGCGGGCGTCTGCGGCTGTGACGGCGCGTTGGGGTCTTCGTATGCCATGGGTTTCCTCCTTTGTTGGTTATCACTTGCTCGCCGCGTTCAGTGCGCTCATCAGGATCAGCACGGCGAAGACGGCGGCGGTACACGCAAGGGCGCGAAACACTCCCCACTTCTTGTGGAGCACCACGGTGGTGGTGGATGTGTCCCACAGCGTCGTGCCGGTTTTCGTGAGCCGCCGATACGCGAACAGTTGCGTGAACAGCGCGACGAATGGAATGCCGAACCCCACGCCCTGAACAAAGACCAGAAATGAGCGGTTCAGCGCCGCTGCGAAGGACAGCAGGTTGCCGCCAGGGTGCGCAACCCGGATGCCAAACAGCCACTTCGCTGGGGTGGTTCCGAACAACGAGAGCAACAATGCTTCGGCAGGCAGCCAAATCAGATACAGCACCACACTGGCGATGATCGGGTTCTCTATAGCCTTTGCGAAACCCGCCGCTTGTTCGGGCATCGTCGCGCTGAAGGCAAATACCAACAGCATGAACAGCACGAGACCTGCCGTGCAGATGTCAATCGCGCGGGCGAACAATCGCCGCCACGGATGATGTTGCCCGCCAAGAAAGGTCTTGCTCTGATCGACGGGCGCGGCTGGCTTTGGGGCGACGTCGCCGGATGTGTGCGACGGGGCGTTGGGATCTTCATAGGCCACTGGCTGTTCCTTTTCTTGTTATCGGATAACGATGCTGCTTTTCAATCGGTTGTGCGCTGCTGTCGCTTGCGGATCGCCTTCGATGTACGAAAGCGTGATCAGGGCTTTCTCCGCGCCCAGCAGCACATGGTACTGAGTCACCCTCATGGTTTCCGCTGGGTTGGCTGTAGAGGTGCGTCCGTAACTGATGATCAAAGCGGTTTGACCGCCAATGGGTTCGACAGCAAAACTCGGACGCCCAACTTCCTTCACACCGTTCTTGGCCAAGCCCGCCCACATCGTCGGCGACTCCTCTCGCCAGGTATCGGCCAAATCCCTGAGTACCTGCTGCTTGTTGGCCTGAACCTCCTGCCGGACATCTGTTTGGGTGAGCGGCGGCTCCATAGGAATGAACGACACCCTGACCATCGTTCGTGACGGCGCTGGGTAGGACTGTGCGGCAAGCGAGGATGTGTGCTGAATTGGAATCCCGACGAGCTTCTCCCCAAGCTCCTTGACGCGCTTCCGTTGCTCCGCATCGCTGATTGCCCAGTTGCTCGGAATTTCGAGCTGAACTCGCCCCTTGACGTTGAGCTTGGTGTACCCCGCCGTCTGCGCGACGACCGGCAGGGCGACCGCAGTCAGAAGGCAGAAGCACAGGGCAAAGAATGTTGTTCTTGCTGTTTTCATCGTCAGTTCTCGGTGAGGAGGCTGTTCAGCAGTTCCTGCTGGACAGCTTGCAACCGGCCACGGCTTTCCAGTGATGCGGTTCCTTCATAAACGTTGACCGACAGGGGGAGAGAGTTCAGGAGCGTGATCCCGCTGATCCCCGAAATCGGTCGGCTGGTTTCCCCAATGTTCATGTTCATGCGCATGGAAAAATAGACCGCATTCCCGTCCCGCCCAATCGGCTCGAACTTCATGTCGGACAGGTTGATGTCGCTGTTCTCGAACGACGCCTTCAGCCGTTGATTGAGTTCGGCGGCGTTCACCCGTGAACTCGACTTGGAAAGGCCGGAAAGGAATGCCTCACGCGGCATCTCGATTCGCTGGAAATTCCCCTTCGGGCCGATAAGCTGGATTTGCAGCCAGTGATCTAGCATGTCCCTGCGCCCCTTCCGGTAGTCCTCCAGTTCGGAGCAACGGACTGCTGCATGTACGAGGCGGGAGCCTTCGCCGAGGGAACGCCGTGCCAAGTCCATCAGCTCCACTTCGCGCGCCGACTTGCCCGGCGTGCAGTAGCCGCCAGGATTCGAAACCGCGATCTGCTGGCCGAGCACGTTCACCGATTCCGTGGCCGCGCTTTGCTGGGTTATTGCCTCTTGGGCAGGCGGCTGCCTCGGCGTGGCTGGCGCGGCAGTTTGTGGTGGGTAGGCGGGGACAGCCGTGATGGGTGCTTGCGCAACCGGGGCCGTCGTCGAGGGGGTGGGCTCGTTCTTGATCGCGTTGACGAAGATGATGAGCAGAAGCCCGATCCCCAATCCGATGCCGACCATCCACTTGCCAGTGGTCACATCAGAAGAACTGTCGCTCTTCTCCTTGGCTGGTTGAGGTGCAGTGGATACGGCCGGGGCTTCTTCGGCCGGCAAGGGCGGAGGTTCTGGAGGCGGTGGGGTGCGCGGCGGCGGGGCGGCCTCCGGCGCAGGTTTGCTGGCAGGACGGTTGTCTTCGACATCCGAGACGAGTGTCGAAAGACCGGAGAATCCTGTGGCGGTTCCTTTTTGTTTGTCGTCAGCAGCAGCCACGGCCCCTCATCTCCATCTCATAGCCGCAGCTTGGTGTAGACGGCTTCGACCATGCAGTCGTCGCCATCGTCAAACCGCAGCCGCCCGAAGCCGGAAGGCGAAATCGTCAGGTAGGCCTCCTCGCCAAGCGCAAGGGACAGGCAGCTCGATGTTTTGATGTAGGAGCTGGTTCCGAAGACCTCATACCAGTCATCGTCCTCGCGGCTGACTGTCACCACGTATTTGCCCGGCTTCTGCTTCGACACGCCAAAGACTGCCTTCACGTCGCACTTGTCCTTGCTGTCGAAGAAGATGACCTCGCCGCCATAACCGGACGACTTGAAGATCGCCTCCTCGGAGTAGGCGTAGACGTAGCAGTAGCGCGTCTGGATGATGATGTCCTTGCCGTCGACCTTGTAGACGTTCCTGCCCTTGCGGGTCAGGTTCACCTCGTAGTTCTCGGCCAGAGCAGGTGTTGCCTGGAGGCACATCATTGCCGCAAGTGCTGCCAAAAGGGTCTTCTTCATCGCCATCGCTTATTGGGATTGGACGCTCGACAACCGGTTTTTCACGAGGTCGAGCTTGGCCTTGTGAGCCAGCGGCCTGTTGAAAACACGGTTCTGAATATGGTCGGACACCTTGCTGATGGCGATGTACGCCATGCTCAGGCCCGACTCGCGCTCGGATGCCTTCTTCTCGACGAAGTCGTAGGGAAAGCTCTCGCAGAACTTGTGGAAGCCGGAGAACTGAGCAACCTCCTTCGTGAACCGGAAGCCATCCGGCGTGAGCCGCGAGCGTCGTGGGTGATAAAGATCGACGAACAGGATGAACCACTCGGCTCCATTGAATGACACGGCCTCAAACACGTCGACTGTGCCGATGGCTCCGAGGCGGTGGAACAAGATGCGTTGGCCAGATTGGGTTTCAAGTCTGGACAAGTACGCCAGTTGGCCGATGGGCCCATTGACCGGAATGGGATTGGTCTCGGTGAAGCCGAACGGGCCAGTGCCGTCTGGGTCTTTGTCGTAGGCCGGGGCGGACTCCAGCATCACCTTCATCGCCGGATGAACGAGTTCCAGTTGAAACGCTTCGTCATCGAGGATGCGGTGGATGTGCGCCATTGCTTCGCGCAGCGCCTTGTCTTCCTTGTTGCCTCCAAACAGGTTGGACAGAAATCCCATAAATGCTGCTCCGCTGAATACTTGGTTAAATCACTGCAATACATCACTCAAACGGCGCATTCCCGGCTTCTTGAAGCCCATGCGAATGGCTTGTTCGAGAACATGGGTGTTCGCCCCGTGAATGTAGGAAACACCGGCGTTGACCTTCTTGTCGTCCTTGGCTCCGATGCAGAACGAACCATCGGCGCTCCACACATGGACTTGACCCCACGAGCAGCGCACTTTTTCGTTGGAACCGAGGAACTTGCGCCGCACGAGCGTGATGCCATCGTCGTGCAGGAGTGCATCGCCGAAGTGCAGGTCGCGCCCATTCTTCAGGGCTTCGAGCATTTCAGTGAGCAGGCGCACGCCGACTGCCCGCCAAAGCTTGTCAATGAACGTGTTGTAGATGTCCTGCTTCTTCAGTTCCACAACCGCTTCGGAATTCCGGTTGCCGAACGCAATCGTGTAGGTCGTCCCCGTGGGGATGCCATTGACGGAATGGCTGACGCCACCCCAACGAACGCGCGTGATCGAGTCGAGCGGAAAGTTCTGGCCCTTCCACGAAACGCCGACAGGGGAAATACTCAAGGCATCCTTGAACATCACGCCGATCTCGGCGCGGTAGGTGATTTCGCGCGCCCACTCGTCTTGCCGCGATGCGACCTGCTTGCGTTGCTGGAAAATGTCCGCGAGTGCGTCCGCGTCCTCCTCGACGCGATCCGCAATTTCCGGCACTTCAGAAAAGATCTCCTGAATCAGTCCGGTCAGCCGCTGCGACTGAACAAGCATGTCGTGCTTGTTGAACAGGTCGATGGCGAGGCCGCGAATCTCGTAGGCCAATTCGCGGCTTGCTTCGTGGTCGATGCCGCGCGCTTTCGAACTCAGTTGAATGGGCTGGGCGATCTTGTCCCAATTGCGCGCAACCGTATCGAGCTTGTCCAGATAAGGCTTGACGGTGGCTTCGCCGGAGCCAGCATGGTCTCTGGCTGCCTTGATGAGCTTGTGGACGTTCCCTGCCTCCTTTTGCAGGATGCCGTGGGTCTCTACCTCGTAGCTGTCCACCAGGTCATCGATCAGTCCCGGCGCATGATCCTCGCCGCCGGATGTCACGCCATCCACGGTTTCGGTCATTACTTGGATGAGCGTCATCGGCGGCAGCCTGTCGAGCGCATCCTTGATGGCACCACGGTAGTACCGCTTGCGTTCGGTCAGCTCAGATTCGATCTGATCGAGCGCACGCACTTCCGGAAATCCGGACACGGCGCGATCCTCGTTGATGTCGCGCAGCACCTCCTCCGGAGTCAGCACTTCGGCGAGGTAGGCGGCCTCCATGATGAACTCGGCCAAGTCGTCCGCATCGTGCTTGCCATCTACGGCTTCGAACGCGGCGGCCAGCAGATTCAGGTGCGCGAGCGTGGGCAGGCCAGACTCTTGGCGTATCGCCATCGGGTCGTTAACCAGGCTCTCGACCAACTGGCTCGCCTTGCGCGGTGAGACGCCGGGAAGCCACCCGATCTCCACGCTCAAGCGGGTGCGCGGGTTGGTCAGGTCGGAGCGTGCTTTCTGGCAAACGTCGTGATCCAGTTCCAACGACTTCTCTTCCGCCAACTCGACGATGCGCTTGCGGTTGTCGCGGGTCGTCACGCCCAAGACCGAGAACGCCGATTGATGCAGCGCGGTCGTAGTGAGGCGAGGCGTTGGCTTACTCGGAATCGCGGGCGGCGTGGTGGGGGGCGCTGATGGAGGAGTGGGTGCGCTGGCACTCGCTTGCCCGGATTGCGGAACGCCATTGGGAGGGAATGCGCGCCGGAAGCTCTCATCGACAATCTGTTCGAGCGAGTGGGTCTTTTCCATCACCTCGTAGATGCTCATGAACTGCACGTCCACCTTCGGCAGCAGGGTCTTGTCTTGCAGGAGAATCGGGTATTTCTGAATCCTCAACCCCATCAATTCAGTCAACCTCGGCTGAATCTTCTTGAAGATGTTCTCGTCGAAAGAATGGCCGGAGTTGTAGGTCACGCGTCCATCTTGGCCGGGTTGATGCGGTCGAGCTGCTGGATGCGGATTCGGTGTGGGACTTTGGGGCTGGCGCGTAGATGCAGGTGGAGCTTGCGTTGGCGGCGCTGCATTTGCAGTCTGCGCGCCAAGCATCGCCAGAAGCTGCGGGTCTTTTAGCGCATCGAGCGCCTCCACGAGTGCTTCGCGCGGCACGGACAACTTCTTGCCGTTGCGAAGCTCGTGGCTGTACTGGGCCAGTTGATCTTTGGACGACATATGGTCGGACAGAGCGAGCGAAACGGCATACTCGCTGTTTGTGCGCGGCGCAGCGTTACAACTCCGGCAGGCGGTCAGTGCGCCGGATTTTGTGGAGCCGCATTTGAAGCAGATTGTCATTGCCATCTACTCAGTCCCCCTGCCATAGCTCGTGGTGAATGGAGCGCATCACCTGTTCCCCGCCCGTCGTTCAGCATCTGCAACTCGGGCGGCTTCATCTGGAGTCAACAGGGAGTGCTTGCACAAAGAAGAGTATTGTCCGGATATGCACGTCTGAAAGTTGACTCGCCGTTCTGCGGCCGCCACCTGAACTGCTTCATCCGATGTAAGCAAAGAGTGCTTGCACAAAGACGGGTAGTTGCCAGAAACACAGGTTTGAAAGTTGACGCGACGCTCTGCTGCGGCGACTTGCGCTGCTTCGTCTGGGGTAAGTAGATTTCGTTTGCACAACGATGGGTAATTTCCAGACATGCAGGTCTGAAGATTTACGCGCCGCTCTGCGGCAGCTACTTGAGTAGCTTCCTCTGGTGTCAGCAATGACCGTTTACAGAGCGATGGGTAATTTCCAGATGCGCAGGTTTGGAAATTGACGCGCCTTTCTGCGGCTTCTACTTGCTCCTTCTCGTCTGGTGTAAGCAGCGCATAATTGCAAAGCGATGGATACTGCCCCGAAGCACAGACACTGAAATTTTTGGTGTCCCTGCTGGCAGGAACAGCCTGAACTTGTCGTGGTGGCAACGGGTCTGGCGCAGGTCTCGGTGGAAGTGCGACGCTCTGCTCAGGAGCGGAGTCCCAGTTGGGTCTTGCCGTATTGCTGCTGGTCGTTACCGATGTGGCCGAATTCAGTACGGCAAGTAGGTCTCTATCCGGCTGTCCATCCTGAGTAAGCCCCATGTCCCGCTGGAACGCCAATACCGCTAAACGCGTACCTCGTCCCATCAAACCGTCAGCGGTGCCAGCTTCGTAACCGAGTTCGTTGAGCTTGCGCTGGATGGCCTGCACCGTTGCATCCGGTGCAGGACGGGACGGTGCAGGCGTCGACAGCGAGCCATAAGACGGACTACGAGCGAACCGGCTTCTGCCCTCTGACTGAAACTGGCTCCGGTATGGCTCAATGTCCCGTCGCGCACTTTCCAGCGCACCGCTGCGATAACGGAAGCTCCCGCAACGGCTGTTGTAGTCGGCCACCATCACATTGAAGCGATCCACGTCTGAGTCGATATAGTTGTTGAGACCGAATTTCGCGCCCTCCATGCGGATGTCCTCGGCCAAGCAGTAGCGAATCTGAGCCGTTGAAAACACCAAGTCTTGCCCGACAGGAGGCATTGATTCCTGTGGGCGAGACGGCGCTTGCGATTCAGCAGGCGGCGAGTAACTTGGCGTCGCGGTCTGCGCGGTCTGCGCGGGCGTCGAGTAGGCCGGAGCTGGAGAAGTTGGGCTCCTGTCCGACTGTCCGATGAGCCAGAGCACGCCGATGACGGCGGCAATGCCCAACACCCACTTGCCGCCGGACGATCCAGAGGATGGCGGCTGCGCAGGCTCTTGAAACGTTTGATGTGGCTGGCTCGGCTGCGGTTGAGCAGCCTGCCGGGCAGGACGCTCGGTGCTTGGAGCAGATGCATCAGGTTCCTCTTTTGCAGCAGGGGGCGATGTCGTATCCACGTCAGACACGAGCGATGAAAGGCCTGCGAAGCCTTTGCCTTCTCCCTTCTTCTGTTCTTCTTCTCCCCCCGTCACTACCTTCTCCCTTTAAAAGAATCCGATGCGCCGTTTGCTGTCGCCACCCTCGCGCTCCCGCGCGGGTGAAGCATGCAGGGCGGACAACAGGCTGGCCTGATCTAATTTTTCTTTGCCAGATCGCGCCGCGAGCCTTGCGCCTTCGCGCACCACAAAAGAAACATCAGACAAGGGTCTGCCAGCAAGCTCCTTAGCCAGAGGCTTGGAATCCACGTCCGATTCCTTCGGCAAGGAGGAAAGCAGCTTGTCCAACAGCGACTGCACTTCAACCTCACTGGCGAAATCCACCTTGATGACGTGATCGAAACGTCCTCGACGCTGTATGGCCGGGTCGATCATGTCGATACGATTGGTCATGGCGATGATCAGCACGTCGTTCTTCACCGCCTCAGGAATCCGGCGCAGGAATTCGGCCACTTCCTCGACGCGGTGATGTCCTGAACCCATCTCGCGGTCGGCAAGGAATGCTTCCATCTCATCAATCACCAGGACCGACGGCGCGTTCTCCATCGCCTTGTCGAACACCTGCGCGACCTTCTTGCTGGTCTCGTGGATGTAGGGGCTGGCGACGCTGGAGGCGTCGATCTGGAAACTTGGCCAGCCGAGGAAGTCCACCAGCCGGTCGACCGCGAAGGTTTTCCCGCAACCCGGAGGGCCGTGCAGGATCAACGCCGACGGGAACTCGATCCCGAGCGCCTTGTAGCAGTCACGGTGCAGGATGATGTCGACGATGTGCTCGTTGAAGAAGGCCGCCAGTTCGGGACGCCCGGCGAGTTCGAAGACCTTGTTCGGTTCCGGCTCGGCGCGTCTGAATTGCTCCACCTTCTCGGCGGGGGCAGCTTCCGTTGTTTCGGCAGGAACCGCAGGCTTGCGCGCCAGCGGGATGATTTCCGCGACTTCGAAGCCCGCCGCTTGCACGACATCCTTCAAATGGCCCGCACCGAGCCAGCTTATGGACTGACGCAGCCGACGAAAGGATGAGGCCGGGATGTTCGTGCCGCCCGTCAGCCAGTAGCCGAGCACAACATCGTCGCCGATTCTGGAGCTGATGCTGTAGGTCGGCAGCAGCCGGGTGATCTTCTCGATGTAAAGGGCGTCTTGCAGCGGGGAGTCCGCATCGATGTCGCGCGTTGCCTTCAACGCCAAGGCGAAGGAAAGCGCCTCGGATTTATTGTCGGGAGACTTCCCCTCGTTGACAGGGCAAAGCGTCTGGCTCGGCCCGCATGAGATCGACCGCAAGTGGCGGTCGCCGAACTGTGCGGCGTTGAGCGTCCCATATTCAATCAGACCTGCATCCAGCCAATGCTGCGCCAGCGTGTCTTGTGCAATCAGCGCACGACCACCGCCCATCGTCTCGTAGATCTGCCAATCCACGCCCTCGAACAGTGGAGCGCGAACTTTCGCGCCGTCTGGCAGCTTGAATCCAATGGGGAGCCATGCGTCGCGGGCCATGAGATCAACTCCGAACGATGTTGGAACCGGCCATCATGTCGTCGTCACCCGCAGAGCCGACCTGGATCGAGAAGAGTTGACCAACCACTGCGCGCAATTTTTCGATGTCGTTGGCCCTGATGGCTTCGGTTCCGGCCGCCACAAGCTGTGCATGCTCTCTGGTGTCAGAGAAAAGGTAGCTTGCTTGGGCCAGTCGCTTGAAGTGGTCGATCACGAACCAGTCCTGACGCCACAAGATCATGAAGTTGCGGCTGCGCAGATCGTCCAAGTGCGACTCGAAATCGCTGCCGTTGTTTTCGAGCGCGCGCTGTGCCGTTTTGACCAAGTTGTCGAAGGACGTGGCCTCGGTGGGGCGTGCGTGCTGGCGCACGGCCTTCTCGAAGAAATCGACCGCTCTGTCCAGCTCAAGCTGACGAATGTCCTTCAGGTGCTCCTTGCGTGTCAGCGCCAGCAGGCGCTTGGCCTCCTGCACGTTGTCCATTGCCTGCTTCGCCGTTTCCGGGTCGGCCTCGCCCGACTCAATAGTGCTGGCCTGCTCCAGTTTCTCGCGGGCCTGTTCCAGACGGGGGTCATCCACTTTGGATGCCATCTCTTCGAGACGCTCCATCGTGTGCTCCGACTGCTCCTGAATATTCCTGGCCTGGTTGGAGTAGTCGAGCTTGCCTTCCTGACTGGAGTAGAAGTTGCGACCGCTCTGGAACGAGCCGCTGATGGACGGCACCGAAATCTCCAAAATGATGTTACCGGAATCGAGCACTTCGAACTCGCAGACCATTTCCGCGCCTGCGGCGATGACGCCGTCGTCAAAGTCCGAGCCCTTGATCTCGAACATGCCGATGAAGCGGTTGTCGTTGATGGGGTCGGAGATTTCGCCTTCCCACAGCTTGAACTTGATCGACCCGGCGCTTCCGGCCTTGAGGGATTCGCCCGCTTTGAAGGACTTCTTGCCCTTCTTGGGCAACTGGTCGCCTTCACGCACGAGGTAGTCCAGCACCAAGCGCCCGCCAACCTTGTCGCGAGCTTCCACGCCAACAGAGTGGGACGCGGGAATTGCGTCGATGCTGGCGGCGGTGCGGGCGATGACGATCTTGTCTTCGCCCAGCGCAATCGGAGCCCCGTTCGAGTCAAACACGAACACCTTGAAAAGGTTGTCGCCGGGCTTGGACAGACTGAGTTCAACGCTTGCGCCGTCCTTCAGCGCGACGCGGCCCGACGACCAGCCCGTGTCGAGACTGTCGATCTGAAATTCGATGCCCGCAGGCGCACGTGACAACTTGGCGACGATCTTGGCCTTGTGCTCCGGCGTGCGTGCGATGTAGTTGAATGAAAGGTCGAGCGCACCACCGGCGCTGAGTGCGCCACGGGAACTCTTGCGCCCACGGCTCTGGGATGCCCAATCGATGGACTCTGCAAACACTGCCGCACCTTCGGCAACGGCAGTCATTGGGTTCACGTCGGTGGACGCTGCGATGCCCAGCTCGAAAGCCACCCTGTCGCGCAAGTTTTTGTACTGTGCAGGCCCGCCCACAAAGACAATCCGCTCAACGTCGTGAGAACTCAGACCCGCTTTTTCGATGCTCTCGCGGGTGGCCTGGATCGACTCATCCACCTTGGATGCAATCAAATCGTCATACAGACTCCGGCTGATCGGAATATCGAAGTAAATTTCTTCACCCGCCTGGTCACGGACACCCAGCTCATTTTCTGCAAGGCTGACGACCGAGTCTTCGCTTTGCGACAGCGCAATCTTTGCTTTTTCAGCCGCCCAGGTCGCCATGGTTCGCAATGATTTGTACTGCGGATTGGACGCCAAGTCTTCCGGCAAATCAAAGTTGTCGAGCAGCCACGGCTTGACGACGTTGTCGAACAGGATGCGGTCGAAGTCGCGCCCGCCGCACATGGCAATGCCACCATGAGCAAGCAGGTTAACGCGGCCACCGATGCTCTCGGCAATGGCGACATCCAGCGTGCCACCACCAATGTCGTACACGACAAAAATTCCGTCGTTCCTGCGCTGGCGCATGACGCTCATCACGGCAGCGACCGGCTCTTGCATCAATGCAACCCGCCCGAGCCCGGCTGCACCAGCGGCAGCCATCGTGGCATCCTTCTGCATTTGGTTGAACGCGGCGGGAACCGTGATGACGGTGCCGGTGTCGCCATCCCCGCGAATTTCCTCCGGCAGATAGCCAAAGAGCGAACGCAACACCTCGGCGGAACATTCCTCCGGCGTCATCGTGAGGTTGACCGCAGGCAGCTTCACGGGTGTGCTGGTGCCCATGAGTCGCTTGAACAGCACCGCCGCGTTGTCGGGATTCTTTGCTGCGCTGTTGTAGGCACGCGAGCCGACGTACTTGTTGCCGCGCCGGTCGATGAAGATGGCCGAAGGCGTTACATCGTGTTGTTCGGGGCTTTTGTAAAGGTGAATCTTGTCCCCATCGAACGAGCATATGGCACTGTTGGTCGTGCCGAGGTCGATACCGACGTATTTCATGTTTCCACCTTCCTGAGCATTACCGTGCCCTGTTTGCGCAGACCCTTCGGCCCCATGATGATCGGTTCCAGCATCTGATCGACGAGCAGCACATCGTCAGGGCCGAAATCACCCAAGTTCAAGGCCGATGCCGCCATCCCTGCGTCGTAGGGCTGTCCTTCCACGTTGACTAGCTTCAGGCCATTTGAGTCGAGGTTTTCCTCAACCTTTTTTTGGAAGTAGCGGATCTGATTGATGTAGCGACCTGACTCGCCAGCGTCTAACTTGCTGACAACTTTGCCGAATAGTCGCGAGAACCGCCAACTCTCGACTGCAATATCGATAAGCGAGCGCTCCAGCTGCTCGCCGCAGTTCTGCTGGCCTGTGGTCATGAACTCTCCCTGCAAAGTGAACGATACGAACTGAGCCGGTCCAATTGGTAGAGTGTAACGATGTGTTTGACTAGGCCCATAACCTTGGGCATTGACCGATTGCCATAGGTCGGTTGGTAGCTCCACCGCATTACCCGTTCGCTGTCCAGTTGGTGCATGTGGGCAGCTGCCGGTTTCACAGACACCTTGTCAAGGTGACCGGTCTTGATGGTAAAGCGGTCGCTTGAGGTCTTGCTCCGCGTATGACCGGTTGGGACCGCCGTGAAAGTTCGGGCATCAATTTTGAATGTCTCAAACCAGCCTTGAACCGACATCCTGATGCCAAGGACGGAAGTGCAGCGAGGCTGTCCCTCCCGACGGAGTCCAGAACGCACCGTACGGTGTGCGGTTTATCTGATTTGCCGCGTAATATGCGGCTTGACCCAGCCAGTATTTGGGGCCTAACTCAGAACCTCGGACCCATGAGTTTTCCGAATAGTCTCGACCGAAATGAAGATCACTCCGACCACGCTTACGCTTCAACAGTTCTTCTCAGTTGGCAACGAGCAGTTTCTGATCCCAGCCTACCAACGCCGCTATGCATGGGGCCAGCGCCAGCAGCGAGAGTTGTTCGACGACCTTCGGCTTCTTGCCTCAGGCGACACTCATCTGTTGGGTACGGTTCTGTTCCTGTCCGACACGCATAAGCCAGGTGTCAACCAACTCGAACTCGTGGATGGCCAGCAACGCGTCACAACCATCACCATCCTAATGCGGGTACTGGCGCGTCGGTTTGAACAGGACAAGAAGGAAAAGACCGCCCAGAAGCTCGCGGAGCTGCTGCACTGTGAAGGGTTGGACGAGCAGGTGCTGCCGAAGCTGCAGCTAGGGGATTTGGACCATAGCGACTACCTGCGCATCATGGACGGAGGCGACATTTCGGAGGTCGAGAACGCTTGTCTGTCAGGTGCTTTCGAGCACTTCACGGAATGGGTAGGCCAACTGTCCGTTGATGAGCTGAATAAGTTCTTTCATAAGCTCCTGAACAGTGCTTCAATCATTCGGCTCGACGTGGGTGCAGCCAAGGATGCCTACAAACTGTTCGAGACGATCAACAACCGGGGTTTGCGGCTGAGGCCCACGGACATCATCAAGAACTTCCTGCTAGGGCATGCATCGTCTCTGCCTGCTGGCACGCTGGACAAAGTGAAGGACGACTGGCGCAAGTTGATCGTGGCGCTGGACGGGCTGGACGGGCTGGACGGCGATGACTTCTTCCGTCAGTGGCTGGCGGGCAAGCTGCATCGCAAGGTCACTATGACCAAACTGGTCGTCGACTTCAAGGCCTACTACCTGCGTCGTGTGCAAGAGGCCGAGAGCATGACCGAATTCCTGTCGTCCACCATGAAGGACGACGAGAACGATGACGACGTCGAGGATGTAGCTATCACAGGTGAGGAAGATGAGGCCGCTGAGGCATTCGTCAAGATCAGGAAGGTCAAGCTCACGGAGTTTGCCAAGGCGCTCCGACAGTCGGCCGAGCTGTACGCGAAACTGCTGTGCTCCTCGACCGAATCTGCCAAGGTGAATCGGCATATCGCGAACCTGTGGCGCATCAAGGCGTTTCAGACCTTCACTTGGCTGCTGGATATGTTCGGGCGGGAGAGTCTGGACGAGAAAGCTAAGGTCCGCCTGCTGAAGGCCTTGGAGGCCTTCATGATGCGTCGACACATCTGCGAGAAGCGCTCCAACGAGTTGGAGACCATCTTTGCGGGCCTGACGGGCATCGCTGATGAGGGCTATGAAGAGGCCGTTTTGGAGATCCTGAGGGAGCACACCCCGGACGATGATGAGTTCGAGTCTTCCTTCGCTTCGTTCCCCTTTGTGCCTGCCGTGATCGACCGCGCCCGCTATGCGCTGGAAATGTTCGAGTACCGAGCCATCGGACACAAGAACGAGTATTACCTTGCCGACCCGGATGAGTTGGAGCTTGAGCACATCATCCCGAAGGCCGCCGACAAAGCCAGCACCAAAAAGGACTTCGGCGATTGGCCAAGCTACCTGGGCGAAGGCTGGAAGGCCAAGCACAGCAAAATGCTACATCGCATCGGCAACATGACCTTGCTGGCCGACGAACTGAACGTGGTGGCATCCAACAACCCGTTTCTGGCCAAGCGCAAGGAGTACGCCAAGTCCAACATTCAGCTGACTAAGGATCTTGTCCACCTCGGCCAGTTCAAGTTCAAGCAAGTGGAAGATCGGTCCAAGGCGTTTGCCAAGCAGGCGGTAGCGATGTGGCGAATCTGAGGTGGTCGAGTCCTGGTTCGAGCCGTAGGGGGTTCACTATCCTGTCTTCCCGGAAGCCATGTTGGGTGACCCGCGCGGTAAGTCCTCGCTGGCCAATAAGCTGACCCAGCGCGCCGATGATGCGCAGGCCAAGGTTCTGTGATTAGAGGTCAGCTTTCCGCTTTCGCTGCCCCTCGGTCGGAAAACTCGAATGGCAGCAACCAGCCTGAGCAGAAGTCCAGTCAGGCTACTGGGCTTGTTTGACAGTCACTGCGCCTTGAGCATCCACCGTGACAATCCCTTCAGCAATCAGTCGCTGAATAACCGCTGCAACGCGTGCGTCATCGGCGCGGTCAGCCGGAAGCAGCGATTTCACAGCGCCCTTCAAGCGTGCCTCGCGCGAGGGCTTGTTTTTCGTCTTGCGCAGGGACTTGAGCACGTGGTCGTAGTCCTTGTCCGAAGCTGAGGGTTCTTCGGAAATCTTGATCTTTTTGTCCTTCTTCGCCGTTGAAGTCTTAACAGAGGTCACCTTCTCAGTCGGGCGCTGCGGATTCGCAACAGCCGCCTTGGCCTTGGCCTTGGCCGATGGCTTCAGCGCTGGAGTTGATGCTGCCGACTTTGCAGGCGCGGTTTTCTTTGATGGTGTCTTCTTCGTTGCCGCTTTTGCGACTGGCTTCGTCGAAACGACGCTGGGGGTTGAACCAGCCTTCGGCGTCTTCGCGGATGCCCTCTTGGCGGGGGCCTTCTTAGGGGTGGGACCGAACCCCACCTGTCTTGCGTCAAAGCCAAGCTCTTTTGCGTGGTCCAGCATGGGACCGTAACCCTGGTCGTTCGCGATCACAACAAAGCGGGCATCGGGGTTGCGGGAGGTGATGTACCCCATGTAGAAGGACAGGTGAAAGTCCAGGGCGTTCTTGCCGGCGCGACTCACGGGCACCAGGGTCAGGTGATCGCTGAATGCCTTCTGGTTGGCATCTACTTTTTTCTGCTGCTTGCCGTGGAATATCCAAACGTCTGTGGCGTCTGGCACCAGTGCCAGGATCTCGGCGTCCGTTGGCTGCACATTCTCCCAGTCCACCAGTACATGGGTGGATTGCGTCACAGACTTAGCGGGCCCCGCCGGAAGTCCAGGCCGGGTCGGTGGGTACTTCTCGGCGTTTTTGATCAAATTTCGACCAACCGCACGCTTGAGGTCCACGTCACAGTGGTCGGCCAGTTGCAGCAGGTACAGCAGCACGTCGGCCACTTCGTCGCCTATCCGCTCGCGCTCCACCTTGTCCTGTGACGCAGACTGCGACTGTTCAGGTGTCATCCATTGAAAGATCTCGGCCAACTCAGCGGCCTCGACCATCAAAGCCATCGCCAAATTCTTCGGTGTGTGAAACGGCTGCCAGTCGCGTTGGGCTGCAAATTCTCGGAGGGTCTGTTGAAGCAGATTCAGATCCATGGCGGTTTCGGTTGAATGGTGATGCTCTTCACGGCTGGAATCGACCTGCCGGCCTCTCAGTTACCCAATCATTCTGCCGACGAAAGGGGGGAAAAGTAACGGGACGCCTGTCCTCACCAGGTTCG
This sequence comes from Hydrogenophaga atypica, assembly GCF_042665215.1. Taxonomy (NCBI): domain Bacteria; kingdom Pseudomonadati; phylum Pseudomonadota; class Betaproteobacteria; order Burkholderiales; family Comamonadaceae; genus Hydrogenophaga; species Hydrogenophaga atypica. The sequence goes on from NZ_JBHTCA010000036.1 coordinate 23,880, forward strand.
ATTGCGTGCTAAAAGCGGTGCGCCGTCGCCTAGCGCCTCATGCGGCTTACATTTCTGTTTCAGATCGGCAGCGGCCACAGTCTCGAGCGAGGCCGTGGCTGCTGAGGCTGACCTTTTCAACCACACCCGAATTGACGATGGAATACCACTCACTCCGAGACGACCTCGCACTCGCGCTGCGAGCCGCTGCCTGGCATGGGTTATCTGAAGGCGTCTGCAACCACTTCAGCGTGGCAGTGGATCGAGACAAGTTCTTGCTCAACCCACGCGGCCTGCACTGGAGCGAGGTCCGTGCCGATGACATACTGCTCGTGGACGGCAATGGCCAGGTCCTCGAGGGTCGGCATCGGGCGGAACCGACCGCACTGTTCATTCACGCAGCGGTCCATCGGATCGCTGGTCATGTTGTTGTGTTGCACACGCACATGCCCTACGCCACATCGCTCACGCTGACTGAAGCCGGCGCCATCGATCCCCTGCTGAGCCAAAATGCCTTGCGATTCCATGGGCGCATCGTGGTCGATCCCCGGTACAACGGGCTGGCGCTCGATGTCGCTGAAGGCGAGCGCATCGCCCATGCAATGCAGGGGCGGGACGTCGCGTTCCTTGGGAACCACGGCGTGATCGTTGCGGGCTCCACGGTTGCCTATGCCTACGACGATCTTTACTACCTCGAACGTGCGGCGCAGCACGAAATCCTCGCGCGCAGTTCAGGGCTCAAGCTGCGGGCCATTCGCGATCTGGAACTGGCCCAGCGTACTGCTGCGCAGATTCAGGGGGAGCGCGAACAATCTGACCTGTTTTTCCAAGCGCTTCGACGACTCGTGCCTTGAGTGGTTGAGGAGCTACGGCCCAGCGGGCACGCAGGCGATTGCCGGTCCATTGAAGCGATGCGTCCGCTTGAGTTAAGGGTTGTAGGACGCCCTCCCGTGCAGGCGCGCAGATAACAGACGCAGACCACCAAGGGTGGGCGTCGTACAAGCCTCTAGGGAGGAAACCGCGGCGAGTACCAATCTGGGCGTACCAGCTGGTGGCAGCTATGGAGATTTGACCGCGTGCAGTGATGTGGAAGGTGGCACTTGCGCCGCCTGATCGACCCGCCACAGCGGTGTCACGGGGTACTGCCCTATTTCAGCCTCATGGATGTGGCAGCTTCTGCCGTGCCGCCATCGCCGATTCCGCAGTCTGGCGCACCTGTCCCCCGCGTGCCACTGTGAGCCCGCCGCAGACACTAGCAAGGTTGCACATGCCAACACGGTCATGGCGGCCCTCGCTGGTGAGGTGTGCGAATGGGTTGCCCACGTGCGAACGTCTCGACGATGAGCATCACGGCGCCGCAGTGGACGCAAACTAAGGTCGGTCGGGCCGATTCAGCGTCGGCACATTTGGTCGTCTCGATCTGCCCACTTGGAACTTCAGACACAAGCAGCTGGCGCGCCTGCTCAAGGCACTCACGCCGGTGGTTATTGGCCAACAACCCGTAGTGGCGGATACGGTGGAACCCGCTGGGCAGCACGTGCAGCAGGAAGCGGCGCATGAACTCCTCGGGCTGAAGTGTCATCACCTTGTGGCGTGTTTGACCTTTGTCACGGTAGTCCTTCCAACGGAAAGTCACGCCGCGCTCGTCATGCGCCACCAGGCGCGAGTTGGAGATGGCTACCCGATGCGTGTAGCGCGAGAGGTAGGCCAACACCGCCTGCGGCCCGGCGAACGGCTTCTTGGCATAGACCACCCACTCGCACCGGCGCAGCGTTGCCAGCCATTTCGCGAATGCCCTGGGGTCTGTCAGACCCGCGTGTTCCGAGAAGAACCTCAGCTTGCCCGCCCGATGCGCTATGGCCAGCTCCTCCAGATACCGCCGCCTGAACAGACGCGAGAGCACCCTCACCGGCAGGAAGAAACCCGGGCGGCACGCGACCCAACGCTGACCGTCCAGCGACAGCCCGCCGCCGGGCACGATGCCGTGGACGTGCGGGTGGTGCGTGAGCGCCGACCCCCAGGTGTGCAGCACCAGCGTAGCGCCGATCTGCGCACCCAGGTGTTTGGGGTCAGCGGCGATAGTGCGCAGCGTTTCGGCCGCCACCTCGAACAGAAGGCCATAGAGGACGTCTTTGTTGTAGTACGCGATCTCGCTGATGGGGGCGGGCAGCGTGAAGACGACGTGGAAGTAATCCACCGGCAGCAGATCGGCCTGCCGGGCATCGAGCCAGCGCTGGGCGGCGGTGGCCTGGCACTTGGGGCAATGCCGGTTGCGGCATGAGTTGTAGGCGATTTGCAGGCGTTGGCAGTCCTGACAGCGCAGCACATGCCCTCCCAGTGCCGCTGAGCGGCACTGCTCGATGGCTGTCATGACCTTGAGCTGACCCAGGCTCAGGTGGGAGCGCTGGGCTTGCCGCCAGGCCGGCCCGTGGGTGCGGAAGATGTCCGCCACCTCCAGGGCAGCGGTGCCCATGGCGGGCCTACGCGGTGTTCAGTTGCTCCAGCGGGCTGACCACCTCGCGCAGGACGTCGGTGGCCACCTGTGCGTACATGGCCGTCGTCTCCAGCTTCTTGTGCCCGAGCAGCACCTGGATCACCCGGATATCCACCTTCTGCTCCAGCAAATGGGTGGCAAAGCTGTGGCGCAGGGTGTGCATGGACACGCGTTTGTCGATGTTCGCGGCGTCAGCCGCCATAGGGGTCTCCTCGTTTTCAGTGCAATAAGTGACGGTACGAAAAGCTAGCACTGGCGCGGAGGTGGTGTTGGTAGATCGTTGATTTCATTGACTTTCCTGTTCACTTTCAAATCTGCGATTCGTGGCG
>NZ_JBHTCA010000037.1:0-25614 GCF_042665215.1 Hydrogenophaga atypica
GACCCAGAAAAGGTCTGGGCGTACGATCCCCTCTGGCGGTCTACCGGGACCTGCTCCTGAACAGTCCCCAACACTCCACCCTCGTTCATTGAAACCAAGGGTGTTGCACTTCAGATTTGAATCCGCCCCTCATATGTGTAGCCACCTCGTTGTCGCTTCATGCATTTTGGTATCCGCCGTCGGTTGCACTGCGCACGATTTAACATCGTCCGCAATTGCCAAGCAGTTGGTCGAGAGTAAAGGTAGCTCGGTTAGCCTCACGGCTGCCGTGCCTGGCGCTTGGGAAAAGGTTTGTGTCCTAGGCCCATATTCAAACAACGACACAGCGAAACAAACATTGGGGTTTGAGTGGAACGCTGAAGAAAAAACCTCCATTCAAACCAACGAGGGCATTTCCTTGCTTCTTTTTGTGCAAGACAAGCAGGTTGTCTCCTACGTAGAGCATCCACGCAATCATGGTGACTTCAGCAATTTAACAACGCAGTGTTTTCCGAGAGAGAAGGCACAGTTTATTTATGACCCAAAACCCACCAATGGCTGGCCCGGTCTGTTCCCAAAAAATGTGGCATAACCCGGCGCTCAACCTCGCTCCCTCCGGTCGCTGGATGCTGCGCCGTAAAGCGGCGCAGCGCCGGTCAGTTCTACGTTAGACCGCAGGCAGCTTATGGTCGATTTTCCAGTGCTGGAGACATCCCGACTCACACTGCGTGAGGTTGTGGAATCGGATGCGGCGCATATTCTTCGGATTCATGGCGACGCCGAGCACATGAGATGGTTCGGATCGGATCCGATTCGCGACCTTGACGGCGCCTCAAAGTTGATCGCTCTGTTTGCCAGCTGGCGGAAAGAGCCGGTTTCCGGTGCACGCTGGGCCGTGACGTTGAGAGATCGGCCAGGACTGATCGGTACATGCGGCCTGTTTCGCTGGAATCGAAACTGGAGGTCCTGCACCGTCGGTTACGAAATCGCGCCGGCGCATCAGGGCCGTGGGTACGTGAAAGAAGCGCTGAAAGCCATTCTCACCTGGGGTTTCCGAGAGATGCGGTTGAATCGAATCGAGGCGCAGGTACACCCTGACAACACGGCATCTCTGGCCTTGCTCGAGGCGCTCGGTTTTCTGCAAGAGGGGCGGCAGCGGGAAGCCGGGTACTGGGCGGACCGGCACCACGACCTCCTGCAGTACGCTCTGCTCAATGCGCAGTGGCGTACGGCGAATGTGGACTGAGCTTTTGCCGCAGTGGACGGTTTCACCCAGTTGATTGATTTGGATTGTTGCTCATCATCTGGTGCTCCCTGAACTGGGTCGGCGAGCAGTGGTCAACTTTTGGCCCTCAGTGCGCGTGCCCATGGTCGTCGGGTCGGGGCGGCAGTGGCACGCCGGTCAGTTCGGCGCGGGCTTGACGCACCACCTGCCAGCCGGCGCTCAGAGCCAGGGTGGCTATGACGGCGGCGACGGCCAGATCGGGCCAGGCGCTGCCGGTGCCGAACACGCCTGCAGCGGCCAGCATCACCGCCACGTTGGACAGGGCGTCGTTGCGGGTGCACAGCCAGACGCTGCGCATGTTGGCGTCGCCGCTGCGAAAGCGGTAGAGCAACACGGCCACGCCGGTGTTGGCCAGCAGGGCGATGAAGCCGATCACGCCCATGGTCAGGGGCTCAGGCACGGCCCCAATGTGCAAGACCCATCCGGCCTTGAGCAGCACAAACACGCCGTAGCCCAACATGCACACGCCCTTGAGCAAGGCGGCGCGGCTGCGCCAGCTCAGCGCCAGGCCCAGCACGGCCAGGGACAGCGCGTAGTTGGCGGCGTCGCCGGCAAAGTCCACGGCGTCGGCCAGCAGCGACACCGAATCGGCCTGCAAGCCGGCCCACAACTCGACCACAAACATGGCGGCATTGACCACCAGGGCGACCCACAGGGCACGCCGCCAGCGTGGGTCGTGGTTGTCGGGGGTGGTGTGGGCGGGGGTGTTGGTGGTGGCGTCGATGTGGCAGGAGGTGCAGGCCATGGTGTGCAGGAAAAATGAAGGTGTGAGAGGATTGGAAACCTTCAAGTGGGTTGAAAGTCAAGCATGTCCGCCCCCGCACCAGCCAGCACCCCGGTTCACCGTATTGGCGAGACCGCCAAACGCTGCGGCGTGAGCGCCGCCAACATCCGCTACTACGAAGCCCAGGGCCTGCTGCCCGCGCCGCCACGCAGTGACGGCGACTACCGGCTTTACAGCGAGGCCGATGTGCACCGTCTGCGCTTCATCCGCTTGTGCCGGGCGCTGGACATGTCGCTTGACGAGGTGCGCACCCTGGTGGGGCTGGACCTCAACAACAAGTCCGACTGTGCGACGGCGCGGTCGGCGCTGGATGCCCACCTGCAGCATGTGCGCGAGCGCCTGACCGAGTTGCGTTCGCTGGAGCGCGATTTGCGTGGACTGCGGGAGCGCTGCGATGGCTCGGACGACCAGTGCCACATCATTGAGGCCTTGCACCAGCGGGCCGATGAGAGCGCCGTGCCAGAGGGTGTGCCGCCGCTGCGGCGGCGCCACCTGTAACGGCTACCGCTCCAGTTGGGCCTGGGCCTTGTCCAGCCACATCTGCAGGCTGTCGAGCAAATCGACCTGGCTGAAGGAGCAGCTTTCTTCGGCGAACAGCGCCGACGATTCGAGCCGGTCCAGCAGACCCAGCAAGACCTCGCTGTACCGTGCTGGCAAGGCCCCGAGCAAAGCCTGCGACCGCCGTGCTTGTGCCGAAAAATCGTGCACGCGCAGGCTGCCACTGCGCAGGGCTTGCAGGCCAGCGCGCAGTGCGGTGAGTTCGGTGTGTGTTGTGCTCATGGTGTCACCCGTTGGGGTGCCAAGGGTTGGGGCGTTGGGGTGGTCAGCAGCACCAGCAAACCCAGGCCTGCAAACACCGCACCCAGCCACGGCAGTTGGTCAAAACCCAAGACGGGGCTGCCCAGCCCACCCACGGCCGCGCCCAGCGCGGTGCCGAAGTACAGCATGGAGGTGTTGAGGCTCAGCAGCAGCGGCGCCTGGGGTGGCGAGACGCTGGCCAGGCGCGACTGCTGAGGTGCCATCATGCCGAAGCCACACACGCCCCAGGCCACCAGCGCCAGCAACAGCGGCAGGTACAGGCCCTTGGTCAGCGGCACCAGCAACATCATCAACAGTAGGCCACTGAGCTGCACGCGCAGCGAGGGCAGGGCGCCAAAACGGTCGGTGGCCCAGCCGCCCGACAAAGTGCCGGCCACACCCGCCAGACCAAACACCACCAGGGTGCCCGAGAGCTGGGCCGGGCTCAGCGGCACCAACGACAGCAGCACCGGGCCGATGTAGGCAAACACGCTGAAGATGGCGGTGAAGTAGAACAGTGTCATGGCCAGGGTGCGCAACACCTCGCCCCGGCGCAGCAAGGTGCCCAGGCCTTTGAAGCTGGAGCCCGGCGCGTTGACGTTGGCCGGCATCAAACGCCACACCAGCACCATCATCACCAGCAGCAGCACCAACACGCCCATTTGGGGCCAACGCCAGCCGTGGGCCAGGCCTATCCAGGCGCCCAGCGGCACGCCGATCACGTAGCTCAGGCTCATGCCGAGGAAGGTGGTGGACAAGGCCTTGCCGCGCTGCGCTGGCGGTACCAGGGCCACCGCAATGCCTGCGGCCAAGGGCGTGAACGAGGCCCCCGCGCCCATCAACACACGGCCCAACAACAGGGTGCGCAAGTCGGTGGCCAGCACCGACACCAGCACGCCCAGCGCGAACGTGCCCAAGGTGGCCAACACCGCTGTGCGCCGCCGCCAGCGCCCGGCAAGCACCAGCAGCACCGGGGCCAGCAAGGCGGTGGCGAAGGCATAGGCCGTCATGTTCTGGCCCACCGCCTGCACGGGCTGTTTCAGGTCGGCCGCCACCTGTTCCAGAATGCCGCCCAGACCAAAGGCGCCGGTGCCCAGCACCAGGTTGCACAGGGCAAACAGGTACAGCAGGCCGGGCAGGCGGGAGGAGGCAGCGGGCTGGTCAGACATGAAAACGGGCCGATGAATCGACCCGCGATCATGCCAGCAAGCCGCTCAGGCTGCAGTCAAACGGGCATCTCAGTGGCCCAGGATCTTGGACAGGAAGTCCTTGCTGCGTTCGTTCTGCGGGTTGTTGAAGAACTCGTGCGGCGTGTTCTGCTCCACGATCTGGCCCTGGTCCATGAAGATCACGCGGTCGGCCACGGCCTTGGCAAAACCCATTTCGTGCGTGACACAAATCATGGTGATGCCCTGGTTGGCCAGCTCGATCATCACGTCCAGCACTTCCTTGATCATCTCGGGGTCCAGGGCCGAGGTGGGCTCATCGAACAGCATGATCTTGGGCGTCAGGCACAGCGCGCGCGCGATCGCCACACGCTGCTGCTGGCCACCCGAGAGCTGCAGTGGGTACTTGTCGGCCTGCTCGGCAATGCGCACCCGCTTGAGCTGCGCCATGGCGCGTTCCTCGGCTTCCTTCTTGGGCAGCTTGCCCACCCACATGGGCGACAGTGTGAGGTTCTCCAGCACCGTGAGGTGGGGGAACAGGTTGAACTGCTGGAACACCATACCGACTTCCTTGCGCACCTGGTCGATGGCCTTGATGTCGTCGGTGAGTTCCACTCCGTCCACCCTGAGCGTGCCTTGCTGGTGTTCTTCCAGGCGGTTGATGCAGCGGATGAGGGTGGACTTGCCCGAGCCAGAGGGCCCGCAGATGACAATGCGTTCGCCTTTGGTCACGCTCAGGTCGATGTCTCGCAACACGTGGAAGCTGTTGCCGTACCACTTGTTGACTTTTTCGAAGGTGATGATGGGTTCGCTCATGGCTGGCCTCAGCGGAGTTTGTTTTTGTTGACCTGGCGCTCGACCCACTGGCTGTAGCGTGACATCGAGAAGCAGAAGACGAAGTAAATCAAGGCGATGAAGAGGTAGCCTTCGACCTTGTAGTGTTTCCAGTTAACGTCGGAGTTGAGTGCCATGTCGAGCGAACCGGTGAGTTCGTACAGGCTCACGATGGCGACCAGCGAGGTGTCTTTGAACACCGAAATGAAACTGTTCATGATGCCAGGCACCACCAGTGCCAAGGCCTGAGGCAACACGATCTTGCGCTGGGTCTGCCAGTAGCTCAAACCCAGTGTGGCGGCGGCTTCAATTTGTCCCTTGGGAATGGCCTGCAAACCACCACGTATGACTTCGGCCAGGTAAGCGGCCGAAAACAGGGTGATGCCGACCAACACCCGCACCAGCACGTCGATGGTCAGACCCTGCGGCATGAACAACGGGAACATGAAGGAGGCCATGAACAACACCGAGATCAATGGCACACCTCGGACCAACTCGACATACAGGGTGCAGAAGCTGCGGATGGCGGGCAGCGCCGAGTTGCGTCCGAGTGCCACGACCATGGCAATGGGGAAGGCCAGGGCAATCGACAAGGTGGCCAGCAACAGCGTCAGTGGCAGGCCGCCCCAGCGGTCGGTTTCCACTTTGGTCAAACCCAGTGTTCCGCCGCTCATGAGGACAAAAAACAAACCCAGCACCAGCACCCACAACACGGGCAACCAGGCCTTCCAGAAGGCGCGTATGCAACTCAGCACCAGCAGCACCATCACAGCCAGTGTTGCCACCAGCGGGCGCCATTGTTCGTCGAACGGGTAGCGTCCGAACAAGATGAGGCGGTATTTCTCCGTCACCACACCCCAGCAAGCGCCCACCCCAGGGGCGCGACACGCATCGGCTACCGGCAACCACTGAGCGGAGAAAAGCGCCCAGTGCAGCAGTTGAGGCAGGTACCACAACAGCAGGCCACCGATGAGCAAGGTGGACAACGAGGTGGGCAGGTCGCCAAACAGGTTGCGCCTTGCCCAGGCGATGGGACCAACGCCGGCGCCGGGGGCGGGGCGGGGTTCGATGGGGGTAAAGGTCTGGCTGGTCATCAGCGTTCCTTGATGGCCGCGCGGGCGTTGTACCAATTCATCAACATGGATGTGCTGAGCGAAAGGGTGAGGTAGACCAGCATCACGATGGCAATACATTCCACCGCCCGCCCGGTTTGGTTCATGGCGGTGTTGGCGATGGACACCACGTCGGGGTAACCGATGGCCACCGCGAGCGAGGAGTTTTTCGTGAGGTTGAGGTACTGGTTGGTCAGCGGCGGAATGATGACGCGCAGCGCCTGCGGCAGGGTCACCAGTCGCACTTCCTGACTCCGGCTCAGCCCCAATGCCGCTGCCGCCTCGCCTTGGCCACGCGGCACCGACATGATGCCCGCGCGCACCACCTCCGCAATAAATGCGGTGGTGTAGACGGTCAGCCCCAGCAGCACGGCGGTGAACTCGGGTGTGAGGGCGCCACCGTTTTCGATGGCAAAGTCACCTTTGTGAGGTACGTCCATGGCGGTGGGCGCGCCGCCCAACAGCCATCCCAGCAGAGTGCTGGTCAGCACAATGGCCAGTGGCACCAGGTACAAGCTGGGCGGCTGGCCGGTGGCCTCGAAGCGCCGACGTGCCCAGCCACGGTACAGCACCGTCAGCGCCAAGCCCAGCACCAGCGCTGCAGCGGCCCACACGTGACCCGTGGCCCAGATGGGTATCGGAAAATTCAACCCACCTTTGCTCAGGAAAAACGGCCCCAACTGCCAGGCCTCGGTGGCTGCAGGCAGCACCTCGGTCAACAGCAGGTACCACATCAGCAACTGCAGCAGCAGGGGGATGTTGCGAAACAGCTCGACGTAGGTCAGGCACAAGCCACGCACCAGTGCGTTGCGCGAGAAGCGGCCAACCCCAATCAGGGTTCCCAGCACGGTGGCCAGCACAATGCCGAGCAGGGCCACGCGCAAGGTGTTGCTGATACCCACACCGAAGGCGCGAAGGTAGGACTCGGACGAGTCGAAGGCGTAAAGGCTTTCGCCGATGGAAAAACCGGCCGATTGGGTCAGAAAATCAAAGCCGCTCTGGATGCCACGCACCCGCATGTTGAGCAGCGTGTTGTGGGCAAGAAACCAGACCACAAGCGCGATCAGAGCCAGTGCGATGCCCTGGTAGGCCAGACCGCGGAACGCCTTGCTGCGCCAGGACCAAGCCTGACTTTTTTTGGGAGGGCTGTTGGGTGGGGCCATGAATCAAACGTCGCGAATGAAAAAAGGGGCCGCCCCCGCATGGGGGGCGGCCAAGCGATTCAACTGCGGAGTCGTTCGGTGCTCAACGCACCGGGTAGGCGTACATCAGACCGCCTTGTTTCCACTGTTTGTTGAGGCCACGGGGCAGACCCAGGGCCGACTTTGGGCCAACGTTGCGTTCGAAGATTTCGCCGTAGTTGCCGGTGGCTTTCACGGAACGCAGCAGCCACTCTTTGTCCAGCCCCAGCAGCTTGCCCATGTCTTCATTGCCAGCACCCAGCAGGCGCTGCACCACGGGGTCGGTGCTGCTGCCCTTGAGCTGGTCGGCATTGGCTGCGGTGATGCCATATTCCTCGGCTTCAATCAGACCGTAAATCACCCACTTGGCAATGGCAAACCATTCATCATCGCCACGGCGCACCAGCGGGCCCAGCGGTTCCTTGGAAATGAGGTCGGCCAGGATCACGTGGTCGGCCGGATTGGCGGCCTGTTTGTTGCGGATCGAGGCCAGCCCGGAAGCGTCGGTGGTGTAGGACACGCAACGACCGGCAAAGTAGGCCGCGGTGGCGGCTTCTTCTTTCTCGTACACCACGGTTTTGATGTTGAGGTTGTTGGCCTTCGAGTAGTCGGTCAGGTTTTTCTCGGTGGTGGTGCCGGACTGCACACACACGGTCTGGTTCTTGAACTGTTTGGCGCTGGTGATCTTGCTTTTGACCGGCACGATGAAGCCCTGACCGTCGTAGTAGGTCACCACCGTCTGGGTCAGGCCCAGCGAGGCGTCGCGTGTGAGCGTGAGCGTGGTGTTGCGCGAGAGGATGTCGAGTTCGCCCGACTGCAGGGCGGTGAAGCGTTGCTGTGCTGTCAGAGGCACGTACTTGACCTTCTCGGCATCACCCAGCACGGCGGCGGCGATGGCACGGCACACATCAACGTCGAGCCCGCTCCACTTGCCGTTGGAGTCGGCCGCCGAGAAGCCGGCCAGACCAGTGTGCACGCCGCACACCACCTGACCACGCGCTTTGATGGCATCCAGCGTTTTGCCAGCGTGTGCGGGCAAGGCGGCGAAGGTGGCGGCAAAGGCCACAGCAGCGGCGAGGTGTTGGGGTTTGAATGTCATGGGTGACTCCTTTGGTTGCGTGTTGATTTTTTGTATGGCTTGGGCATGTCGTTGCGGCCAAGCGCGGAACTGTAACGTGGGGCAAAAGCAGGCAGCATCGGGGTTTACGCTGGCGCTTTATGCAAATGCCTCATGGGGTTTTCACCTCGTGCGCCCAGCGGTAGATGCAGGTTCCATGCCACATGGGGTGCGTTCCGGCGCTAACATGGCCCCAATGCAACATCGTTCACAGTCCATCCACAGCCCAGGCGCCCAAAAGGGGCTGGCCCGACTGTGGCAACCCCGCCGCACCTTGTTTTGGCTGATGGTGGCGGTCAACCTCTTGTCCACACTCTGGGGGTGGCTGTTGCGCAGCGACACGCTCAATACCTTGGGCATGGCGGTGGTGGGGGTGTTGGCGCTGAGCAACGCCCTGGCCGGCATGTGGCTGGCCTGGCGCTTGTTGCGCGGCGACTGAATCCGAGACTGGGGCTCAGGCCGGCCGGGGCACGATGTGCCGGTAGGCGTGCCAGGTGGCGTGCCCAATCACCGGGCCACTGACCAGCAGGCCCAGAAACGCCGGCAGCATGGACAGGCCGATCACGACCGTGATCAGCCCGCCCCACAACAGCATGACGCCGGGGTTTTGCAGGCTGGCCCGGATGCTGGTGAGGCCGGCCGAAATCGCGTCCACCTTCCGGTCCAGGATCATGGGAATGGAGATGACGCTGGTGACAAAAATCAGGCCCGCAAACACGGCGCCCACCACCACGTAGGTGATCAGGAAACTGATGTTCTCGGGTGCGATCAGGGCGGGCAGCAGCTTGTCGGTGCTGGGCATGGTGTTGAAGGTGACCGCAAACACCACCAGCGACGCGCGGCCCCACAACATCTCCAGAATCAACAGCACGCCCGCGAAGATGGCCATGGTGCCTCGGGTGGGGCGCCAGGCCACCAGCGATTCACCGAGGCGGGGCGCTTGGCCCTGTTCCAGTGCGCGGCTGGCGTGGTAGAGGCCCAGGCAAAGAAAGGGCCCCATCAACAGAAACCCCGCGCTCAGGGCCAGCACGTAGGCCGGTGCGGTGCGAAACACCCAGAGCAGCGCGTGGCCCATGACAAAAAAACACAGGCCATAAAACAGGCCCAGCTTGGGCGCTCGCTTGAAGTCGGCCCAGCCCAGCGCCAGCCAGCGCAGCGGATCGGTCGGGCGCAACGGGGTCAGGGGCAGCGAGAAGATGGACGGCCCCTGCTCTTCGGCCGGAGCCTGAGTGTTTGACGTGGTGGGCTGTTCAGGTTCGGTGGCGGCGTTCATGGGGGCGTGCATGTGAGGCAGTGGCCTGAACATACCGCACGGGGTAGGCTTGTGGGACTGTGGTTTTCCCGCCCGCATACACTGCCGCCATGAGCGCCCATTTCCTTCCTCCGTGTGTGCCGTTCGACCGGCTTTTGCCCACCGTTCAACAACAGGGATACGCCGTGCTGGACGCGCGTTCCGTGCAGCAGTGGGCGGGCCTGTCGGCCCAGTCCCTGGCTGCGCTCCAGCCGGCCTGGGACGATCTGCCCAGCGATGCCTACCTCAAAGACGGTGGCCGCTACCGGCGCCGCCGCCACAGCTGTTTTGTGGTGGACGGGGAGAAGGTGGAACAGGCGCCCCACCGCGCCCACTGGCAGCCCGTGGCCTACAACGCCTTGCACGGCGGCATGCTGCGCTGGTTCGAACCCATGGACCCCGCCGTGGTGGCCAACCCCACTTGGACGCAATTGCTGCGGCAGCTGGCGGCGGCAGCGTCCAGCCTGAAGGGCCAGCAGCCCTGGTACATCGAATCGCACCTGTTCCGCATCGACACCACCGACGGCATTGGCCGGCCCACCCCCGAGGGCGCGCACCGCGATGGCGTGGACTTCGTGGCGGTGTTCATGGTCGGGCGCCACCGCATCAAGGGCGGTGAAAGCCGTGTGTTTGAAGCCCAGGGCCCCAATGGCCAGCGCTTCACGCTGACCGAATCCTGGTCGCTGTTGTTGCTGGACGACGAGCGCGTGATCCATGAGACCACGCCCATCCAGCCCGTGGACGGGCCGGATGGCCTGGGTTGGCGCGACACGCTGGTGATCACCCTGCGTGCCGGCGGTTTCCAAGAATGACTTACTGAGGGACGAAACCCGTTTCTTTGATGATGCGGGCCCACACCTTCGCGTAAGAGGCCTCCCGCGCAGCCAGCTGCTGGCTGCTGCTGAAGCCCACGGTCAGGCCCATGGCCGTCAGCTTGGCACGCACGTCCGGCTGTGCCAGCGTTTTCTGCAGGGCGGCGCCGAAGGCTTCGATGGTGGCGGCCGGTGTGCCAGCGGGCGCGAAGATGCCGTAGTAGGGCACGTCCTCGAAGCCGGCCAAGCCCAGCTCGGCAAAGGTGGGCACGTCGGGCAGGGCGGCCTGGCGTTTGTCACCCAGCACCGCCACCACGCGCAGCTTGCCGGCCTTGTGGTTTTCGATGAAATCGGGCACCGAGGCCACCCCGGCCGGGATCTGGTTGCCCAGCATGTCGGCCATCATGGGCGCGCTGCCACGGTAGGGTGCGGCCACCAGATCCAGCTTGTACTTGCCGCCAATGACCTTCACCAGGAATTCGGGCACCGATGCCGGCGCGGGCACGCCCACCGAGCCCTTGCCCTGCTGCTGCGTCCAGGCCACGTACTCGTTGAAGCTCTTGGCCGGTGTGCCGCCCGAGACGGCGAACGCGTTGACAAACGTGGCAAAGCCGGCCACCGGCACAAAGTCCTTGGCGGGCTCGTAGCCCGCGTTTTTCATGACCAGCGGCAGGATGGAGATGCTGTGGTCGTGCGAGAGGAAGAAGGTGGTGCCATCGGGCGCGGCGGCCTTGAGGGCCTGAGCGGCGATCTGGCCGCCGGCGCCGGGTTTGTTGTCCACCACCACGGTGGCGCCCAGTGCGTCCTTCAGGGGTTCGGCCAGGATGCGTGCGATGGCATCGGTGCCACCACCCGGCGGAAAACCCACCATGAGTTTGATGGTTTTGCCACTTTGGGCGTGGGCGAGGTTGCCCATCAACGTGGCGGCAACCAGGGTGGCACCCAGTGCGCAACGCAGCAGGGGCCGGCGGGACAGTCGGGACATGGGAGGACTCCTGAATAACGGCCGCGCAAGGTCGCGCGGACCCGGAACCTTACCGCAATTTTTTGGGCACAACGCGTGCGCCGCAAGGGTGGTCAGCCCCGAATCGGGCCGGGCGCCACCAGCAAGGCAACGGCTTCGCGCAGGTGGGGCGGCATGCGGCGCCAGCTTTCGCTGCCGGGTGACACGGTGTAGCGCCGACCGGCCGGTAACAGGTTCAAGCGCACGCCCAGCATTTCGAGGCGTTCCCGGCTTTCAACGTCTTCGAAGTTGCTGCGCAACTGGCGGCCGTCGAGCAGGGTCACGGCGCCACGGCCCACCACCTCAATGCCCACGCCACGCTCGATCACCAGCGCGGTGTCCTCGTCGATGCCCACGCCCAACATGTCGGGGCGCTGGGCCAGCACCGACAGCAGCCGACCCAGGCGGCCACGCTCGGAAAAATGCTGGTCGATGATGGCGCGCGACACGAAGCCCAGGCCCAGGTCCAGCTCGGCGGCTTCTTTTTCCGGCAGGCGGGGGGCATCGCCTTGCGCGAGCATATGGCGCGACAACACGGCCGCGCCCGCGCTGGTGCCGGCAATGCAGCAGCCTCGCACATGAAACGCGGTGTGCAGGGCGCGGAAGGCCTCGGTCTCCCACAGCAGGGCCATCAGCCGGCTTTGATCGCCGCCAGAGATGAACAGACCATCGGTGTCGAGGATCTGGTCCACCACGGCGGCGCTGTTGGCGTGCTCCAGGGTGGGGATGTCGAGGTGGGCAGTGTGCTGCACCCCCAGCTCGGCGAACACGCCCTGGTAGGCCTGCCACACACCTTGGGGGTCGCTGCTGGCGGCCGACAGCACGCGGATGCGGGCACCGGCCCCACCACACAGCTCCACAAAACGGCGCAGGATGATGCGGTCCTGCATGCGGTCTTCAGCGCCGCCAATGGGCATCAGCCGGCCCAGGCGGCGCGGGAGTGCGGGGGGTGTTGGGGTGGTTTGTGCCTGTGCGTGGGGCACCAGCGGCGCCAGGGCCGCCAGTTGCACCAGGTGTCGTCGTTGCAGCATCTTGGGTGGCTTGGTGAGAGTGCGTGCATTATCCCCGCGCGGTGTGGACGCCCGCAGCAAGCACAATGTCGGCTATGGCCGAATTCCCCCTCCCTGATGACTGCCCAACACCGGCGCGGCTGCTGCCGCCCGACGACACCCAGCGCGTGCTGCTGCACAACGAGGTGCATGCCCGACCGTCCGCCCGCATTCGCCTGCCCGCGTTGATCGTGTTCGTGGCCGTGCTCAATGAGGGGGTGAGCCGCGAGCAGGAGTGCGAGCACCTGCGACGCCTGCCGGGGCAGGGCCATTTGCCGCTGGACAGCCTGCAAGGCAATTTTCTGCGCCTGCGTTTTGAGCAGCACACGCTCAAGTGGGAGCGGCACACCGAATTCACGCGCTACTCGTTGGTGCAGGCTTTGCCCGAAGAAGCTGGCCTGGGCGCGGCCGTGCCCGACCTGTTGCGTGGTCTGGCGGTGCCCGCTGAATGGCTGGCCAACATCCCTGGCCGCACCGTGGCGGCCATACAGCTGGCCATGGCGAACGCGGACTGGCCCGACGCCACGCCGGCCGCCCACGCGGCCTTGATGGCCCAGGCCCAACGCTGGTTGGGGCGCGACAGCCTGGTGGCGTCGCAGCTGGGGGGTGGGCATTCGTGGGCCTTGACCGACTTCGCCCTGCGTGACGATGGCTTCGAGCGCATGTTGGTCATCGCGCCACCGGGCACCACCGAAACCCGGGCCGGACGCATTTCGCAACGCCTGCTGGAGCTTGAAACCTACCGCCTCATGGCCTTGCGTGGCTTGCCGGTGGCCAAGGCTTTGTCGCCCACGCTGGCCGATGCCGAGCGCCGACTGGCGGCCATCACCGCGCAGCTGGAAAACAAGAGCACGTCCGAGCAGGCGTTGCTGGACGAACTGGTGTCGGTGGCCGCCAGCGTGGAGCGCGCCACGGCCGAACACGCCTACCGTTTCGCCGCCACCCGCGCCTACGACACCTTGGTGTCTCAGCGCATTGCCGAGCTGCGTGAAAAAGCCATTCCAGGTACCCAGACCATCGGCGAGTTCATGCAGCGGCGCCTGTCACCCGCCATGGCCACCGTGGCGGCCACGGCGCAGCGCCTGGCCTCGCTGTCTGAGCGCATTTCACGCACCAGCGACCTCTTGCGCACCCGTGTGGACATCGTCACCGAGGCCCAGAACCAGCAACTGCTGGAAAAACTCACGCGTGGGCAGGAACTGCAGTTGCGCCTGCAAAGCACTGTGGAAGGCCTGTCCATCGCTGCCATCTCCTACTACGTGATCAGCCTGTTGCTCTACCTGGCCAAGGCCGGCAAAGCCGCTGGCCTGCCGCTGCACCCCGAGCTGGCCGCCGGCGCGCTGGTGCCGGTGGTGTTGTGGGCGGTGTGGCGCACCACCCAGCGCATCCACGCCAAATTGCACCGCGCCGATCATTGAACCGTTTTTGACCTCGGAGAACCCATGAACGTCCTCGTCCTGCACGGCATCAACCTCAACATGTTCGGCAAACGCGACCCCACGCAGTACGGCACCGCCACGCTGGCAGACATCGATGCGCAGCTACTGGCCCTGGGCCAGGAGCTGGGCGTGGCTGTGGAGACCTTTCAGACCAACTTTGAGGGTGCCATGTGCGAGCGCATCCACCAGGCCCATGCCGATCAGGTGGACGCGGTCGTCATCAACGCCGGCGCCTGGACCCACTACAGCTACGGTATCCGCGATGCACTGGCCATCCTGGCCTGCCCCATCGTGGAGGTGCACATGTCCAACGTGCACGCGCGCGAGCCCTTCCGCCACCATTCGGTGATCGCTGACATCGCCCAGGGCCAGATCGCCGGCTTTGGTGTGGACAGTTATTTGCTGGGCTTGCGCACGGCGGTCAACCACGCGCGCAAGGCGAACTGAGCGCCTGGGATGCCCATGAAAATAGCCCCCCGCCATGACAGCGAGAGGCTTTTATTGATGTGGTGCCGGAGAGAGGAGTCGAACCCCCGACCTTCTCATTACGAATGAGTGAATAGGGGTGTTTGCCTGTGTTGATGGGCATAGGTAGAATCTATAAAAATCAACAACATAGACGGATTTCTTGGCTTGCTTGTGTTGATCTGGATTTGCCTTTTTTGGTCAAATTTGCCTACAGATTGCCTACAAGTAGTTGAGTGCCGTTGTCGGAAATATGGCAACAGGTTCAAACCGAGTGCGATTGACGGCTGGCAGGGTCGATGCCTTCGCTTGCCCGCCTGACAAGGCGCAGGCCTTTTTGTGGGACACCGAGGCGCCGGCCTTGATGTTGCGGGCTACCCCTTCCGGGCGCAAGACCTACGCCTTTGAAGGCAGGTTGAACGGCGCCACCATCCGCGTGAACATTGGCACTGCTGCCGACTGGATGCTGGACAAGGCCCGCAAGCGTGCCGCCGAGTTGAAGCAGATGATCGACGGTGGCACCGACCCCCGCGAGGTGGAGCGCCAGAAGGCCGCCGAAGCGGCCGCAGCAAAAGCAGAGCAGGCGGCCAAAGCGTTGACGGTGGGTGACCTCTGGCCGAGCTACATGGCCAACGGCAAGCCGAAGCGGCGCGAAGCATGGAAGCCGCGCTACCTGGCCGATCTGCAGAAGATGGCCGCCGCTGGTGGCGAAAAGAAAAAGCGTGGCACTGGCCTGACCCGGCCAGGCCCCATCTTCCCGCTGCTTGCCATGCCGTTGGCTGAAATCAACGAGGACACGCTGAAGGTGTGGCACGACCGCGAGGCCAAGGCCGGCAAGCACCAGGCTGCCCGCGCACTGATGATGTTCCGGGGCTTCTTGCGCTGGTGTGCCGGTCGGCGTGAGTACCGCGATCTGGTGGACTCTGATGCAGGTCGGGCGCCTGCCATCTTGGACACTTTGCCGAGCACAGGCGAGAGCCGGCGCACCGATGCCCTTGAGTCGGCCCAGGTGGCGGGATGGTGGTCGGGCGTGATGCAGTTGGCCAACCCGGTGGCATCGGCCTACCTGCGCACGCTGTTGCTGACCGGCGCGCGGCGTGAGGAGGTGGCTGCCCTCAAGTGGGAACACATCGATTTCCGGTGGCGCAAGGTCACGCTGGCGGACAAGGTGGGCGACACCCGCACCATCCCGCTGTCGGCCTACCTCGCCTGGCTGCTGGGCAGCCTGCCGCGCAAGAGCGAGTTTGTTTTCGCGAGTGCCAGCAAGTCCGGGCGCCTGACCGATCCAAGGTCCAGTCATCAAACAGCACTCAAGAGCGCGGGAATCGACCACTTGACCATCCACGGCTTGCGCCGCTCCTTCGCCCTTTTGGGTGAGGCGGCTGGCGCGCCTGCCGGTGCCATTGCCCAGGTGCAGGGGCACAGACCCAGTGCCACAGCCGAGGGGTACAAGCCCCGAAGCATTGATGCCCTGCGCCCCTACGTCGAGCAGATCACCGCGCATGTGCTGACCCTGGCGGGCGTGAAGTTTGTGCCAGTTGACGAGGTCGGCAAGCTGCGTGTGGTGGTCGCATGAATAGTGCAATGCGTAACGCAACGCGATACAATAAGCCGTGATCAAGTCATTCCGTCACAAAGGGCTGCAGGCCTTTTTCGAGCGCGGCACGAAGGCCGGCATTCAAGCCGCCCATGCGCCCAGGCTGGCGCGCCAACTGGCCCGCTTGAACGAGGCCAGCAGTCCTGCCGACATGAATCTGCCCGGCTGGCGTTTGCACTCCCTGAGCGGACGCGACCTGGCCGGGCACTATGCCGTGTGGGTGAATGGCAATTGGCGCATGACGTTCACCTTTGAGGGCGTCCATGCTGTGCTGGTGGACTACCAGGACTACCACTGACCGACCGGAGAACCACACCATGACCGAGATGTTCAACCCCCCGCACCCTGGCCTGACGCTGCGCGAGGATGTTCTCCCTGCGCTGGGTCTGACCGTGACCGAGGCCGCCGAACAGTTGGGCGTGGCGCGCGTCACGCTGTCCCGGCTGTTGAACGGACACGCTGCCGTCTCCCCTGAAATGGCCCTGCGCCTGGAGGCTTGGCTGGGCAAGGATAGGGGTGGCGATGCACGCTTGTGGATGGGCCAGCAGACCGCCTATGACATGTGGCAGGCAGGGCTGAAGTTCAAGAAAAAACCGTTGCGCGTGCGGCCGGCGCCGCTGATGGCGGCCTGATTCAGTTTTGCCCCAGCTAGGCGCGCGAACCGAAAAGCGGGTTTCCCTGACCCGCCTGCTGGAGCTTCTATTTTCGGGGTTGCACTGAGGGAGTGCACATGGACAAGTACGACAAATCCAACGCGCAGATGATCATCGACGGTTCAGGGTTGTTTGGACCCGGTGGTGCTTATGACGGGCTGAACTTTCTTCGGATTGATGACCGTGGTGTTTGGCCGGACAAGGACGGGTGTGCGGATGTCAGTTTCTGGCTGCCGCAGTACCTCTGGAAACCTTGCTGGGATTTGGAAGATCATCCGGACGAACCCAATGATCCGAATCATGAACCGGGGTTGCCCTTCCCATTCGATGAGTACCAGTTGGCCGCCTGGATGATGGGGGGCCTTGGGGGCGATATTGCTGGCCACTACGGTGACTGGGACGCCGGCCCCGATCGTGAACTGCTTGCACACCCCGATGCACGCAAGGCCCGCCGGGGTGTAACCCGGGCGTTCGCGATTGTTCGTACTGCATCAGCAGTTGTCGGAGTGCAGCCAACTGAAAAACAGAACCAGTGGCGCGTCGCTGAAGACGAGTACGGCCGTGTGCTGGCGGAGGCCGAAGCGAGAGAGGGCAACATAGACCGCGCTCGCGCGCTCTTGATTGGGCTTCGAGAGCAGGTAGAGGCATTGAAGGTTGAGAGTGATGCTGCCTTTGAGTCCTGGCGTCGTGCGATGGTGAGAAAGATATTCGACGGTCGGCGGACCGCCATGATGCTCATAGTGCAGACAACGCCGGAATATCAGCGTGACGAGGCGGATGTAGAGGCTGCATTCAAGCGGCTGGATGATGTCAAGGTGGCGCCGGACACCGGGAGTAAGAACAGTGGCGCAGTGCGTAAGGCAAAGCAAAAGGTTGAGTGGGCGCAGGAGGCCATTGAGCGGCTGCGTGGCGACGCATGGTCGCCGCCTAAAGTGCTAGAGCTTCTTCCCGCTAACACAGGCGGGGCAGTGTCAGACGATGAACAGAAATTTGATTCCGTACTTCCAGACACCCCCGACGCATTGGAAGAAGAGGCGGCGTTGTTTGATGGCTTTGATTTGGTAGCCCTGGGTCATGAACTTGATGCGGGGCGCTGGTCGTCACTACCAACGGTTCAAGCCAAGCACGCCGCAATGCTTATGGCTGGTATCAATCCAGACCATTACCCTGACCCCAATCAAGCCTCACCGCCAAATGCTGATCTTCCAAGGTACAGGAGCGCCTTGAACACCCTTGAGAGCCATGGGCACGATGGAGTCAAGCGATCGCTCCGGGACTGGGTGGGGCTAGCGGAGCTTCACGGTCTACAAATCGACCCTCGGGTACGTGTGGCCGTAGAAAGAACGGTGGTTCCGTTAAGCGCCGGATTGGAAACTGCATCTGCGAGCGAAGTGGACGGCATTCAACGCCAAGGCGCCCGCGAGGCCCAAGATTCAGACACCCAAATAGAGCAAGTCCTTGACTACAAGGTGCTTGCGATGCCCGACAAACTGCTGTCAGTCTTCGGGGGTTTTGGGCTGAAAGCGTCACATTTTGAGAAGCTACAGGGCCCACTCAAACGAGCACAGAAAGTGCCCGGAAAGCCTGGTCGTGGCGGCTACCCCGGCTTGTTCTGTCCATATGAGGTGATGGCCTGGATGGCCAAAAGAGAGCGTTTTCAGATGTCGGAAGCAACAGGATGGCGCCTTCTCGAAGGTCACTTTGAAGCCACCTACGTCAAGTTCAGCATCATCGATCCACGCTCGAGAGACCATTGACCAGTCACAGGTTTGCCGGTGGTTTTGGTGGCATATACCGGCGATTCGACCCAAAAATGCCGGTGATCTGTCTATGAGAAATGACGGCGATTTGATATGAGAAAAATCGCCGGCATCGCAATGCAGTCGTGTTCAACAAGCCCAAGGAGGGCGACATGTCTGCAAAGCAAATTCAACTCGTGCCGCTGACGCAAGAAACGCGTAGTGCACTCCCAACCGCCGAAGCTGCGGCGCACCTCAATCGTGCCGAACAGACGCTCCGTCTGTGGGCAATGCGCGAGGATGGCCCCGTCCGCCCGGTGCGTGTCAACAAGCGTTTGGCCTGGCCCGTTGCGGGCATCAAGGCAGCACTGGGGGTGGTCTGATGTTCGCGCCCACCTTCAACCGCAAAGAGTTCTGCACCACGCAGGCCGAAGCCGCGCGCGCTGGTGCCATGCTGCAGCACATCGAGGCCGACGACGGCAAGCCGCTGCTGGTTCTCAGCCGCGACGCCTTCACCGGTCAGTTCACCAGCCTCTCGGATGTGCAGCGTGTCCTGTCCACGTTGACGGCCGAGAAGGAGGTGGCTCATGTCTGACAAACACCAGCAGCCCCGCCCGCCCAAGAAAAAACCCCAAGGCGGCCAGGCCAAGGGGTTTCAGAAGTCCGGTGCACATCACAAAGCAAAGGACCAGCAGCAGTTTACTGCCGGGGCCCACGGCGCGCAACCTGAAGGCCGTCGCCACATCGTGCATGCCCTCGATACCGAGGCCCAAGTCCAACTGTTGTTGGCAATGCTGCTCCTGGCCAATCGCGGTACATACGAGCTGCGTGCGGCTGGCATTTCTCATCCCGCCGGCCGTGTTCGTGAGTTGCGGCGCCGTGGCTTTGTGATCGAAACCCACCTCGTCGCCGCCGTCGATTCCGACTCGTTCGTGCACCAGCGTGTGGCGTACTACGAACTGGTGAGCGAGCCCACCATGGCAGAGGTGACGCTGTGAGCAACATCATCCCCAGCAGCGGCGCAGCCCTGACCATGACCAGCAAGGAAATGGCCGACCTGACCGAGAAGCGCCACGACAGCGTGAAACGGACCATCGACACCCTGGCGGAAAAGGGTGTCATATCCTACCCACAAGTTGTGGATGGGGAAAAATCGGCCAACGGCGTGGTGGAGAAGCTGTACCGCATCGGCAAGCGCGACAGTTACATCATCGTGGCCCAGCTCTCGCCCGAGTTCACCGCCCGGTTGGTGGACCGCTGGCAGGAGCTGGAGGCCGACGCCGCCGACCCAATGAAGGCGCTCAACGACCCGGCCAAGCTTCGCCACGTCCTGCTGGGCTACACGGAGAAGGTGCTCGCGCTGGAGAGCCGGGTGGATGCATTGACCCCGAAGGCCGAGGCGTTGGACCGACTGGAGACTGCCAGCGACGGCAGTTTCTGCCTGAACGACGCCGCCAAGGCCTTGCAGGTTCCGCCGCGCAAGTTCACCGCTCGTCTGCAGCAGATGGGTTGGATTTACCGCCGTCCGATGGGTTCGACTTGGTTGGCTTATCAGGACCGCCTGAAGATGGGCGTGATGGAGCACAAGGTCGTCACCGGCGAAAAGTCTGATGGCACCGAATGGGTGTCCACCCAGGCCCGCGTGACAGCAAAAGGAATGGCAAGGCTCGCACTCTTGATTGGCGGTGAGCAAGTCGATTCGTGCACGCAGCCCAAGGCCGGAAAACAGGCTGCGGCGACGGGAGGCTAACCATGTTGGCTCCAAACTTCTCCCACATGCCCGCTGCCTTGCGCCGCGTGCCTCGCTGGGTCTGCCACAAGGCCAAGGTGCCTTATGACCCGTCCGCACTGCGCCGCAAGGCCAGTGTGGTCGACCCCGCAACATGGGGTACTTTCGACCAGGCCCAGACCGCCTACGAGGAAAGCGAGGGCAATCGCGATGGCGTCGGTCTGGTGCTGGCCGGTGACGGCATCGTCGGCGTGGACCTGGACCACGTTGTTCACGACGGCGCGCCCGATCCTGCGGCCATGGCCTTGCTGGCCCGCATCGGCTGCCAGTTCATCGAGCTGAGCCCGTCCGGCACTGGCTTGCATGGTTGGGGCTACGGGCCGAACATCGGCGGTCGCCGTGGAAAACTGGATGGCATCAACGTCGAGCTTTACAGCCAGGGCCGCTACCTGACCATGACCGGCCGCCCGCTGAAGGATGGTCCGCTGGTCGAACTGTCGGGCTTCGCTGCGGTGGCTGATGCACTGCGTGGCTCTGATGAGAACTCCACCTACAGAAGAGAACAGAGGAGCACAGAGGATGACAGCAGTCATCTTCCGTTCTCTTCTGTAGGTCTTCCGCACCAGACTCTGCCCGCCATCGAGGGCGAGCGCAACAAGAAGCTGTTCGAGCTGGCCCGCTGGCTCAAGGGCACCCGCGCAGATGCGACCCGCGATGAACTGCGCGTGATGGTCCAGGAGTGGCACCGCCAGGCGCTGCCGGTTATTGGCACCAAAGACTTTGCCACCACCTGGATTGACTTCCTGCGGGGTTGGGAGAAGGTGCGCAGCCCACACGGTGCCACGCTGGCGGCGATCTTGAGCGGCATCGATTGCGGCGCGCCGCTGCCTGACACCATTGTGGCGCTCGGTTACGGGGAGGCAGGCAACCGCCTCTATCGCATCTGCATGGCCCTTCAGGCACACGCTGGTGACCAGCCGTTTTTTGTCTCGGCTCGCCAGGCAGGCGAAATGACCGGCATGCACTTCACCGACGCCAGCAAGGTGCTGTCGGCTTTCGTGGCTGACGGTGTGCTGGAACTTGTGGTGCGCGGTGTTGGCCGCGTTGCAAGCCGATACCGCTTGGCCCAGGCGAACGGGGGCCAAACATGACCATAGTGGAAACCATGCCCCACAAGTACTTGCACCGCTGCGACACCTGCGTTTCTCACATCGGCCATGAGTGCCTCAACGCGGTTGCGTTCGTGGTGGATGGCCATCCCAATGAACTGCGAGCGCCTCTTCCCGATGACCTGTGCACCGACTACTCGGCCGAGCCCGACCTACTCACGGATCGGCTGATAAAGATTCTGACCAGCAGGCCGGTGTGAAACAGCACAACCAAAGCACAAACCAACATGACGACACGCAAACTTCCTGCCACAGCTTGGCGACCGGGTGAAAGCGGAAACCCGCGCGGCCGCAAGCCCGGCACCGGCGAGGTGGCCAAGCTGCGTGCCGCCATCTCTGCTCGCGTGCCCGAGTTGCTAGACACGCTGATGACAAAGGCCTTGGACGGTGATGTGGGTGCTGCCCGCCTGCTGCTGGAGCGTGCCGTCGCTCCCCTGAAGTCTGTTGACCCTGCCCAGGTGCTCAAACTGCCTGGCTCCACGCTGACCGAGCGTGGCCAGGCGGTGCTGGGCGCCATCGAGGCTGGCGAGCTATCGCCTGGCCAGGGGGCGGCCCTGATTGGGGCGATTGGCTCGCTGGCCCGGGTGACTGAAATTGATGACCTCGCTGCCCGCGTGGCGGCATTGGAGAAGACACATGCCAAGACTTGATAAACGGGTGCGCAAGCTTGAAGAATCGGCCGCGCACGTTGACCTTGAAGCCTTGACCGACGACGAACTGATGCAGTTCGCCGGGAAGCATTGGAAAGTGCCGCCGTGGGGTTCCCGTCAGAGTGTGGCCGCCGTGCTGACCAAGGTGCTACGCAAGCCAAGCCCGTTCCTGCCCGTGCAGCGCGATCTAGATTTCCACGGTGACCCCAAGGAGGCATCATGAGTAGCCTGCTGCAGCGCATCTCAAAGCTGGAAGAAGTAGCCCCAAAACCAGATGAGGGCTGTGCTCTGGCCATTACGGCGGAAACCGAAACGCCTGAACAGGCTATCGCGCGGGCCAAGGCTCAGCGTCCCCGGTGCCGCAAGTACGTCGCATTGTGCTTCGTTACCCCAACGCACGGGGTTGACTACAGCAAAGCCATTTCCAAGGTCAACTGTCATGTTGGAAATGATCATGGCCAGCCTTGAAACCAGACTGGCCGCCTTGGAGGCGAGCGTCAACGATGGCGATGACTACACCCACCCACTGACAGATGCAGAGCGCGCGGTGAGGCTAGCGCACACGCTCAACGGGCCTGACACGGCGAGGCGGCGCGAGGTTGTGGAGTTCCTGCAGCGCACCGGTGCCAGTAATTCAGATTTGCCACCGAACGGTGGTACCTGAGCGAGGCTCAATGCCCGGAATGACGGGGGATTTCCGTCAACTGGTTGAGCTCGCTGATAGACGAATGGCATCGGTCGTGTGTCCGGAGAATCAGCCTCTGTGCTTGCCCCTTCCTAGGAGGGGTTAAAGGATGAGGGGAATTCATAGCTTGTTTCTGTGTGGTGCTGTGCCTCCTGCCGGGGTCTCTGGCCACCCAACTGATTCGTAGTCTGCCCCTCAATCGAGTAGGACGCTGAACACCAGACCAGCGATGGCAAGTGATATGAGCACGTAAAACCACGTGTTGTCCGATGTGTTAGCACTGACGCGGTGAGCCTCCGGAGAAATTGCCGCTGGCACAGTTGCAGGCGCGGAGGTACTTTGCGCGGTAGGTGGCTGTGCAGCGGTCGCTAGGGGTGGCGAGCCATGTGAAAAAACTGTGGTGCAAACCGGGCACCTGATCCGTTTTCCGTTTGACGGCTCCAAGACCGCACTAAGTAATGCATTGCAGCTCGGGCACTTTGCGTCGACACGAACACCTAGAGGTCGTGATGAGATGTCTTGTGACGCGGCTGTTGCCGGCGCTGTATGGCGTAGCGCGGACTGAGAATCTGCCGTCACCCCATACTGAAATGGCAGCTTGCAGAGCCTGCAACGCACATACTCGCCAGCCTCAATTGCGTGGTCTAGGGTTTGGATGGCGCCGCAGTGCCCACACACAACGGGGAGCCTTGTTGATTTCGACTGTGAAGGCTTTTGGTGTCCCAGGTTCTGATTGGCTTGTGGTGGTGCCTGAGACCCTGCCGGCTTGTGCGTTTGGGGCGGTGACGGCTGAGTGCTTGGCAGAGGGCTGCGTGTTTCTGAGTTTGGATTAGAGGCCAGGATAGAGGTTGGGCCAGGATCCTTGCGAGCGATCAGTCTACTTTCGAGTCCATCAGACGCGCTGAAAACGCACTCGCAAACGGGGCACCGCACTCGAAGATCGGCAAGCCTACCGGTTTCAAGGGCCGAAGTCAGCTTTGCGCTGCAACCGGGACACGTCAGATCAATCCGCGCCAGTGATTGTTCTCGCTCGCGCTTTGGTTCGGGTGGAAGTGGCGTTGGAGGCCGCTGCGGTTGCGGTGGCGGTGGTACGGCCTGGAACCCCGCCGACCTCACAAGACCTGGTGGCGGTCGGATTGGTGATTGTGATTCGGGGTCGTGTTCCTCTCCAAAATCGAACTTGCGGCCGTGCTCCTTTTCGTGACATGGGCGACAAAGCGTGACTAAGTTGCTTTTTTGATTTGTGCCGTAATTGCTCAGGTAGACGATGTGGTGAACATCAAGCTGGACGCCTTTTGCGCCACACAGTTTGCACGCGCACTTGTCTCTTTGGCGTACTGCATAGGCAACAGTTTTCCAGTTTGACGGGTAGGACCACCGGGGTGGACCGTTCATACGCAGCAGTCCGCGTCGGAAAGCCCGCATCATTTTGAAATTCTTGTTCCGGTTCGCTGGGTCAGTAAGTAGTCTGTTCAACCATCCGGGTAGGGCACCATCCACCGCTGAGTCCATGTCGCCCAACCGCTGCGCGGCACGGCGCTGCTTCCATTCCTCGTCAGATTCGAGATCGGCATAGGCCCTTCGCTCCATGCCGCGCCCCAGCATCTCAGCAATCCTCTCCTTTGCAGCGGAGGCAGGCTCCGGGCTGTCGTTAAGGTAGTGAGTGCATCGGCCGCAAACGCCTATGTCATGAGTCTCGAATTTCAGGCGCTGAAATTTTTGCAGGCAAATGCGGCACATCGCCATGTCGACAACCTCCTATTGGGTGGCAGAGCGTGGTGCCCGGTTGCCGCTCCCCTGATCTGCGAAACCCTAGGCGAGGGTGCCGGTGGCGATACCAGGACTGACACTGCCGCCATTGCTGTCGAGGATGACTCGCCCCGAACGCCGACTCAATCCGTCGCGGACATGCGTCTGATAGAACCCAAGAACAATTCGTGTTGGAAATCTACTTCGCTCAGCGGCTGTCTGCGCAATTCGAGCGGCAGCGGCTTACGTTTGAAGATGGCGGACAGTGCGGTCACAGGGCTGCCAACGATGTAGCGCAACCATGCTCTGCGGTTGTCCCTGCGCTCAAAGCGGGCGACGTAACGCAGGTACCTCTGACTCAGAGCGGCCGCTTGTTCTTCGCGACGAAGAAGGAAGCACCAATTAGACGCGACATCTGATGCGGGCTGTGTCTGCATTGATGCTCCTTATGAGTTGGATCGGCGGCTACACGACGACGGACACTGCAACCTTTGCTCCCAGTGGTGACATAGCTCGCTCAGGGACCGACAGGCTCAGTGTAGCGAATCGGCACCACCGCGCGGTTGGGCAGGCGTAGCCCATGCGGTCGAGTCATGGTCAACCTGTTGATCGAACGAGCTGCGCTTGATTCGCAGGGAGCCAGCGCGTTGGGCCAGCATCACGCCCTCCAGTGCGTAGGTCGCTTTGGCCAAGGCCATCACCAGCTCAATGGACACGTCGCCGGCCGCCTGCTTCGCCTGCAGCGCCAACAGTTCCTCCATTGCGCGCTCGGCATCGTCGTTGGCTTGGGTGAGGTCGTCCATGGCGGCATTGTGAACGAATGACAAGCCGGGGCCTCCCGGGTTCATGGGAGGGCAGGACCACTCGGCTATCCTGCTGGCCATGTGCAATCGCTACGTCTCGCCCACTGACGCCCACATCGAACAAGTGTGGGGGATCGGCGCGCGCAACCCTTGGCGCGGTGGTGGCGTGTTCCCTCGGTCGCCAGGCCCCTTCATCCGTTGTTTACGCGATGACACAGGCTACAGCCGCGAGATGGTGGTGGGCCAGTGGGGCCTGATCCCGTGGTTTGCGAAGGCGGCCAAGCTGCCGTACAGCACCAACAACGCACGCTCTGAGGAACTGGCGGCCAAGGCCAGCTACAAGCACCCATGGGCGCGCGGCCAGCGCTGCATCATCCCGGCCGTGTCGTTCGATGAACGTAAGCGGTCATTGAACTACGTCTTTCCACAGAGTGCCTGAGAGAGGAAGCTACGTGTCCATGTAGAACAAGGTGGACGCGTATGTCAGAGATCGATTCAGAGGTGGTACGACGCCTGGTCACGGGG